>NZ_CP022655.2:4520000-4868122 GCF_002243345.2 Paenibacillus sp. RUD330
GCCGCTGCATGCATAAAGACAAGCCTCCAAAAAAGGGCTTGCAAATTCGATCCTCCATCATTAAAATAAATTTAACGTTAATTATAATTACATGTTCATAAAATTTGAATGGAGTGTTGACGATGAGCATCCCCGCCGTTGCAGCTTCAGCCCCGACACAAGGCATCAGAGGTTTAAAAAAGCATAAGCCCTTTTTATTCCTGCTGGCGGCCCGAGTCATTTCACGTTTCGGAGACTCCCTCGACTCCATCGCTTACAGCTGGATGGTCTATATGCTGACAGGCTCCAAACTCCTGATGGGCACCCTCTTCGCCATCAATTTCATTCCAGGCATCGTCTTCAGCCTGTTCACGGGAGTCCTCGTCGACCGCTGGTCCAAAAAAGCGGTCATCATCGCCTCCTATTCAGCGCGCGGGACAATCGTAGCCCTGACCGCTCTTCTTTACTGGAAAGGCTGGCTCCAGCCTTGGCATTTGTTCATCTTCACCTTCATGAACTCCTCCTTCGAATGCTTTTCCAGCCCGGCTGAAATGTCTGTGGTTCCCCGGCTTCTGCCCAAAGAGCTGCTGCTTAGCGGCAACTCCCTAAGCGCTTCCTCCTCGCGGACTGCCGAGCTTGCCGGCGTAGCGGCGGCAGGCGCCCTGATTGCCGCCTTCGGCTTGTCAGGAGCCATCCTGATCGATGCATGCACCTTTTTAACGGCTGCAGCGGTACTGGCATTCATGAGAATCTCTCCGATTGAAGATCAAGCTTCTGCAGCCTCTTCCTCAACGGCCGCATCCTCCGAAGCAACCTACTGGAGCCAGTTCAAGGAAGGCATGTCCTTCGTGAGGTCCCATCGCCTGATCATGCTGACGATGCTCACCGCCGCGGTGCTCAATGTATGCCTCACCCCCCATAACGTCATGGAGACGGTATACGTCAAAGAAGTGCTGCATTCCGGTCCATCGGGCCAAAGTATCATGGGAATCGGATTCATGTGCGGCATGATCGCCAGCGGCTTGCTGATCGGCGCCTACGGCGCGCGTTTCCGCAAAAGCTCTCTCATCGTCTTCGGCTGCCTGCTGCTCGGCGTCAGCCAGGCGCTGTACATCGTCCCATCCTGGATCCAATGGCAGCCGCTCGCCGTTGTCACCGTCTTGTCCATCATGGGCGGACTCGCGGTGCCGATGATCGGAACGCCCGTATCCACCTACATGATGGAGGTGACTCCCAAAAACATGCTTGGCCGGATCGGCGCTCTTTCCGGGATGATCGGCTCCTCGCTCATTCCGCTCGGTTCCGTGGCCACCGGCTTCGCCGGCCAGCATCTGCCCGTCCAGACCCTATATCTCCTTGCCGGCCTGATCATGATCATCCCTGGCCTGCTGCTTTTAACCCAAAAGAATTTCATGAAATTATAGTATAATAAGGAGAGCATGTACGAAGCAGCGGACAGGAGTGACCCTTATCGAAACGAAGGTACTCAAGACGATCGAGGAAATCCGGATTTTTTCCGATCCATACCGAATGAAAATCATGAATTTCTTTCATAAATCCGACCATCCGGCAACGATTAAGGAAATTGCGGACCGAATGGGCGAAGTTCCGGCCAAGGTGTATTATCATGCCCGCAAGCTCGAAAGGATCGGCCTGCTTGAGCTCGTCGACACGAAGCAGATCAACGGGATAACGGCCAAGTACTATAGAGCCTACGAGGGAACCGTCAGCATCAGCCGCGACGAGGTGGATGACCAGTCCATCAAAGAAATCTTCCGTTCCGAATCCCAGAAGCTGGCTTCCCATATGTTCGATTCGGCCAAGGAGAAGTATCTTGACAGCGCTGAAAAAGGACGGAAAAGAGCCGGCACGATCTCCAACTCGGATGTCTTTCTGACCAAGGAGGAAGCCGAGGAATTCCTGAAGATCGCCATTGAATTCGCGCAGACCCATTCCAAGCGGAGCCGGAGCGAGCAAGAGGAATACCATCTTTTCCTCTCCCTTTCTGCGATGAGCGAAGAAGGTTCGCAAAGCAACTGAAGCCCAAGCTGAAGGCCATGGACTACCGCATAGACGGCAAGCTTCCTTCGTGAATAGACTGTATGAACCGCTTTACGCGAAGGATGAGGTAATGTGAAAATAGACCTGGGCTGCGGGACGATCAAGCATCCAGGATGCCGCGGGATCGACAAGCTGCCCTATGACGGCGTCGATCTCGTCCATGATTTCGATTCCCCGCTTCCGTTCGAGGATGGAGCCGTCGACTTCGTCATGGCTTCCAACAGCCTGCAATATGCCGCGGATGCGGACTTTGTGCTCCGTGAAATCTACCGGGTATGCCGTCACCGCGCCGTCGTGTGCATCGTCGTTCCTTATGCCCATGTATCGGCGCACATCGCGAACCGCCGGTATCGTCAGCTGCTGAATGAGCACGCCCCCCGGTACTGGACGCGCCATCCGGTCTGTTACGTCGATCCGGACGAATACAAGCTTTCCGGCAGCCGGAATTGGTCCCTGATGGAAGAAGCCGCCGTCTTGCCGATGGATGGAGAGGATGCCGAACCGGAAAATCCCGAACGGGATAGCGAAGAGCTGGATCTGAGGCTGCTCAAGCTGGAGTTTTTTTACTTCCCTCCCTACGACGGGCTTTACGAGCCTCATGAGCTCTCCCTGCTTCGTCAGAGCCAGATGAATGTCGCCTATCAAATGATGCTCCATCTGGTCGTTGTCAAAGATCGGATTTCCGATGAGGAGATTTCGGTTTTGGCGTCGCAGCCGCTTGAAGAGCCTGCTTACGCGGACTCCCAGCGGTTTCGGCCCCTAGAGGAAAAAAGCGGCGAGCCTTTTCTATACACGGGTCCGATGGATCTGCTCCTGCACGGAATGCGGGGTGGCGAGCTCGGTTCGGAATCCATTCCCGAGGAGGCAGCTTCTCTGGAAATGGAATCTCCGGCTGCTCAGCAGTATCCGCCTGTCACTCGTCGGCTCGTTTCCTCCAGGCGAAAAAAACGGGCGGCGCGCGGACTCAAAAAAACGCCGGCTCCCCGCAAAAAGCCCATCCGAAGCAAGCGTGCCGGAAAACGGAGGCAGCCTAAATAAAGCCTCAGGATCGATTCCTGCGGCTTTTTCCGCCTTTCATGCAGGGGGACGACAGCATGCTGAGCATCCTGGACATTCCTTGCCGGCCTCATACATCTAGGCGACGATGGAAACAATCGCTTCATAGCTCATGCAGTCGAAAGGGGAGGAACAGCCTTGCCGGAAATCTTTATGACATCGGACCATCATTTTGGACACAGGGAAATCATCGATTATGAATCCCGGCCGTTCGCCGATGCCGGGGAAATGGATGGCGCCATGATCCAACGCTGGAACGAAGCCGTCTCCGCAGGAGATACCGTCTACCATCTGGGCGACTTCTCCTTTGGCGGCTTGGGCAGAACCCGTGAGATCGCAGGCGCCTTGAACGGGTACAAGCATCTGATCCTCGGCAACCACGACCGCGACAGAAGCCGCCAGTGGTGGCTTGAAGCCGGCTTCGACGAGGTGCACGAGCAGCCGATCGTATACCGAGGCTTCTACTTCCTCAGCCATGAACCCATGTATATGAACCGCAGCATGCCTTATTTGAACGTGCACGGACATATCCATGGACAGAAATACGCCGGGCGGAGTCATTTCAACGTCTCGGTCGAGCATTGGGACTATCGTCCTGTTTCCTTCGAACAAGTGCTGGAATTCGTTTCTTCCGGAGTAGGCCGGTCCACATGAATACGGCTTGCCGAATCGCTGCATCGGCATCCCGCACAGCCCGATTCCTCCCATTTCCGCTCTGAATGAATTAAAAAAAGCTTCCCGGCCATTGCGGCCGGGAAGCTTTTTTTTCCTTGGACGGGTCAGTCCATCCAACCGTACAGGCGATAGATCAGCACGGCTGCCTCGGCGCGTGTCGTCAGGCCTGCCGGATTCAGGCCGCTGCCATCCCCTCTCAGCAGTCCGGCTTGGACGAGCGCCGCTGCGGCCTCAGCCGCGTATGCCGCCACCAAGGAGCGGTCTGCATAACCGTCCAGCTCGGCCGCCGCCGGCGGCACCGGCTTGCCTGCCAGCTTCAGGGCTCTGAATGCGAGCGCCATCATCTCCTGCCTCGTGATCGGAGCCATGGGATCGAAGCTTCCATCCTCCCTGCCTGTCGCGATTCCTAGCGATTTGGCGATCGCTGCCTCCTCCTCGTAGTATGAGCCCGCCGGGACATCCGTGAAGGAGGCGGCTGCTTCGCCGCGAAGGCCGAGCGCCCTTACGAGCATGAGGACGAAGTCGGCACGGCGCACATTCGCGGATGGCGTGAACAATTCCGCTCCGGTTCCTTTGATGACGCCCTTGGCGGCCAGAGCGTCGATCGCTTCGGCGGCCCATGTCAGACGGGCCGTATCCTTGAATTCCTTGACCACATATTCAATCCGGAAATCCCCGAGCAGGGAAGTCTGGAACTCGACGCTGCCCGCTCCCGCTCTGTAGCGGGCGGTCGGCACGGCTGCGGCGATACCTCTTTCGTCCGTCAGCCGAACCGTTACGCGCTGCGGATGCGCGGATTCCTCCACGCTTGCCGAGTACGGCAGCTTGACCCCGACCGCCTGCAGCTTGCCGCGCCATAAGAGAGATTTGCCGTCAGCCGATAGGGCGATTCGTACGCCCGTTTGGCTTGAGACGCCTTGAATCCGGGCTATTTCGAGCTCCACGGTTCCGGAGGCGAGATTTCCGTACCCTTTCAGCATTTCCGCCGGAAGCGTCGCGATTCCGACAGCGGTTCGAATCTCAAGCGCGGCTTTGCCGTCTGTCAGAGCGGCTGCCGGTATGGAGATGCGATACCCTTTAGCTCCCGACAAGGCGGGAACTTGAATCGAGATATCCGCCGCTCCCTGGCCTGCCGCACGCCGCAGCTCAGCGGCGTCGATGGATGCCGCGGCGATTCCCGATGCGGGATCGAGCACAGGAATGGCGGTTGTGATGTCAGCGCCCGAAGGTGCAGCCGATGCAGCCGGCGATGGCGACGGAGCCGGCGAGTATGGCAGCCAAGGCGTCGCGCTTGGCGTTGCGGACGGCGTCGCGCTTGGCGTTGCGGACGGCGTCGCGCTTGGCGTTGCGGACGGCGTTGCGCTTGGCGTTGCCGACGGCGTCGTGCTTGGCGTGGCCGACGGCGACTCGCTTGGCTGCGATTTGCCGGTCACATACGTGAACGCGGCCGTGAAGCTGCCGGGCAAGCCATCCTTGAACGCGGCTGCGCGGATGACGGCAATTCCGGATACGGCGATCGGACCGGCTGCCGCGATGCCGTTGTCAGGCGAAGGCAGCGAGCCGTCCAGCGTGTAGTACACCGTCGCGCCATCGGTCGAGCTCGCCAGCAGCAGCTCCTGCGGCAAGTCATACTTGCCGGCTTTCAAGGAAGCGGACGGAACGGCCGCACGGCTGACCGCCGGCTGGTTCTCTTCGGACGTCGGCTCCAGCCGGATCCAGTCGATGTTGAAGCCGTCTCCTTGGTCCAGCACGCCGATTTCCTGCACGCCCCCCTTCAGGGAGACGATATGGGAGGCGGTCTTGTACGCGCCCCAATCGCCTGTGGACGGCAGGGCCGCGATGCCTTTCAGCTCGCCGTCCGCGAACAGGGCCGCGGACACTCCTCCCTGCTTTGTCGCGTAGCGGTAGGTCGCCTTGTAGTTGCCGTCCTGCGGGACGTCCACCCGATAACGCAGCAGATTGCCCGCATTCGTGTAGCCTACGTTGGCCGTTCCGGCCGCTTTATTCGTCTCGATGGCATTGCGCCCGGAATCGAAGTAGCTCTCCGCTTCGATGTTCAGGATGCCGGCAGGGTCCGCAGCGAAGGTGCGGATCGGCTCGATGGCGAGCGCCCCGATCTCGAAGCCCTCCACGTTCGCGGCAAGGCGCAGCGTGATTTCCCCTTGCGGCAACGCGGCCGTCTTGCGGCTCTTGACCCAGTTCCCGTAAATCTGCGGAACGTCGTACGACGCCAGGACAGCGTCCCCGAGCTTGAGATCGAAGGCGCCCATGCCGCCGGCTTGTGAGCTCATCTCAAGCGTGAAGGTGTAGCGGCCCGATTCCGGGACATCCAGCTTGTAGTCGATCCAGTCGCCCGCCTTGATGCCGGTGAGCTTATGGCCGTCCGCCGCTCCGCCCGCGCCCTCGGAAGGGCCGCTCATGGCGGCGTAATCAAGCGCGCTTGCGGTGCCCGGAACCGGAATGAGCGGCGGGTTGTCCTTGCGGACGATGCGCGGACCGACCTCGATCCAGTCCAGCGATACGTTCGTTCCGACAATGGACAGGCGGAGAGAATGCGTCCCCTTGGACAACGGAATGGCCGAGGTCAGCGTCGTCCATTCGTCGGACGCGGCAAGGACATCCCGTTGGACAGCTCCTCCTCCGTCCAGCTTCCAGGAAGCTTCGGCGGCCGAGTCTCCTCCACCGGTCCGGTAACGGTAGGTCAGCAGATAAGCGCCGTCCTCCGGAACGCTGACCCGGTAGTCCAGCCAGCTGCCCGGAACGGTGCCGGCCGCTCCATCCTCGATGAGGACGCCCGAGGATTCGTCCGCCTGCTCGGCCTGAACCCGCTTCGGCAGGGCGGCGGCGCTGTCGCCGGCCGTCGTCGATCGAATGTCGCGCAAGCTGTAGCCGGTGCCTTGCGCCGTCACGCCCAGGACGTGCTCGCCGGCCGGCAGCGCCACCTTCACCCGCGCATAGCCGAACGGATTCGGCCCTGCGTAAGTATCGCGAGTCACCGTGAGGGTCCCCACGTCTGAGCCGTCGATCGCGATGGCCGCTGAAGCGCCGGAAGGCTGTCCGGCATAACCGAGATCCAGGAAATAGCTTCCGGCCCTCTTGACCGTCAGGCCGTACGAGAAGGAAGCCGGCTCGGAAGCCCCGCCTTCATTGAGGCCGTATACGGCGCCTGAAACCGTATCGGTCTGGTAGACGCCCCGTGCGCTGTCAAAGTCCGCCGCGCGGAAGCTGCCCGGGGCCGTCCGGCCCAGCTCGGGACGAATCCACGAGAACGTGGTGACCGCCTTGGCCGGAACGACCGCGGAGATTTGCGTGCCGTCGCTCATGAGCTTGACCTGCTGGTCCTTGTCGGTCTGGTTGATAGCGACGGTTACGACCTTGCGTCCGTCCGGACTGACAAAAGCGACATTCGTCACGGTGTCGGAAGAGCCGTAATCGCTCTCGATCCGCTTGTAGCCCGGGAGCACGAACTTCGAGAATTGGCCCATCAGGTACGTCTCCGGCGCGATCCAGTAGTTGTCGCGGTCCGAGGAATCCTGGATGACCGGAGTCGGATCCGGCGTGCCTACCCACTGATGGGACTTGATGTCGCTGTCGAGCATGACGACCCAGGAATTGTAGCTGCGCGCCCAATTGCGGAAATACTGGGCGATGCGGTCGGCTCCCTTCGTGCCCCAGACCGCGCGTTCGGTCAAGTAGACATTTTTGTCCGGGAACAGGTCATGCAGCTTGGTCATCTCGCTCAGCTCTCCGCCGTAATCGTGGAAAGCCGTTCCGTCCACAGCCGCGTATGCGGCCTTGTCGCGCAGAAGCTGGGCCGGGTAAGCCATCGTGTCGCCCGGATTATGGTCGAACGTGAGCAATCCGACCTGTCCGAAGCCCGCCGCATCCAGCTTCTGGCGAAGCAGCACCATCAGCCTGGCCTGCTGCTGCCAAGGCATTTTCGTACTCGGATAATCGATCTCCAGCAGAGGCTCGTTCTGCACGGTCAGCATTTCCATCGGAATGCCCTCCGCTTGGTAGGCCTGCACGAACTTCACGAGATAGTCCGCATAGACCGACAGATACTCCTCCTTGATTTCTCCGCGGATCATGCTGTCCGTCGTTTTCATCCAGCCCGGAGCGCTCCACGGAGAAGCGAAGAATTTCACGTCCGGGTTGATCGCCTGGATTTCCTTCAGCGTGGAAATGATGTGCAGGTCGCGGTCCTTCTGAATCGAGAAATGCTCCAGGCCCGGATCCGTCTGTCCCGCCGGCATGTCATCATAGGTGTAGAACGGCTGCCCGGTGAAATCGGCCGTGCCGATCGTCACGCGGACAAGGCTCATGCCAGCGCCGTCCGCCGGATCGAACAGCTTGCCCAGCAGCTCCTTGCGCTTGTCCGCCGACATCTTGGCGAGGTTGCCGACCGTCGATTCCTCCATCGACGAGCCGATGCCGACCATCGATTGATAAGTCACATCCGGATCGAGCGAAATGACCGTTCCAGCGGCCTCGTTCGGCCGGACGATATCGAGAGGCCGCTGCTGCTCCAGCTTTTTGTCCTCCGGCTTGGAACGGTCCGCGTAATACCACTGGATATTGCCGGGATCCCGCTCGCTCGTCGTCCAGCTCTGCACCGCGTCCGCCTGAACCACCTCCGGTACCGTGCCGTCTCCCGGATCCCCGGTGCCTGGCTGGCCTCCATCCGCCGGCGCGTCTCCCGTGCGTGTGAACTTCAGCCAATTGAGATTCATGCTCCCTCCGGCGAACAGGACGCGCAGGCTCTGCTTGCCTTCGGCGGCTATCGGAACGCCATGCATGACGGCCGTCCCCCAGTCCTGGTAGCTGTTAATTTTCGGCAGCCTCACGGAGCCGAGCTCCTTGGCGCTTCCGTCCAGAATCTTGACGCCCGATGAATCCCCCCAGGAGGCGTAGCGCACCTCGACGTCGTACAGGCCGCTTTGCGCGTGGACGTCGTATTGGAGCCAGTCGCCGGCATCGATATAACCGACGTTCTTGCCGCCGCCTTCATCCTGGGTATTTTCCGTCTGCACCGCTCCCGGCGCGCTCATCGCGCTGTAATCCTCCGCCTGCACGACGCCCGGAACCGGAATGCTCGTATCCGGCTGGGCCGGGGGCTGCGGCAGATCATCCGGAGTCGGCTGCGACTTGGTCAAGCCGTACCCTGTCTTGAACAGGAACTGCCCGGGATCGTCGGCCTGATCGTAGGCGCTCAGGCTGAAGGGCCATTTCAGCGGCAGCTTGCCCGTAAAGTCCTTGCCTCCGAGAAGAACGTCCGCGACTCCATCTCCCTCCGTGCCGGGGAGCCAGGCGGCAACAAGCCCCTGGATATCCTTCAGCTGGTCGCCGATCGTCATCGGGCGGCCCGACACGAGCACAAGCACGATCGGCAGCTCCGGATCGGCGGCCCGCACATTGGCGAGCGTGGCCAGATCCTCCGTGTTCAGGTTCAGGTTGGACGTATCCCCGTCCGATTCGGCATACGGCATCTCGCCGGCTACGACGATGGCCGCATCATGGCCTTTCGCGCCGCGGCCGTGCTCGTTGTAAGTCACCTTCTTGCCGCTGGACTCGGCCGCCTTCTGCAAGCCTTGCAGAATCGTCGTGCCTTTGGTGATCGCTCCGGCGCTGCCCTGCCAGGTGACAGACCAGCCGCCTGCCTGCCTGCCGATATCGCTCGCCGCCTTGCCGGCAACGAAGATATCCTTCATTCCGGACAGCTGGGACAAAATCGGCGACTCGGAGCCGTCCTCCCTTGGGACGGCATCGTTCTTGAGCAGCACAAGCGACTTCGCCACCGCTTCGCGAGCGACCGCCCGGCTCTGTGCCGAGCCGAATGCGGCCTGTTGATCCGGATCGGACTTCGGATGCTCGAAGACGCCGGAATCGAACTTCACCGTCAGAATCCGCGACACGGCGTCATCGATCCGCGCCTGCGAGATTCCGCCTTCCTCGACGAGCTGCTTGAGGTCGGTCACGACCTCCTTCCATTTGTCCGGCTCCATGATCATGTCGACGCCCGCGTTGACGGCCGTCTTGACCTGGGCCTTCAAGCCGCTGACGGCGTTGCCCTGCCAGTCCTTCGAGATCTGGTCGATCGCGTTGTAGTCGGAGACGACGAAGCCCTTGAATCCGAGCTCTCCCTTGAGCTTGTCCTGCAGGAGCCGCTGGTTGGCGTGCATCTTGAGGCCTTGAATGCTGTGGTACGAAGCCATCACCGTGCCGACGCCCGCTTGCACGGCCGCCTCGTACACCTGCTTTTCCAGCTCCCAGATCTGCTCTTCCGAATACCCTGTCACATTGCCCTGGTTGATGCCCTTGTCGGTATAGCCCTCTCCGATAAAATGCTTCGCCGTTGCGACGACCTTGTCCGGCCGCTTCAAGTCCTCGGGCTTCCCGCCCTGCAGCCCCTTGATGTAAGCCGCTCCAAGCTCGGCCGCAACGGCCGGATCGTCGCCGAAGCCTTCGTAGGTTCTGCCCCAGGAGATGTTCTGGACGTCGGCGAGCGTCGGCGCGAACGTCCAGTTGATGCCGGTGGCGCGGATCTCCGCCGCAGCCGCAGCGCCCGCCTGTTCCGCCAGCCCGGCGTCATGCGCAGCCGCCAGACCGATATTATGGGGAAACAGAGTGGCGTCCTTGACGTTGTTGTGGCCATGCACGCCGTCGACCCCGTACAGGAGCGGAATGCCCAGACGCGTCGACAGGGCGCCGTCCTGATAGCCGTTGTACAGCTTGGTCCACTGCTCGAGCGTGCTGTCGGCCAGCTTGCCGTTCGGGAACGAGCCGCCTCCGCTGAACACCGAGCCGAGCCCATAGGCCAGAACATCCTCCGGCGTGACGGATGCCCGTTCCGCCTGGACCATCTGGCCGACCTTCTCGTCCAGCGTCATCCGGGCGAGCAGATCCGCGACCCGCTCCGATGTCTCTTTGGAGGGATTGAAATAAGCCGGCAGCGGCGCCTGATCTGCCGGCGCGGCGGCGGCATGCAGCGGCAGCAGGCCGAGCAGCAGCGATCCGGCCGTCGCTCCAGCGAGCCACCGTACCGCCGGACGGCGGACGGACGGGGATCGGCGGCTGCAGCGGCCGTTTCTGGAATCATCAGCCTGGGTTCTTTTCATCGTTGGCATGAATGGCTTGAACCTCCCTGTGAATGAATATGGCCAAAATGTTATCGATTACATTTTGTGGATTGAACCTGATTTGCTTGGCCGCCCTGATTCCCCTTCGCCATCCCGAACAACCCCGCCCCGTACGTAAGCGTTTCCATTTTGAGGCGGCTTGTCGGCTTGTCTCATGAACCCAAGCGCCATTCCATCAAAGCGCGGACAGCAGCAACCCTCGATCGAGGCGACGCTCCATCCATCAAGCAAGGCGATAGCCGCCATGCGGTAGACACGGCTTAAGCGGTCAGGCGGTCCAGCGAAAAAGAGCAGACGCGGCAAGTATCCCTTTCACTATAGTGTCGCGGCGAATACGGAGGCAAGGGACCAAACTCCCGGAATGCAAACCATCCCCCTGCCGGCAGCTGCGCTTTTTTTGCGATGTATGGCGGGGCTTTTGCCTCATTTTCTATGAAATCGTTTACATCCCTCATTCCTTTGGCCTGCCCTCTTGTCGAAAGGAAGTGCTATGGAACTATTCGCGCACCTGTCGAACCTTCAGCCGACGCCCGACGAAAGACCCGCTTCTGTCGAAAGCCTCTTTCCGGGCAGCATTGACATTGGAATTCCCCTTGGCAAAATCGCTTGGCCGTCATTGCCGAGCGCCGGACTTCGCCCTCTGCGCCATTCCTGTTATACTTGGAGCGAGACCTTGGATCGGCATGCCTTCCGGCGGACAGGATGCCCACGGTCCGACCGGGATGGCTCTGTACGTTATGCCCGGCTGCAGGCTCCAGCCCGGCTGCAGGCGGAATTCGCCCGCCGCACCGTCTCTGCTGCCCGGAACGTACGAAGCCCGCTTGGGCGCTTCGCCGCGGCAGGCGAGCTGCAGCATGCGTCCGGCGAACAGATCGCAGCCAGGGTCGGCGGCAAGCTCGACCCGGATGAGATCCGGCTCGATCAAGCGGATTCCCTTGATCTTGAGCGCCTGCCAGGCGCTCCCCGCGAACTCGTCCCGGCCGATCCGGCCCCAATCCATATCCGCGGCATAGAGCTGTCCCGGCGTGAACGCATAGCCTTCGGGCAGGCGGAACTGCGGGGCCTGCACGCTGCCTTCGAGCTGGGTTCCCTCCACATATCCGGCATGGAGCGGCAAGCCTCCTGCGGGACACACCCGCACCGTCGTTCCCGCCAAAGGCGGAACGATCTGGTAGTGCCTGCTGCCGCTCACATTGTCCGGATTCAGCTTCAGCTGCGGGCCCGAACGGTCCGTCCCGGCCTCATCCGCGCAGACCATCCCGCAATCGGCGACGCCGTCGGCGAGAAGCGACACCGCCTCGATGGTGTCGTACGAGATCTGCCGCACATAGCGGAAGAACAGGCGGTCCACACCGGCTTTGAAGCCGAGCTTGTCGCCGCCCCGATAGGAGATCGTGTACCGCTTGCCCGGCTGCTGCAGGGCAGTCGGGACGATGTAGCAGGCTTTCGTTCCCGCCTTCAGCCGGGGCGGTCCGGACAGCTCCAGATCGCTTCCAAGCTTGAACGAGGCCCTTGCCGTATCGACCTCGAGCTCCTCGTCCGCCAACGGCCTGCTGAATATGACCTGGATCGAGATAGGGCTCAGCGCATCAACCTGCAGCAGCTCCTTCGGAAGGAATTTGGCCAGCGGTTTCGGCACGGACTTGGTCATGCCTCCCGGCTCTCCCTTGCCCGCCTTCGGACCGAAGCTCCCAAACCGGCCGAAGAGGCCGCGGCTGCCGAAGCCGCCAGGCAAGCCGAGCGGAACAGCCGCCGTCAACGCCAAGCCGGCCCCTTGCCGCCCAAGCAGCCGGAAGCGTTCAGGGAACGGCTCCACAGGGAAATGTTCGGACACGCCGTCAGCAGAAAACGGTTCAAGCACAGGCTCTCACTCCATCTCGATATTGGCATATGCCTACTTTATGCTTTTGCGGGATTGTTGGTGAGATGGCCTTCACGATGGATTCGAAAGGGGACCCGACGCATGAAGGAAAATTGGGAAAGAGGAGAAACGCCGCCCGAGCCGGAGCCGCACATCATCCGCGAGCTTGCTGCAGCCGCCTTGCCGGAGCTGCGGCATTGCACGCTTCAGCGCACCGGAGCCGGGCTCAGCAACCTGGTATACAGACTGGATTCGGGGGAGCGTTCCTACGCCCTGAGAATTTACAGGCAGGATGATGTCGTCGCGCGCAAGGAAGCGTCCATCTCCCGCTTGCTCGCCGGAAGCCTTCCGGTGCCGCGCCTCCTGGCCTCCGACTGGAGCGGCTCGCTCTACCCCGCTCCTTGGGCGGTCATGGAATGGATGCCCGGCGCGCTGCTCGCGGACGAGCTCCGCTCCTGCAGCATCGAGGCCGAGTCGGAATGGCATCATGCAGCCGGGCATACGCTGGCCGCCGTCCACGACATCCGGTTCCGGGAAGCCGGCTTCCTGGACGGGGAGCTTGCGGTCAGCGAGCCGCTCGCCTTGAACGGAGAGGGCTGGCGAGGATTCATCGCGCATTGCCTGGAGACGGGAGCAGGAAGCCTGCTGGGGACGGACATGACGCGGAGGCTCGAACAGTTCGGCTTCAGCTTCTCGCCTCTTCTCGACCTGCATGCCATGCAGCCCGTGCTCGTCCATTCCGATTACAACGCATTGAACGTGCTTGGCGTCCGGACAGACGGCCGCCGCGAGCTGTCGGCCGTCCTGGACTGGGAATTCGCCTATGCCGGCAGCGCCATGGCGGACATCGGCAACTGGCTCCGATACGAGCCGTGCGGCTCCGCGGCCGAGGAAGCCTTCGCCGCCGGCTACCGGTCAGGCGGAGGCTTCCTGCCGGAGCGGTGGAGAGAGCTGTCGCTGCTGGAGGATATGGTGGCGCTGTGCGACCTGCTGAGCCGCTCCGGGGAGCATGCACCCATCCGCACGGCGGATCTGCGGCGGCTGATCGGCTTCACGATGGACCGGGCCGAAGAAGGGCGGCATGCTGTGATTTAGGACGGCCGTTCGCCGGCGTCCCTTCTTTCTCGGCTCGCCCCTCAAAAAAAAACGCTCCGCAGCGGAAAGGATTCCTCCTTCCGTCTGCGAAGCGTTTTTCGTCCTTAAAAATCGAAGTTGTCCGGGTCCGGGCCGACGCGGCGGTTCTCGTTGAGAGCGTCGATGGACTCCATCTCGCCCGGCGTCAGCTCGAAGCCGTCGACGGCTGCGTTTTCAGCCAGCCTCTCCGCCTTCGTCGATTTCGGAATCGTGACGACGCCATGCTGGAGATCCCAGCGAATAATGACCTGCGCGACGGATTTGCCATGTCTGGAGGCGATGTCCAGCAGCAGCGGGTGATCCAGCAGCTGGCCCTGCATCAGCGGCGACCAGGCTTCCAGCTGGATGCCTTCCGCCTTGGCGAAACGGCGCAGCTCCGGCTGCGACAGCAGCGGATGGAGCTCAATCTGATCGACCATCGGGCGCACCTCAGCGTCCTTCATCAAATCCTCCAGATGGCTGACATGGAAGTTGCTGACGCCGATCGCCTTCACACGGCCGTCCTTGTACAGCGTCTCGAGAGCCCGCCATGCAGCCTTGTATTTCCCGGCAACGGGCCAATGAATCAGGTACAGATCCAAATAATCCAGCCCTAATTTGCTCAAGCTCGCCTCATAGGCGGCCAGGGTCTCCCCATAGCCGAGGTCGGCATTCCATACCTTCGAGGTGACGAACAGCTCTTCCCGGGACAGCCCGTTCTCCTCCAGCGCTTCCCGGATGCCTTGCCCGACGCTGTTCTCGTTGGCGTATACAGCTGCCGTATCGATGCTCCGGTAACCTAGGCGCACGGCGGCCTTGACCGCCTCGACAAGCTCCTGCCCCTCCTCGACCTTGAATACCCCCATGCCAAGCCAAGGCATGG
Source organism: Paenibacillus sp. RUD330 (assembly GCF_002243345.2). Lineage (NCBI taxonomy): Bacteria > Bacillati > Bacillota > Bacilli > Caryophanales > Paenibacillaceae > Paenibacillus > Paenibacillus sp. RUD330. Next base: position 4,534,768 of record NZ_CP022655.2, read on the forward strand.
CGACCCCGTTGGCCAGCGCAACCGTTCGATTCGTATATGCGTTCATTCCCCTCTTCCTCTCGTTGTGCCCTGTTCTTGCATCCTTGTTTCTTGCATCCTCTGAAGCTCAGACCGTCTGCCTTTCGGCAGGCATCGCTTCCGCTTCATCCTTCGAGCCCTTCTTCTCCAAGAGCAGGCTCCATGCCGTCAAGACGACTGCGGCCGCCACCATGATGGCTCCCGTCCACGTGGTATGGATCAGCCCCATATGGTCGGTCACCATGCCGCCAAGCCAAGCTCCCAGCGCGATGCCGCCGTTGAATGCGGCGATGTTGACGGCCGAAGCGACATCGACCGCCTTCGGAGCGTAACGCTCCGCCAGCTGCACGACATGGAGCTGGAGTCCCGGCACGTTCATGAAGGCGAACAGCCCCATCGCGAACACCGCGATCAGTCCGGCCGTCTTATGCGGCAGCGCCGCCATCATGACGAGCAGAATGACCGCCTGCACGGTGAACATGGCGAGCAGGGCCGGCAGCGGCCTGCGGTTGGCCGCTTTTCCCCCGATAAGATTTCCGATGGCGATCGCGATACCGTACAGAAGCAGGATCAGCGCCGCTGCGGATTCCCTGAATCCGGTTATCTCGTGGAGCAATGGGGATAAATAAGTGAAGACGACAAACGTTCCTCCATATCCGAGCGCCGTGATGAGGAAGGCCAGCACAAGCCTGCCGCTGGTCAGCAGCTTGACCTGTTCCTTCAGCGGCGTCCTTTCTCCCTGACGCAAGCCTTGACCGGGCACAAGCACCCATGCCGCTGCGAGAGCGATGATTCCGATGGCCACAATGCCGACGAAAGCGGAACGCCATCCCAGCTGCTGCCCGATGAAGGTTCCGAGCGGAACTCCCGTCACCGTCGCGACGGTGAGGCCCGTGAACATGGCCGCAATCGCGCTGGCGCGCCTGTCCTCCGGAACGAGATCGGCGGCGATCGTCGAACCGATCGACATGAACACGCCATGCGCGAGCGCCGACAGAACCCGGGCCGCGAGCAGCATGCCGAACCCGGTCGAGAAGGCGGCCAGGCTGTTGCCGGCGATGAAGACCAGCATGATGGCGATCAGCAGCGTCTTGCGGGGAATCGACGACGTCAGCGATGTCAGCACCGGGGCGCCGAACATGACCCCGAGCGCGTACAGCGTTACGGTCAAACCGGCCATCGTGACCGGTATGTCCAAATCTCCGGAAATCATCGGCAGCAGTCCTACGCTGATGAACTCCGTCGTTCCAATGGCAAAGGCGCTGATAGCAAGCGACAGCAGCGCCAGCGTATTTTTTCTAGAACTTGATTGCACTTGAACTCAACTCCTTTATGTTATCTCGTGCCGGCAAGTGTTATTATGGAACTGTGACAACAATTTGAACAGAACGCACTTTCAAGTGCCATAGCTACTTTTTAGTTCCTTTTGCGAAGCAAGGAGAGTGAAACCGCAACCATGAAAAAATACAATATCGCGGTCGAAGCCACGCTGGACGTCATCGGAGGCAAATGGAAGACCGTCATCCTGTGCCATCTGACGCATGGAAAGAAGCGGACCTGCGATTTCCGCCAGCTCATGCCGAACATCACGCAGAAGATGCTGACCCAGCAGCTGCGCGAGCTCGAGCAGGACGGCATCGTGAACCGCATCAGCTACAACCAGGTGCCGCCCAAGGTGGAATACGAGCTGACCGACTATGGCCAATCCCTTCAATCCATTTTGACCTCGCTATGCGAATGGGGCGACCGCCATCTGGAGAAGACGTACGGCAACCGGTTCGAGGCGCTGGAGGAAAGCGTCCTGAATCCGCGATGAATCCGGCCATGGACCGACATTTCATCTAAACGCGAAAAAGGCCGGAGCCGCAGAACTTCTGCGCGCTCCAGCCTTTTTTCTATGGGTCAATCCGCCAGCCGCTCTTCCTCCGCGATGCTCTGGATGCTCTCCGCCGTAATCGTGAACAGGGGATAATCCTCGTCCTGCTGCTTCCGCAGCGCCCGTTCCTTGAAATACTTCGGACTGCCCTCCCCCATCTCCTCGTCGTAGAACAGCAGCATGGCGTCGGTCTTGCGCAGCAGCAGGCTGTCGCGCGCGGTCATCTGCCATACGCCCTCGTAGGGCTGCTTGCTGACGCTGGCATGATGGTCGACCTGCCGCAGAATGCCTTCATAATAGGCTTTGCGGTCTTCCTTCCACTTCTCGTCGGGATTGGCGTACGCCGTCATGATCGATATCTTGAGCTGCGGGTAGTCCCGCTTGAGGCCGATCGCGGCCTCGCAGGCCCACAGATCGAAGCCATACCCCCCCGGCGAGATGATCCATTCCAATCCTTCCTCCAATAATGGTACGAGGCGGTTCTCCACCGCCTTGCGGATGAACGGAATCGCTTCGTGCTTTTGCGAGAAAATGTTCAGCTCATGCGCCCGGTACCCGGTCACGAGCAGATTGGCGATGCTCACGGCAGCCTCCTCATTCCGATGCGGCCTCCAGAAGCAGGTCCGGCGCCTCTCCGGCCGGCAGCTCCTGCACCTTGCGCAGCCTGCGCTCGATCGCGCGGGATCGGACCGCCGCCGCGTCGATGGAGTTGCTTGCCTCCTGCAGCTTCTTCTGCGTCTTGTCGAGCAGATCCCCGAACTTGCCGAATTCCGTCTTCACGGCGCCGAGCACCTGCCACACCTCGCTCGAGCGCTGCTGGATCGCCAGCGTCTGGAAGCCCATCTGAAGGCTGTTCAGCAGCGCGGTCAGCGTCGTGGGACCTGCGATGACGACCCGGAACTCGCGCTGAACCTGCTCCCACAGGCCGGGGCGGCGCAGCACCTCCGCGAAGAGGCCCTCTACGGGCAGGAACATGATGCCGAAGTCGGTCGTATTCGGCGGATCGATATATTTGTCGCGGATCGACTTCGCCTCCTGCTTGATGCGCGCGTCCAGCTGCTTGGAGCATTCCGCCGCAGCCAGATGGTCGTCCGCGTCCAAGGCGTCCAGCAGGCGCTGATAATCCTCGATCGGAAACTTGGAGTCGATCGGCAGATGGATGATCTGATTGGGATTATGCTTGTCGGGAATGCGGACGGCGAATTCCACCCGCTCGCTGCTGCCCCGGCGCGTAGCGGCATTGCGGTCGTACTGCTCTACCGTCAGCGTCTGCTCCAGCAGGTTGCCGAGCTGGATCTCGCCGAGCGTGCCCCGCGTCTTGACGTTGGTCAGCACCTTGCGCAGGTCTCCGACGCCGCTCGCCAGGCTCTTCATCTCGCCGAGTCCCTGATGCACGAGCTCCAGCCGGTCGCTGACCAGCTTGAACGATTCGCCCAGCCGCTGCTCCAGCGTCGCATGCAGCTTCTCGTCGACCGTGGCGCGCATCTGCTCCAGCTTGCGGTTGTTGTCCTCCTGCAGATGCCTGAGCTTCTCCTCCACGGTGCTGCGCATCATCTCAAGCTTCGTTTCGTTCACGCGGGTCAGCTCCGCGAGACGCTCGGAGAAGCTGTCCAGCAGATGCTTCTGCTGCAGCGCCATGTCGTTCATGTTGCCCATGAGCGTGCGGTTCATGGCGTTCATGGAAGCCGCCAGCTCCTCGCGGTTCTGGCGCGCGGCTGCGGCGGCCTCCTGCCGGCCTTGCGCCGCATGCTCCGCCGTGTAGCTGCGGACGTCGTCCCGGATCCGGTCCAGCTCCCGCAGCAGCGACGGGTCTGTCCCGGAGCGGCCTCTGGGACGTGTGATATAGAGCAGCGCGACAGCAGCCAGAATGACGGCCTGCAATCCCAGGATGGCATAATTCATGGGCGTTTATCCTTCTCTCAGGTTGATTTGCGGGCGAAATAGGCTTCGAAGCCTTGCGCGATCGCGGCAGCGGCTTCCTTTTGATACTTCTCCGTCCGCACCTCCGCCTCGTCCTTGGCGTTGCTGAGGAATCCAAGCTCCAGCAGCACCGACGGCAGGCTGTTCTCCCGCAGCACATGATAGTCTCCGAACGATATGCCGTTCGTGCCGAGGCTCAGCCCTTCCAGGGGGCCTTCCACCGCTCTCGCAAGCGGCGCATCCTTGTTCTTGGAATAATAGAACACCAGCGTGCCGGATGCCTTGGTAGGAGAGGAATTGTAATGAATGCTGACAAAGGCGTCCGCCGACGCCTGCTCCGCGATCCGGACCCGGTCCGGGAGCGACGGCTTCTCGCTGTCTTTCGTACGGGTCAGGACCACGCTCGCGCCTCGCGCCCGAAGCTCGTCGGCGAGCAGCTTGGAGGTGCTGAGCGTAAGATCCTTCTCTTCGGTTTTGTGCGTGGTGCCGATCATGCCGGGATCGTTGCCGCCATGGCCGGGATCGATGACGATCCGCTTGCCCTTGAGGCTCCCGATCGCGCTGCCGGCTGCGGGGCCGCTGCCTCCGCCCGTGCTCACCAAAGTCCCGCTGGCGCTTATGTATTGGCTGCTGACCCAGCCGGCCAGACCGCCCGGCGTCTTGACGCTGCTCCATTGCCCGGAGGTTTTGAGCACGGTCACCCGGTCGCCGGTCGTAACGCTCCCGACGACCGAATACCCGGTGCCGGGGCCGCTGCGCACCCGCACTCCGCTTCCCGTGATGACACCCGACTTCTGGTTGGCAGCACCGGACAGGGACACGCTCGATGCCGAGCCCGGCGTTCCGGCGCCGGAGGCCGACTTGACCAGGTAATGGCCCGCCGCCCATCCGGTGAGACCCTGTCCGCTCACCTTCATCCAGCCGAATTGCTCGTCCGTAACCTGAACCGTCGCTCCTTGGGTCAGATACCCTTTGACGGCTGCTTTCTGATCCGGCTCCTTGAGGACAGGCAGCGACCTGGTCGCGACCTTGTACGATACCGCTGCCGCTGCAACCGCGGCCGAGGGCGGTCCGGCAGGCACGCTGGCCGCCACTACCAGGGCGGCCAGCAGGACAACCAGCCATCTTCTCATTCCATGCGCTCCCTTCCGCTTGCAGAATTTAGTAGACATCCATGAAAGCTTCGTCCTGCGCGGAATCATAGCGCAGATGAAGCTCCTTTCCGTCGAGATACCAGAGCTGGTCCTCTTCCATGAAGAAGACAAGCCCTTCCTCCTCCTGCCGCAAGCCGGGCCGGCGCGACTCGTCCTTCATGATTCCGAGCGACAGCCCCGGCTGCACGCTGCCGCAGCCTCCCAGACGCACGAAGACGCGCAGCTGGTCGCCTTCCTGCAGATTCAGCTCTTCCTTATACCAGCGGGCCGCTTCCGGATCGACCGTCAGCTTCATATGGGCGGCTCCCCTTTCTTTCCACTCTATCATTCAGTGTTTGCTAGATTTGCCATTAGTATAACAAAGGGAGCCCAATCGGGCCACCGGATGAAAAGTTTCTAACCCGGAGGAAATAAAATCCGGCATCGGGAAACCGTTTCTCTTCCCCGCAGGTCTAATAGATAGAGGATAAAAGGAAGATGACGCAGCGAATAGCCGCGCCGAATTGAAATCAGGCGCCTTGGGCACTAGCCAAAGCGCCTGACGGGAGGACGCAGATCCGTCATGGACAAAACACGAATGGCGGCCGCGGCCGCCAAAGGAGACGAAACGGCATTCATCCAGCTGATGGACGCTGAGCGGCAGCGAATGTACCGGATCGCAGCCGCATACCTCCAGCGGGAAGCCGATATCGTGGAAGCCGTGCAGGAGACGGTATGCCGGGCTTGGCTGAAGCGGCGCCATCTACGCAAGCCGGAATTCATGACGACATGGCTCGTGCGAATTCTGATCCGGGTATGCTCCGATGAGCTGGCGCGCCGCAAGCGGATGGACGCGACAGGCAGCATTCATGAGCAGCTGGAGCAGGACGGCGCCTCGGGATGGCCGGACGAAGCCTCCGAGGTGGACAGCAGGCTCGATATGGATGAAGCGGTGAGAAGGCTGGATCAGCCATACCGCGACGTCATCGTCCTGAAGTACCGGGAGGATATGACGCTGACGGAAATCGCCGGCATTCTGGGCAAGCCGGACGGAACCGTCAAAACTTGGCTTCACAAAGCTCTGAAGATGCTGCGTGCGGCGCTCGCCGCAGCGGAGAAAGGAAAGGAGGAAACGTCAAATGGCTCATGAGCCGGGACGGAATGCAAAAGAATCCGATTGCAGTGATGGCTCGAGAGGAAGTCATTCCGATAGCCTCAAGGAGCGGGAAGGTCTGAAAGGTGATGCCGGCTTAATAGAGGACAGCTTGGAGAATGGACTGTCGAGACCGGGAGAATTCACCGTCCCGATACCAGGTTCCCCGGAGGACGACAGGCTCCGCGCAGCCATCCGCGACGGCCTCGACCGAGGCAAGAGCCGTTCGGTTCCCCGCCGGCGCAAGCGGTGGTCGCTCGGCGCCGCCTCGCTGCTGCTTGCTCTCGTGCTGGTGACGGCCGGAGCCGCCAAGGTTTCCCCTGCTATTGCCCGCGCCTTGCAGCAGATTCCCAGTCTCAGCGGCTTCCTGAAGCTGATCGGCGAGGACTCCGCCCTGCGCAGCGCCATCGACATGGACCTTCTCCAGCCCGTCGGCAAGACGGTGGAGAATAAGGGAATACGGCTCACGGTGGATGCCCTTATCGCCGATGACCGGCGTCTGGTCATTTTTTACACCACCAATATGACGGCGGGCTGGGAAAAGAGCGTCAAGATCAAAATCCTGGACGAGAACGGAACAGAGCTTAAGGGAAGCATCCGAACGAACCATTCCGCAATGGGGAAAACGGCTTACCAGCCGAGAGGGCCCCAGGACTACGTGGACGTCCTGCTGCAGCAGGGCGAGACGATGCCGGATCGGGTCACGCTCAAGGCCGAACTGGACGGGACCATGCTGGAAACCGATCTCGACATCGACACCGGCCGGTCCGAAGGCATGGCGAAAACCTACGAGCTGAACAAGACCCTGTCCATCGAGGGGCAGAAGCTCACGATCGTCCGGGCTCGGCAAACTCCGCTGCAGATGGAGATTACGCTGCGCAAGGATTCCGCCAATACCAAGGAGATCAAAGGCTTCCTCAACCTGCGGTTGATCGACGGAACCGGCAAGCAATGGATCGATAATACCGGATTCCTCGGAAATGAAATCATGTCCCTGGCGTTCCAGAACAGCTATTTCGACTCTCCCGGCAAACTCACTCTGCTCGCAGACGGGTTTTATATGTTCGATAAAGGACAGAAAGTGGTTGTCGATACGGAAAAAAAACAAGTGCTTCAAGCTCCGGATTCCAGGCTGAAAATAGGCGGGAGCAGCTCCATTCAAGATAACCGATCCGATTATCAAGTCATGGCTCTGGAATTGACCGCCTTGGATCCGAACGATCGCCACTACATCGGCTACAATATGCTCTCCAATACGTTTACCGATGGCCAAGGCGCCGTCCATAAAATTGCTTACCCGGACCGTTTCCAGGCAAGCGAATCGGAAACGAGCAAAGATGCCGTGACTCTGTTCTACCCGCTTCCAAATGGGAGCTTTCCTCAGCCGCTCACCTTCGATGTCGAGGATTACCCCGGCTATGCCAAGATGCCCGTCGAAGTGGAGCTGATGCCGAAACAAAAGTAAAGCGGCGATGCCTCCAGCAGCAATCCAAGAGCGCATGCCGCGCCATAAATTCCGCAAATGAAAAAAGCCCGGCCGCCGCCGAAAGGCAGCATGCCGGACCCGCAAGTCCTATTGGTTCCAATATCGCCGCGAAGCGCAATGCTCGCGGTACAGCTCATAGTTCTCGTCGAACTTGACGAGCTCCACGCAGCGTCCCGTCCGGGGCGAATGGATCATCCGCCCGCCGCCGGCGTAGATGCCGACATGGTGGACTCTCCCTTTGCCTTCCTCATAAGCGAAGAACAGCAGGTCGCCCGGAGTCAGGTCCTCCCGGTCTACGGCCTGCCCTTCCAGCGCCTGGTCGGAGGCGTCTCTTGGAATGGCGATGCCGGCCGCCCGGTGCATGCTGAACGCCAGGCCCGAGCAGTCGTAGCCGAGCGACGACATGCCGCCCCACAGGTAGGGAAGGCCGAGGAAGCGGCGTGCCTGCTCCACGACGAAGCGGCCCGCATGATCGCCGCGGCCGCCGGCCGATCGAGGGCTGGCTCCAGCATCGGCATCGCCGCGCTGGAGCCAGCCCTTGCCGCCTTCCGGCAGCAGCACCGTCAAGCCTTCGGCGTCATCCTCCGCGACCGGCAGCCGCGTGAGATAGCTCAGCTCCATGAGCTGCTTGGGCGCTCCGCCCCCAGCATCGTCCGGATCGGAATCGAGCAGCCAGGCGGTGCCGGCGGTGACCACGGCGCAGCGGCCGGAAGCCCGCTCTCCGTCCTGCCTGTCCTTGCCGCTTCGGCAGGCTCCGTCCGGAAACGCTCCCGGAGAAGGGAAGGCCAGCTGCGCCAGAGGCACCCAGCCGGGATAGCCGAGAGGCTCCTTGCAGCTGCTTTGCCCCGGAATGAATACACGAGCCCAGCCCTCCCTCTCCTCCGCCACGAGCACGCGCTCGCCATAGAGCAGCTGCGTCTGCACCCGATTCCGATCGCAAAGGTCAAGGCGGTCGTCCACCGTCATGGAGGACAGCCAGCCGCGCAATTCGGCCGGATTGGCCAGCGCCGGAGCATCCAGCTCCCGCGGAGACCCCGGTCCCGTCCATACGGTCGCGACAGACACCGCCGCGCGCGCTTCCCTCAAGGCCGCGCTCATGATACCGCCGCCCCCGGGCTGGCCGCTACGCGCACATCCCGGATGCCCAGTCCCGGGGCATCCGGGAACGTCATGACGCGGCCGTCGTAGCGGACGCCTCCGTCGACGATGTCGCTCCTCAGCAGCAGAGGAGCGTCGAAATCAAAGCGGGTGATGTTCTTTTTGCTCGCCGCCAGATGGGCGGCCGCCGTCACCGCCACCCGCGATTCGATCATGCTGCCGACCATGCATTCCACGCCGTACTGCTCCGCCATGCCGTTGATGAGCTGGGCTTTGTAGATGCCGCCGGACTTCATCAGCTTGATGTTGATGAGATCGGCCGCCCGCATCTGGAGCACGCGCAGCGCCTCCGCCGGCGAAAAGACGGCCTCGTCCGCCATGATCGGAGTCTGGACCGCGTCGGTGACCGCCTTCAGCCCCTCGATGTCGTGGGCTTTGACCGGCTGCTCCACCAGCTCGATGTCGAGCCCGAGATCCTCCATGCGGCGGATCGTCCGGACGGCGTCCTTCACCTGCCAGCCCTGATTGGCGTCGAGGCGGATCTTCACCCCGCCGCCTACGCGGCTGCGGATTTCCCGGATGCGCTCGATGTCCTCCTGCACGTCGTCCTTGCCGACCTTGATCTTGAGCACGTTGAAGCCTTCCCGGACGCAGCTCGCCGCATCCTCGCCCATCTCCTTGGGCGAGTTCACGCTGACCGTGAAGTCCGTCTCCAGGCGGTCCTTGTAGCCGCCGAGGAATTGGTACAACGGCAACCCGCAATGCTGGGCGACCAAATCATAGATCGCCATGTCTACAGCCGCCTTCGCGCTGCTGCTGCCGACCATCGCACCGTGCACGCTCTGCAGCAGGCGCTCGTATCCGAGCAGGCTTTGCCCGACGAGCAGCGGGGCGAACGTCAGCCGGATCGCCGACTCGATGCTCTCGAGGCTGTCGCCGGTGATGACGATCGTCGACGGCGCCTCTCCCCAGCCGACGCGGCCGTCGCGGTCCCGGATCCGGACCAGGATGGATTCCTGGTCGTGCACGGTGCGCAGCGCGGTTTTGAACGGCTTGTGGAGAGGGGTCGACTGCCTCATCACCTGTATGCTTTCAATGTTCATGCTGTTGTCCTCCTCATGCAGCTGGCCGGGATGCTCTAGGCCGGCTCTGCGCCGTCCGAGAATCCGGATTCGTTGAAAACAAGGCTTCGGCCGCTCGTGTTCAGTACAGCTTCCACCCCAAGCGGAACGGCGATGTTGGGCGAGCAGTGCCCGATTCGGAAGCCGGCCATAGCCGGCTTGCCGGCAGGCACGATGTAATCCGCCAGAACGTCTCCTAGACTCAGAGACTCCCTGCGCTTCGAAGGCTCGCAGTTATGGAAGTCGCCGACGACGATGCCGGCGGCATCATCCAGCTTGCCGGCCTGCTTCAGCTGGCACAGCATCCGGTCGACGCGGTAAGGCTCCTCGTCGATGTCTTCGATCAGCAGCAGCCTGCCTCTCGTATCGATTTCGTACGGCGTTCCCAGCGTGCTGACGAGGAGCGACAGGTTGCCTCCGGCAAGCGGGCCGCTCGCTTCGCCCGGAACCAGCTCCCAAAGGGGAGCGATTTCTTCCGTATAGTGAAGATTATGCGGGGCGAGAAGACGGTTATACCCCTCCAGAGTAAGCGGATGGGGACGGGCATGGCCGGCTCCGTCCTCGCCATCCGGCAGCTCCTTGAGGTCGATCATCATCGGCCCGTGGAAGGTGACCAGGCCGCTGAGCCGCCCGATCGCCGAATGAAGAAACGTAATGTCGCTGTATCCCCAGAAAATCTTGGGGTTGCGCCGGATCATGCCGTAGTCGAGCCGGTCCGCGATGCGTGCCGTCCCGTATCCGCCGCGCGCGCAGATGATGGCCGCGATGTCCGGATCGGCGAACAGTCCGTTCAGCTCCTCCGCGCGCTCTTCGTCGCTTCCGGCCAGGTAGCCCCGGCGCAGCGAGAGCGTCCGGCCGAGCTTCACGTTCAGGCCGAGGCGCCGCAGATGGCCAGCGGCGGCCTCCGCCTGCTCCCGGTCTCCCGGACTCGCGGGGGCCGGAACGCCGACCGTGTCGCCGGGCTGCAGCTTGCGCGGGCGGATCAGGCCCGGACGGCTCACTTCAGCTCCGCCCATTTGAAGTCGATGAAGCCGAAGGGATGGCGCACGACGCCGGACAGCTTGTCGCTCTCGAGATTGACCGTGTTGTAGAAGTACAGCGGCAGAATCGGAGCCTCGTCGATCAGGATGGCTTCGGCTTCATGCATCATTTCATAGCGCTTCTTCTCGTCGCTCTGCTGGTAGGCGCCCTTGATCAGCTCGTCGTACTTGGCGTTTTTCCACCCCGTGCGGCTGAACGGATTGTCCGACTGGAAGCCGTCCAGGAAGTTGATCGGATCCGCGAAGTCAGGCAGGAAGGAGGAGCGGGACAGCTGCAGCTGCAGCTTCTTCTGCTCGGCGACCATCACCTTGCTTTCCTTGCTCTCCAGCTTGACATCGACGCCGAGATTGTCCTTGAACATCGCCTGCATCGCCTGGGCGACCTTTTGGTTGATGTCGTTCGTGCTGTAGGTCAGCGTGATGTCCGGAAGCTTGGAATAGCCGGCTTCCTGCATGCCCTTGTCGAGCAGCGCCTTGGCATCGGCCGCGTCGAATTTCAGCAGGTCTCCGCCCTTCTCGCGGAAGTCGCCTCCGGCCGCATCCTCGAGGCCCGGGGATACGAAGGCGACGGCCGGCTTGTGCTTCTGGCGAAGCACGAGATCGACGAGCTGCTGGCGATCGACCGCTTCGGCGAACGCCTTGCGGATGTTCATGTTGTTGAACGGCTCCATCGTGACGTTGAAGCGGTAGAACGCCGTGCCCGCCGCTTCTTCGACCTTGACCTTGTTCTCTTCGAACAGCTTGTCGGCCATGTCGGATGGAATGCTGCCGGTCGTATCGAGCTCGCCGGACTGGAAGAGCTGGTAGGCGGTATTCGTATCATTGACCATTTTATAGGTGACGCCCCCCAGCTTCACGCTGGATGCATCCCAGTAATCCTTGTTCTTGACCATCTTCAGCTCGTCGTCATGCTTCCATTCCGTAATCGTGAACGGTCCGTTGCCGACGATCGTCGCCGCTTCGCCCGCCCACTTCGCATTCTTCTCGACAACGGCCTGGTTGACCGGGAAAAAGGCCGGGCTCGCCGTCATCTGGATCAGCCAGGCAGCCGGGTGGGCGAGCGTGACCTCAAGCGTCTTGTCGTCCGTCGCCTTGATGCCGACAGCATCGGCGGAGCCCTTGCCGGAATTGTACGCCTCCGCTCCTGCGATCGGATAGGCGAGGAAGGCCGCGTCGGAGGCCGTGTCGGGGTTCAGCAGCCGCTTCCAGGCGTATTCGAAGTCGGAGGCCTTCACGGGATCGCCGTTGGACCATTTGATGCCGTCGCGCAGGGTGAAGGTGTACTTCAGGCCGTCGTCGGACGCTTTCCACTCCTTCGCCATCGCCGCTTCCGGCTTCTGGTCCTTGCCGAGGCGGGTCAGCCCCTCGAAGGCGTTGTTCACCACGTCGTAGGAAATCTGGTCGAAGCCGATCGGCGGATCGAGGGAGGTCGGCTCCTTGCTGTTGTTGTAGCGGAGAATCTTGCCGGAGGCTTCTCCGGTGCCGCCTCCATCGTTGCCGTCTCCGCAGCCGGCCAGAATTGTTCCGGCCAGCAGCACGCAGCTGATCAGCGTAACGGACATTTTTTTCATGGACATGTTCGTGGCTCTCCCCTTTGATTCGAATAGTGGATATAAGTCGTTGCACGCCTCGCTGCACTCCGCCGGCGGATGATTCCGGTCAGACGGCCTGCCTCTGCTCTTGTCTGCCGCAGGCCTGCGCTCCCCTTGTCCCCCCTTGGCCCCGAATAAAAAGGTGCTTGAATGAAGCGGAGCAGACGGCTCCCGGTTGTCCAGCGCGCCGCCAGGCTAGCCGATCGCGGCCGACCGTCCGGCCGCGGAGGACGGCGGAGCCTGCTGCGCCCGAGGATCCTCCAGCCAGCAGGACACCGAATGGCTGCCTCCTACCTGGGTCGCTGCCGGATGATGCAGCCGGCACACCTCCATCGCATGGGGGCATCGAGCCGCGAAGGCGCAGCCCGGCGGCGGCGCGAACAGATCCGGCGGCGTGCCCGGAATCGGCTCGAGCTGGCGCGAGCGGTCTCGGTCGAGCCTCGGCATCGAGGCCAGCAGCCCTCTCGTGTACGGATGCCGGGGCCTGCGGAACAGCTCCCGAACGGAGCCCGACTCCACAATCTCGCCGGCATACATGACGCAGACGCGGTCGGCCGTTTCGGCTACGACGCCCAGATCATGGGTGATCAGCACGATGGAGACGCCTGTCTTCCGCTGCAGCATCCGGAACAGCTCCAGAATCTGGGCTTGGATCGTCACGTCGAGCGCGGTCGTCGGCTCGTCGGCGATGAGGAGCGAAGGATTGCAGGAGGCGGCGATCGCGATCATGATGCGCTGCCTCATACCTCCGCTGAACTCGCCCAGATATTGCTTCAGCCGCGTTTCCGGACTCGGAATGCCGACCAGGCCGAGCATTTCCACCGCGATCCTGCGCGCTTCCGATCTCGGCACCTTGCGGTGCAGGGCGATGCTCTCGATCAGCTGCTCTCCGACGGTGAGCGTCGGGTTGAGCGCCGTCATCGCATCCTGGAAGATCATTGAGATCTCCGCGCCGCGCAGCTTGCGCAGCTCCTTTTCCTTGAGCCGCGTCAGGTCAACGCCCTTCCAGACGATGCGCGAGTCCTTGCCTAGCTTCGACGTCTGTTCCGGCAGCAGCCTCATCAGGCTGCGGGCGGTGACGCTTTTGCCGCAGCCCGACTCCCCGACGATGGCCAGCGTCTCGCCTTCGCGAAGCTGGAGATCGACTCCGCGCACCGCCTGCACCTCTCCGCCATGGGTCCGGAAGCTGACCCGCAGATTCTCGACGGCCATCAGGGTTTTGCCGGGCGCCCTGTCTTCAGCCTCCTTCGGCTCACGGCCGGCCGGCTTTTCCCTTGCTGCCGGATCGGACGGCTCCGTCCGGGTTCCATGATAGGCCTCGGAAGGCTGCTTCGACGGGTCGTCAGCCTTTTCCCTGGCCGGGGCATCGGGAGCCGCGACCGCGGATATCGACGCTTTTTTGGAACGTCTCCACATGCTCATGACCTCCTCTGCCTAGGGTTGAAGATATCCTGCAGGCCGTCGCCGACCAGATTGAACGCCAGCATCGTCATAGAGATGAAGAATGCCGGGTAGAACAGCCTCCACCAATGGCCGGAGAGGATGACGCCGAGCGCGTCGCTCGCCATGACGCCCCAGCTCGCAAGCGGCGGCTGGATGCCGAGGCCGAGGAAGCTGAGGAACGCTTCCGCGAAGATGGCCGAAGGCACGGAAAACGTAATCTGCACCATGATGACGCCCATCGCGTTGGGCAGCAGATGCTTGCGGATGATATGCCAGCCGCTGGAGCCGATCGAACGGGAAGCCAGCACATATTCCGACGATTTCAGCGTCAGCACCTGGCCGCGGACGACGCGGGCCATTCCGATCCATCCCGTCGCGCTGAGCGCGACGATGATGGTCAGCAGTCCCGGCCCCATGATGACCATGAGCAGAATGACGATGAGCAGATAGGGAACGCCGTACAGCATGTCCACGAAACGCATCATCAGGTTGTCTGCGCGGCCGCCGACGTACCCGGCGATGCCGCCGTACACGATGCCGATGACGAGGTCGATCAGGGTGGCCATCAGGCCGATGAACAGCGAGATGCGGGCTCCGTACAGAATGCGGGCGAATACGTCCCGGCCCAGGTCATCCGTGCCGAACCAATGCTCGGCGGACGGGCTCATGTTCGCATCGGTGAGGACTTGCTTGGAATAGCTCTGGTCCGTCAGCATCGGGCCGAACGAAGCGAGCAGGGCGAGCAGGATGATGATGACGGCTCCGGCGAACGCGAGCTTGTTGGCCAGCAGCCGGTTCCATGATTCCTTCCAGAAGCCGAGGCGGGGCCGAACGATCGCTTCCGCATCCACGGCGGAGCGGTTCATGGGGACAAACAGGGAATCCGGTACGCTCATGCTCAGCCCTCCTTCCGGTGCAGCTTGATGCGGGGATCAATCAGGCCGTAGGCGATATCGACGAGGAACATCATGAACAGCAGCAAAGCGCTGTAGAACACGGTCGTGCCCATGATGACCGAATAATCGCGGTTGTTGATGCCGTCCACGAAATACTTGCCCATGCCGGGGATGGCGAAGATCTTCTCGATGACGAAGCTTCCCGTCAGGACGTTGGCGATCAGCGCCCCGAGCAGGGTGACGACCGGCAGCACCGCGTTGCGCAGCGCATGCTTCGTGACGATGACGAACGGATGCAGTCCTTTGGCGCGGGCCGTCTCGATATAGTCGGAGGTGAGCACCTCCACCATGTTGGCCCGCGTCATGCGGGCAATGATGGCGATGGGACCGGTAGCCAGCGCCAGCCCCGGCAGCACGGCGTGGCGCCAGGTTCCCCACATGGCGACCGGCAGCAGATGCCATTCCACGGCCACATATTTGATCAGCAGCGTCGCCACGACGAAGTTCGGCACGGCGATGCCGAGCACGGCGAGCACCATCGCCGCCTGGTCGATCAGCCGGTTCTTGTACAGGGCGGCGACCGTTCCGAGCGCGATGCCGGCGACGATGGCGAACAGGATGGCGATCATGCCGAGCTGGAAGGAGACGGGGAAGCCGCGGCTGATCATCGAATTCACGCTGTCGGGAAAATGTCCGATCGACGGACCGAGATCGAGCTTGAGCAGAGACTTCAGATAGAGCACGTATTGAACGCCAATCGGCTCGTCCAGATGGTAATAAGCCATCATGTTCTGCACCGCCGTCGGGTTGCTGTTCTTGCCGTCCTTGTCGAACGGAGACCCCGGCACGGAATGCATGAGGAAAAAGGTCACCGTGATGATCAGCCACAGCGTAACCAGCATAGAAACAAGCCGCTTCAGGATGTAAGATGCCACCTTCTGTCACTCCCCTTAATCGGTCTGGCAAAACGTCTTAGCAGTAATTGGTCCTTGTCGCCAGCTCAATCATGACCAGCATGGCCCGGTAGGCTTCGAGAATGTCCTTGGCCTGGAAGGAAACGACCGGGCTGTTGCCCTCGATCCGGGTTCCCGGCATCAGGTTCGCCCACTCGGCTTGCCCGTAGTTCGCGAATTCGATCGACAGATGCGGGCGCTCCGGCGAAGCCAGCGGCTTGACGCGGGTACGATTGTCGAGAGCCTCCTTCGTCTTCTCCCTCAGCAGCTGGCCGGTCTTGTCCGGAGTCAGGCACAGAGCCGCCGTGCGCGAAATCGCCTTCTTGACGATTGCCGTCGTCACTCCCGGCAGCAGCGCCTCCGCCTCCGCCGCCGTCTCGTCGTCGCCTGCCACAAGCAGGACGGGAACGCCGTAGTGGCCGGCCGCCATGGCGTTGAAGCCGAGCTCCCCGATGGCGGTATCCCCTATGTACATCTTCGTCACGCCGAAAATCATGGTATGGCTGAGAACGCCGCGGGTGGCCGCCATCGTATGGTAGCCGAGGAAGGCGGCTCCTCCGAACGAAGCATCAAGCCCCTGCACCATGGAGTAGGGCTTGACGTCTCCGGTGATGAGCTGGGCGTCGGGATGCAGCCTTTCGATCAGCAGATTGTTCATTTTGGAATGGCTGTCGTTGACGATCACTTCGGAGCAGCCTTCGTCGAATGCCGTGCCGATGACATGATTGGCCTCGTCCGTCATGATGACCTGGCCGCGAGGATAGCTGCGCTGGCTCGAATCGACGTGCGTGCTGTCCACAAGTCCTGTTATGCCTTCCATGTCTACCGAAATATAGAGCTTCATAGGCCATCCTCCCGGAATATAAGAAATAATCAATCGGTAAAGAGTATGAAAAAAACCCAGACCAACAGCCGGGGACATGCTTGTCCCTGGATCCGTTGGCTGGGTTTTATTTACGTGCATGCCGGAATGTCCCGCCATACGGATAAATAAAGCAGCGTTTACGCTGTACCGGAAGTAGGCGCAAAGGCCTGCTCTTCTAGTCGATGAGCGTGGATTTGAATTTTTTGGAGGCGTCCTTGAAGGCGACGATCAATGCCTTCTGCGAAGAGCCGTGGTACCTGCTCCGGATTTCCTCGGCTACCAGCTCCACGTCCAGGACGGAGTGGCCGATGAAGATCGAGCGGACGAACTCCGAAGTGAGCGGAATGGTGGAGGAGCAGCCGGCGTCGATGATGATCCCGGATTCCTTCCCAACGACAAGCCCGATGAAAAAAGCGCTGTACTGCTGGGTGATCGGATTGTTCACGGATGACTGGGCATCGCCTATGAGATACAGCGTGTTCTTGTCGAAAGGCATCCGTCATTCTCCCTTGTCTGCTTCATGCGCTCGCTTGATGTTAATTATTCTAACATCGATTCGAGCGGGTTGTAAATGAGAAATCCTGCTATCGGCCCATGCCGATTCGGCGCTGGCTGCGACCACCGGCACGCGCCGACAGGCCATGCCCTTCTATCGGCCAATCCCGATTTCCGGGTCCAGCTGCGCCTGAAGGCGCGGCGCCCGGTCAACGACCGGGCAGAGGCCCGCTAACGCTCCGCCTTCTTGCGCAGGAATATATCGGCCATCGCAGCCGCCAGATCGGTCTCCGCGGCGGTGAACACATGGCCTTCCTTGGCGTCGTCCAGCCCGTTCATGGCGTAGACCATGCCGATCCCTGCTTCGGGTTCGAAATACATCCCGCTGCGCAGCCCATAGGCGTCGCCGGCATGGCCGATCATCAGCCTGCCGGGCATGAGGTCATGCGTCCGCTGAAGCTGCAGGCCGCCTTCCCGGTAGAAGCCTTCCTGCGGAACCCTGGACCATTGCCGGGCTTGCATCTGCTCCGCCGTCTCCTTGCGGAGAATCCGGACTCCGCTGCGCTCGCCCTTGCCGGCCAGCATCTCCAGCCAGCGGGACAGATCCGCGATTGTCGTCCGAAGGCCGCCCTGCGGGCCGAACAACGATCCGTTGGCGCCGGGAACATAATCCCGCAGGTCCGTCGGCTCCGGCAGACGGCCGCGAAATGCGTCTGCGGCCGGAGCATAATCTCCGGCATCGGCATCGTACTCATAGAGGACCGCGATCCGGTCTGGCTCCTCGAAATGCTGCAGGTTGAAGCTGGAATCCCGCATGCCGAGCGGCTCGAAAAGATGCTTGCGGCAGTAGCGGTCGAAGCGCTCTCCGCTCTGCCGCTCGATGATCGTAGCCATGATAATCGCGCCAAGATTGGAATATTCATAACCGGCCGGATCCCCCGGCGGCTTGTCCCCCCACAGCTTGGCCGGATGCCATTGTCCTCCGGGAATGATCAGTTCGGAGAGCGGAATCATCGGATCCTGGCGGGAAGCGGCCGCGAAGCCGGCATATTCGTCGCGCAGTCCCGACGTATGGGTCATCAGCTGCCGCAGCGTAACCGGCTGGTCGGGAAAGGCTGGATTGCGGAGCGGAAGGCCGACAAGCTTGCCTGCGTCGTCGTCCAAGCCGCATAACCCGCGGTCCACGAGCTGGAGCATCGCGGCCGCCGTGACCGTCTTGGATATGGATGCGATGCGGAAGATCGTCTTGTCCGACACCGGCAAGCCTCTTTCCTTGTCCGACAGTCCCAGACCTCCGCTCCATACGAGCCGTCCGCGAATCAGAAACGCGCAGGCCATGCCGACGATGCGGCGGCGATCCATCGTTTCCTGCAGCCTCAGAGCTACTTTGTCAGGTTTGCCCATGCGATGCTTTCAGCCTCCTTTTGAAGTTGCGTTTGTCGTCCAGGAGACCTGTACAGCGTTTACATTCTATTAAATTATGACTTTTCGTCCCCTAAAACGTCAATAGGCTAAAGGAAAATAATAAAGCCGTTTGCCACATCGGCAAACGGCCAGCGAATCAAGCGCCTTCCCTTTCCTGCTGTTCCCGGAGCTGCTGGATGATCTCCTCGGGGATATCGTCCTGCTCGATCCGGTGGTTGACATAAGCGATGAACGGAACGGCAAGCTCCGGATCGAACTGCGAGCCCGAGCAAGCCCGGATCTCCTCCACGGCCTCCGCGAACGTCCGGGTCCGCTGATAAGGACGCTCGGTCGTCATCGCGTCAAAGGAATCGATGATGCAAAGCAGCCTCGCCAGCTTCGGAATCTCCGTCCCCTTGAGCCCATGCGGGTAACCCGTCCCGTCATAGCGTTCATGATGCAGCTCGACAAGCGGCACGAGATCCGAATAGGTTCCCGATGCGAGCAGAAACTCCTTGCCGAAGGTGACATGCTGCTTGACGAGCTCCCATTCTTCCTTGGACAGCTTCGCTCTCTTGGTCAGCACTTCCCTCGGAATCTCCAGCTTGCCGATGTCATGGATAAGCGCGCCGAGAATGAGCGTCCGCCGCTCCTCCTCGTTCAGGCCGAGCTTCTCCGCCATGTCCACCGCGTAGGAGAACACCCTCTTGGAATGCTTGAACGTGTACACATCCTTGGAGAGGAATACCCGGATCTGCTGCTCCAGCTCGTTGATTTCATGCTCGAACTTCTGCGGCAGATAGGTCTGCTCCCCGTAGATCGTCACCGTGTTCTTGCCCTTGGACTTGGAAATGTACATCGCCCGGTCGGACAAGCCGACAAGCTGCGATTTCTCGTATGTTTCGGCATTCATCTCCATGACGCCGGCCGAGAACGACACGCATCCATGCGGGAGGATTTCCACGCCTTCGAACGGAGAGTTGTTCACCGTCTTGCGGAGCTGGTTGATGAATTTGCGGGCTTCGTTTTTGCCGCAGCCCGGCATGATGACCGCGAATTCCTCTCCCCCGTAGCGGGCGCAGACGAATTCTTGAGGCTCGCACTCCGCCTTGATGATGGAGCCGACAAAGCTGAGCAGCTTGTCGCCTTGCGGATGTCCGTAGAGATCGTTGTATTTCTTGAAGTCGTCGAGATCCAGCATCGCGAAGGAGAATATCTTCCCGTTCTCGCGGTAGGTTTTTATGAAGTCATCCAGCTTCTCTTCCAGGTAGCTGTGGTTGTACAGCCCCGTCCGCTGGTCCTTGTTGGCTTTGTCGTTGATTTCGTGGTACATGAAGAACAGCTGCTTGAAGACGTGGGACAGCAGGACGGCAATAATCAAAAACAGAAAAAGGCCGAAAAAGTGCGTGTTTACAATGAGGATTTGCAACACGATGGCTAATAACAACGTAATCAGATAGGCGAAAATGCATTCCTGGAGAAACAGCCTTGATATCTCAACAACCAGTTTGCCTTTGTATAGCAGAAAATAATAACCTGCGATAAGGAGGACATTGACCATGAAGTATACGGTGAGGGATAGAGAATACGCAGGAAGCAGACTGAGGCTGAATCCATTTTCCATGCCGCCCATCGAGGAGTATACCGTTTGAGCAGAAGCGATCATGATTGTGTATACGGCGAAATTAATCATATGCTTCCACCAAGGAACCTGCTTCTTATAAAAAGCAATGATGATCGCGCTTAATAACAGAACAATAAATGCCATTCTCGCACCATAGATGAATAACGCTGCGAGAAAAACGGTTGAATCCATGGACTGCCGGTTCCCTTCCGGCGGAATTTGGAACATGTAGTGATCCATCAGGATGACACCGGCGATCATGGCATAAATCAAAACCCATTCCGAGGTGGAGAAAACGAAGTCGAATGGATAGAAGTAAGACAGAAACAAAAAAGAGCCTATAAGAGTAATCAACAGAAAATAAATATTTGACGGCTCTTTAAAATATCCAAGCATCCTCTTCATCACGCATTCTCCCTCATTAGCAGTAAAAGAAAAGACAAAAGGAACAGAAGATGCCTGTTCCTTATCAAGAAGTTTTTAATTAGTTGATTTTAATTCCAGAAGTAAGCGAAACCGCTACAGATGCTACGATTGCAACATTGAAAAGAATGGCTTTAACATTGATTTTCTTCATGTTTGTCCACCTCCTTCCATATGAAGTTTCCCCGTCTTCAAATTGCCCGCGCTCCTAAGCCCTGTTCCCCTTTTGATTCCTCTTCCTTGGCTCGATCTTCCTTATCTTGTTGTTTTCTGGAGAGCATCAAATCCTGCAAATAGAAGAACACGCCAATGTTCATGATGACATCGCCGATGCTGATTGCTTGTCTTCTTGGGTAAGGAGGTCCCAATGGAATGATGTCGCCTAGGAAGGCGAGGCGGGTGTGGAAATCCATCAAAACGTGCTTATAAAGAATATCGCCGTTTTTAAGCATTTCGACGAAAGCAGGGTCTTTTAAAACCGATGCGGCTTCCAACGATACAGGCATGCGCCCACCGTTAAATACCATGACGAGGAAATTCATTAAAACGCCGATTGCTAGAAGACCAAAGCCTTTTTGTTTGCGGTTAATCGTCAAAAGAATGAGACCAGCCACATAAATGACCATATAAAAGTAGCCGTTGAATTCGGCAAAGAAAGGGATGCTTTCCTGCATGTAAAACAATACAAACTGAAGAATCAGAAGCAGCGGAAATACCCATCCGCCCTTGATTCTGACATTGCTTAGAGCGATCAAGCCGCTCTTCCAGCCTGCCCGGATAAATCCGACGACAAGACCGATAAGGATGCCATCATAGACCATAGCAGTTTCCCCTTCAGAATATTACGGCAATCGACGACAATATCAATATTGCAGTAAAGTTCTACAATTACCAACATTTGCATTTGATCATTGCCATTATAGAATGCATAAAGACAACCCGTCAATATGAACTAAGTAGCATAACCTATCTTTTTTTGCACAGAGGTCCTATTGACTTCACATTAAAAAACCGGTTCCCAACCAAACGGAACCGGGTTTTATTGCATCTAACGACCTAATTTTATGAATATTTTAAATCAAAAGGCCTATTGAATATTCATTTTTATACATAAAATTCCATATTAAGAACGATTCTCTTCATCCTTTGACGGCGCCCGCCGTCATGCCCTTCATGATCTGTTCCTGGAAGACCAGATAAGCGGCGATGGTCGGCAGCACGGCAATGGCCATCGCCCCCATCGTCAGGCTGTAATCCGTGCCGAAACCGTCGGAGAACAGGGCCAGGCTGAGAGGCAGCGTCTTGAGCGCCTGCGAGTTGATGAACACGAGCGCGAACGCGAAGTCGTTCCAGAAGCGCAGGAAAGCAAGGATCGCCACCGTGGCGAGCGCAGGCTTGCACAGCGGCAGGATCATCCGGAAGAAGATCCCCCACCAGCCGCAGCCGTCGATGAGCGCCGCCTCCTCGATCTCGCGCGGAATCGAGGCCAGATAAGCGATCGTCACAAAGATCGCGATAGGCAGCTCGAAGGCGGTGTAAGGCAGGATCAAGGAGGCATACGTATCGAGCATCCCGACCTTGTTCATGACGATGAACAGGGGCACGAGCGTGCTGTGGATCGGAATCAGCATGCCGAGTACGAACAGCCCCGTCGCCACCCGCGACAGCGGAAAGCGGAAGCGGGACAGCACGTAGGCGGCCATCGTGCCGAGCAGCAGCGTCAGGGCGACGGACAGCACCGATACGAGAACGGAGTTGAACATGGCGCGGCCCATATGCCCGAGCTCCCAGGCTCGGGACAGATTGGAGAGCACCCATTTCTGCGGGAGCGCATAGGGATGGGCGAAAAATTCGTCGTTGGTCTTAAGCGCGCTGATGAACAGCCAGTAGAGCGGATACAGCGTGCCCGCCGCATAGAGCAGCAGGGCGAGCTTCACCGCGAAGCGTCCGGCGGCCGAGCCGGCCCGGGCTCTGGCGACAGCCTCAGACCGGACAGGAGCAGCGGTTGCTTTCATAAGGAATCCCTCCTCTTTCCTCAGCCGTTCTTCCTGCGGGTAACGAGCAGGTTGAGCGCGATGAGCAGCAGGCTGATGACGATGATCATGGTGGAGACGGCGGAGCCGTATCCGTAGCGGTAGACGGCGAACGTGTTGTTGTACATATAAGTAGCGAGAAGCTCCGTCGACTTGGCCGGTCCGCCTCCGGTCATTACGATGACATGGTCGAAAGCCTTCAGGCTGCCAGCGATGCAGAGCACCAGCGTGACGACGACCGTGCTCCATACCATCGGAAGCGTCACCGAACGCAGCTTGCGCCAGCCGGAAGCGCCGTCGATGGCGGCGGCATCGTGGATTTCCGAGGATATGTTTTGAAGCGCGGCAATGAAGATGATCAAGTAAGGCCCGATGTTGCTCCAGTTGATCGGAATCGAGACCGCGTACATGTTGACCTTGGGATCGGACAGCCACGCCCGGGTCCAGCTCTCAAGCCCCAGCAGCGAGAGCGCCTCGTTCAGCAGGCCGAACTGCGAGTTGTAGATGTAGCCCCAGATCATCCCGATGACGACGGTGGAGAGCACCATCGGCATGAACAGCGCGGAGCGGATCAGCCGGTTGAACCAGCCGTTCGCGGTGAGCAGCAGCGCGCCGACAAGCGCGATGGGGATCTGCCCTGCAATGGCGGAAACGACGAGGATCAAGTTGTTTTTCAGAGCCCTCCAGAAGACGGGATCCTGCAGCATGGCCGAGTAGTTGCCGAATCCGATGAACTTCGGCTGGCCCATTCCTTTCCATTGGAAGAAGCCGTAATAGACGGACCACAGAATCGGCACGATGGCGAACAGGATGAATACGATCAGTGCGGGCAGCAGCGCCGCCGCGATGAAACCTCTGCTGCGGAGAGGGGTCGGCACGGGTTATCAGCCTCCTTGTGCAAAAAAGGAGACCCGCTGCGGGCACGGGTCTCCGACTGTGCGGTTATGGGTTGAGCGAACGGGCTTGAGCATCCTGGAGATTCTGGGCGACCGTCTCCGGCTTGCCTCCCATCATGAGCTCCTGCAGGCCGTTGTTGATGGCCTCCGCCGCTTCGGCCGACAGGTAGGCATCGTAGACCGGCGTGATGCCGATCGTTTTGACGAGCTCGAAAGCCTTGTAATAGAGGGAGGTGACCTTCGTTTGGTCGACGTCCGTCTTGTACATGATCATGGAGTTGCTTTCGGCGATCGCCTTCTGCGTCTCCGGTCCGCTCACCGCATAGATGAAGTCGAGCGCGGCCTGCTTCTTGTCGCCTTCCGCCTTTTTGCTGAGCGCGAATCCGGCGCCGGCGCCGCCGGTAATCGTGTTCGCCTCGCCTTTGCCGTCCGGAACGGAAGGAAGCACCGTGATGTCGATCTTCTTCAACTCCTCCTCGCTCGTGGCGGCGAGATTCGTAAGCGTCCATGCGCCGCTGACCATCATCGCTGCCTTGCCCTGCACGAAGTATTGCTCCGCCTGGGTGTTGTCGATCGTATTGGCGTCCTTGGCGAAGGCGTCGGCGTCGACAAGCTGCTTGAAGTAGCCCAGAGCTTCCACGAATTGCGGATCGGCAAAGGAAGCCCCGTCCTGCGCAACCGCTTTCTTGAACCAGTCGGTTCCTGTCACCCTGTCCGCCAGCGAGCCGAGCAGGGTCGACTGCGCGACCCACGGGGCTTTGTTGCCGAGAGCGATCGGCGTAATGCCCGCCTTGTTGAAGGCGGCGACGGCGGCCATCAGCTCATCCCAGGTTTTCGGCACGGCGACGTTGTTCTGCTCGAACAAGTCCGTACGATAATAAAGGAAGGAAGTCGCCGACATGGCGAGCGGAGCGAGGTAAGTCTTGCCGTCGATCGTGGAGCCGTCGAAGGCTCCGGGCAGGAAGTTGTCCTTCCATTCCTGCTTGCTGTCGAGCAGCTCGTTGATCGGCTGCACGAGCCCCGACTCCTGGAAGCCCTTGATATGGCTGCCGGAGTAGGAGAGGAACACATCCGGCATCTCGTCCGCGGCGGCGACCGTGCTCAGCCGCTGGCGGTATCCGTCCGGAGGAATGGCTTGAGCGTCGAGCTCCACGTCGGGACGGCTGGCGGCGAATTCCTCGATCTTGGCGCGGACCGTCTTGGCGCGGGCGTCGTCCCCGGCGAAATTATGCCATACGGTGAGCTTGATCTTCTTGCCGGCGTCCGCCCCTTCCCCGCTCTTGGAGGAGGCTTCATTGTTCGTTCCGCCGCTGCACGCGGTGAGCAGCGTCATGGCCGTGACGGCGGCGATTCCAAGCTTGCTTATGTTTCTCATAACCATTCCCCCTGTCATGAATTGACCTCAGTATAAGCCAGGGGTCCCCGCCGCAGCAGGGGGGATCCTTCGGGAGCAGGGGGGGCATTCTTCACCTGCCGGCCTGGCGGAATTCGGTCGGCGTGCAGCCGCTATGCGTCTTGAACAGCTTGTTGAAATGCTTGGCGTCCTCATAACCGACCTCCGCGGCGATGCGCGCCACCTTGGCAGGCGTATGCAGCAGCAGATCCCGCGCCCGTTCCATGCGGGCTGCCGTGACGAACTCCAGATAGGTGAGCCCGGCCTCCCGCTTGAACAGCTCGCTGAAATAAGTCGGGTTCATGTGGACATGACGGGCGACCTGCTGCAGCGACAGGCTGCTGCTGAGATGCTCGCGGATGTACTCGCAGGCTCGCCTGACAGCTCCATGGCCGCCGGAAGCCAGATCCCTGTACCGGCTTGCGAGCGTGATCAGGCAGGCGATGAGCGTCTCTCGAGGCTGCTCCTCCAGGCCGCTGATCTCCAGGCCCTCGAGCGGAGCAATCGGATCCGCTCCGAGTGATTCCGCGCTGCGGTCCAGCCAGCGGCAGCCGGCGATGAGCACGGAGTGGAAATAAGCGGTTGCGGAAGCAGGCGTCGCCTTCCCCTCGGAGCGGATGCCCTCCAGGAGACGATCGGTCCATTGCTCCACCGCCTCCGCCCTTCCGGCTTGGAGCAGACGCGCGATCTCCCTCTCCTCCTCCGGAGAGCAGACGGTGCGCATGCCCTCGCGCCCGCTCACCTCGGCATGCAGGACGACGCCGCCGCTGCCGGCGAGGTAGCGGCTGGAATACGCATGCAGCGCCGTCCTTCTCGCCGCCTCCATGCCGTCCCAGCCCGGCTGGACGTCGCCGCCGGCCGCATGGAGCGTCGCTCCGGCCGCCGCAGCCTTCCGGATGATGGAGCTCATCTGCGGAACGAGCTCCCGTCCATCGCCGGCAGCGGCCGCGAGCAGCCAGCCCCGTTCATGCGCGGCGGCAGGGACGCCGAGAAGGCCGGCCAGCCGCTGGACGGCCTCTTCGGCGAGCGCGCGCGCAGCGGCAGGACCGGCATAGCCGAGCAGCCACAGCTGCAGGCCGCGGCTGCGGCCGACAGCGCGCAGGGCGGGATGCCAGTCGAACGCCTGCTCCAGCAGCTCCGGCTCCGGCCGCCCCCCTCCCAGGAGGCGGGATATCTGCTGCCCGTAATAGGCTTCCGACTGCATCCGTCTGCTCTCCTCGCGCTCCAGCTTGCCGAGGCGCCGGTCGCGCGCCCGCAGCGCAGCCTGCAGAATCTCATCCGGGCCGCTCGTCTTGAGCAGATACTCGCTCACGCCCTGCCTGATGGCTTGCTGGGCGTAGGTGAATTCATCGTAACCGGACAGCACGATCACCTCGGTATCGGGATAAGAGGCGAGCACCTCCGAGCTCATCTCGAGCCCGCTTGCTCCCGTCATGCGGATGTCGGTGAGAATCAGCTCCGGCCTCTCCACCGGAATGCGCATCAGCGCCTCCTCCGCGGAAGCCGCTGCGGGCAGCAGGCTGAAGCCGTTCTCCGCCCAAGGAATGACTGTGCTCAGACCGGTCCGGATGATGACTTCATCGTCGACAATGAGCAGCTTCATCCGCTTCCCTCCTCCTCGGTCGGCTCCGGCAGCACGAACATGACGACCGTCCCTTCTCCGACGCGGCTCTCCACCTGCAGGCCAGCTCCCGGACCATAATGGAGCAGCAGCCGGTTATGCACGTTGCGCAGCCCGTAGCTGCCGTATTCCCCACCGGTCGCCGTGTCGAGGCCCGGCAGCAGCCGGCTCACGAGCAGTCCCCGCAGCTCCTCCAGCTTCGCCGGCGGGATGCCGACTCCGTCATCCCGGACCGTGAAGCGGATTCCCTCCTCGGCGGCGGCGGCGATGACCTCGATGCCTCCGGGCTCGGGCCGCTTGAGAATGCCGTGCAGCAGGGCGTTCTCGATCAGCGGCTGCAGCAGCAGCTTCAGCATGCGCCGCTCCAGCAGCTCCTGAGGCACCTCCGTGCGGAACCAGAAGCGCTCCGGATAGCGGATCGACTGGACCTTGATATAGCTTTGCACGTGGCTGATTTCCTGGGACACCGTACAGTACTCCTGCCCCTTGTTGAGGCTGAAGCGGAGGAAGTCGCTGAGCGAGCCGACCATCTCCGCCGTGCGGGCATCCTTGTTCATCAGCGCCATCCACTGGACGGATGACAGGGTATTGTAGAGGAAATGAGGGTTGATCTGGGCTTGCAGCGCCAGCATGTCCGCTTCCTTCTTCATGCTCTCGCTCCGCTTCACTTCCTCCGTCAGGTTGACGATGCGGCTGCTGAGCCGGTTGTAGCTGATGACCAGCTGGCCGACCTCGTCGATCGTCGTGACCGGAATGACCGGCAGTGGCTCCTCGGGATTCGCGCCCCGCAGCTGCCTTGTCAGCGAGGACAGCGGC
This sequence comes from Paenibacillus sp. RUD330, assembly GCF_002243345.2. Taxonomy (NCBI): domain Bacteria; kingdom Bacillati; phylum Bacillota; class Bacilli; order Caryophanales; family Paenibacillaceae; genus Paenibacillus; species Paenibacillus sp. RUD330. Next base: position 4,562,067 of record NZ_CP022655.2, read on the forward strand.
CCGGTCACCTTGCGCACAATGAAGCCGACGACGACAATGACGAACAGGAGCGCGATGCATACCGAGATTGCGGTGAGCGTAAGGAAATAGCGGTTCTGGGAGCGGTACTCCTGAAAGGGGATAATGCCGGCGAGCTTCCAGTCGGCTCTGCCGAGCGAGCGGTACAGGACGGTGGAACGGGCGTCGTCCCGGCCGTATGTGAGCACGCCGCTCTCTCCGTCCAGCCCGGTCAAGCCGGGCAGATAATCCGTGAGGGGGCGGTTCGTCTCCCAGCGCGGCGGTCCGGCCATGATCCGGCCCTGTCCGTCGAGCAGCACGACCGAGCCCGAGCCTTCCAGCTCGGACTGGCGCAGCTGGCGGGCGATGACCGACTGGTCGAGGCTGATGCGCAGCTGGCCGATGACTTTGTCGTAACGCGTCGTGCTGCGGATCGGCCGGGACATCGTCAGCACCTGCTGGCTGTCCAGGGAGGTGGTCTGCACGTAGACGGACGACCACCATTTGGCATGCGGTCCGTAATGCTCCGGATCCTCGGCCGCAAGGCGGTCCAGGCCGGAGGAGACGACGGAGCGGATGCTCACGGGCGAGCTTCCGCCCGATCCATCGATGGTGATGTTGCTGATATACGGCTTGGAGAAGGCCAGATCGGTCAGAAAGCTGATGATGGCCGTCTGCTTGCGCGCATCGCGCTGACCGGCCTGCAGATCCTTCTGGACATTCTCGTTGCCGATCAGGAAGAGAGACATGTTCTCCACGTCCGCGACCATGTTGTCCAGGTAAGCCTGCAGCAGATCCAGCGTTTTCATGCCGTCGATCTTAGCCTTCTCTTCCGACAGCCCCTCGGCGATCGAGTAGGACAGCAGTCCCAGCGACATCAGCGGCACGAGCACGGCCAGAATCGTCAGGAGGGATAGCTTGTGTTTGAGTGATTTGCCGAGCCAGTTTTCCATGCTGCCGATTCCCCCAGGCGAGTTTTGGGATGTTTTCTACCATCATAGTCAAGGATTTGGACGAGCGCCAGAACATTTCGAAGCCGATTTCCCTTGTATTTCCATTAAATATCGGAAAATCTGACATCGTTTTGATCGTTTTCGTCACAATTTTCATGATAGCGCATACATTTTTGATCAGGCAAGCCATCCTGAAAAATAAAGCAGGCGGCAGGCGAAAACAGCCCAAAATCACGATGCCTCCGACAGCAAAAAAGGAATCCGGCCTGACGGCCGAATTCCTTCCGGTATCTCCCATTTCTCGCGCAGCTGGGCTTCTGCATGTTCTCATCATGCGTCGCAGCCGGTTTTTTTGCATGCTCTCTCCTGTGTGCGCAGCCGAGTTTTGCAGCATCTCGTGCTGTCGCAGACGCTCGGGCATGCTTGCCGTTCATGCCCGTGCCCTTCATGCTTGAGCCAGGTCCCAAGCTTATGCAGCCTTACGCATGGGCAGCCGCCAAGCGTCCCGACTGGAGAAGAGCTGCGGCGTCCGCCCCTTCGGCCGATTGGCCGAGCATCCGGATGATGACATGCACGGCCCGGTCCGCGCCATGCTCCGGCTTGTTCAGCGAGGCGTTCTTGCGCAGGCGGGCGCGCAGCGCGTCTTCCGCGATGACCTGGCGCAGCCTCCGCATGAGGTCCGACTTGGAGCGGGCTTCCACCGCCGCTCCCAGATGGGTCAGATAAGCCGAGTTCTCCTGTTCTTGTCCCGGAATCGGCTTGAACAGAATCATCGGCAGCTCCTGGGACAGAGCCTCGGAGACGGTGAGGCCGCCCGGCTTCGTCACCATGACGTCGGCTGCCGCCATGAGCTCATGCACGTAGTCGATGAAACCCGTCACCAGGATCCGATGCGGTCCGCCCATCGCTTCCAGCCTTTTCTCGAGCTGGCGGCGCAGCTTCTCGTTGCGCCCGCAGACGAAGACGTACTGGGCGGGCGGCATGTCCTCGGCGGAATCCAGCAGCGTCAGCAGCCGGCGTCCGATCAAGCCGTCGCCCCCGCCCATGACGAGAACGACCGGCAGCGCGAGGCTGAGCCCATGCTTGCGCCGCAGCTCCAGACGGTCGTAGGCGCGACCGAAGGAGAAGCGGACGGGCATGCCGGTGACCGATACGGCTCCCGCCGGTATGCCGAGCTCCGTCAGGGAGCTCTGAATCGATTCCGAGCCGACGATGTACCGGTCCGTGCCCGGATGCAGCCAGTAGCTGTGCCGCGCGTAATCGGTCATCACCGTCGCCGTGGCGACCGATGTCAGCCCGGCCGTCTTGAGGCGGGACATCGCGGCCGCCGCGGGCGGGAAGGTGCTGACCACGACGGAGGGCTGGAATTCCTCCAGCAGCTCCATCATCCTCCCGGAGCGGAACGTGCGCATCTGCTTGAACATCCCGGACAGGCGGTTCTCGTCGCGGGTGGCGCGGTATAGATATCCGTACAAGGACGGCAAGCCTTTGACGCCCTGCATGTAGAAGAATCTGCCTACGGAATGCGTCTTGGGATGCGTCCATTGCATGAAATCCACGACCCGGACAACGGCGTCGGGATATTGCCGCGCCGCCGCTTCGGCGATGGCTCTGGCCGCCTGGTTGTGGCCGTCGCCCAGCGTCCCGGTCAAGACCAGGATCCTCTGCTGGCTTATAGGTACCAAAGGGGGTTCCTCCTTCAAATCTTAGCCGGTGGCAGCTTCCGCTTATACATACGGCTCGTTCGGCCGAAATAGTCTTCTTCCGCATGCCCTGCCCGCAAGATGTCGTCTGGAACCAGCTTACCGCGATCGGGCGCGAGAGGCATACCGTCTGTGGAATGTTCCTGTCCTGGACCGAAGTCCGGTTATTCGGTCATTCTCTCGCCCTCGAAGGAGCGGAGCGCCTCGCGCACATGATCCGGGATGGCGGTGCTGCGGCCGCTGGCCGTGTCGATCAGCACGACCGTGCCGCGTCCCGCGGCCTTGAGCTCTTCCCCGACGGTAAGCGCGTAGTGGATATCCATGGACGAGCGTCCGAGCTTGGCCGTCTTCACATGCAGCCGCAGCCGGTCGCGGAGATAAATCTGGCCCAGGTACTGGCATTCGAGATCCGCCACGACGGATACGGTCTTGTCGCTGAACAGCTCGTCGGTGAGCCCCAGGTTCTCGACGTACTCGATCCTGCCCTGCTCGAAATACATGAAGTAGCTGACGTTGTTGACATGCCCCAGCATGTCCGTCTCGCAATAACGGATTTTCAGCGGAATGGAGAACTGGAACGACTCCAGCCAGGCTTGCCTGTCTTCCCCCATGAATGCGCCCTTGCTCATAATGCGCAATGCCCCTTTCAGCATGCTCCCGGTCCTTGCACACGCCACTGCCGGAAACGATATGTCTATCAAGCAGGATATCACGCCGCGAGCCGGACAGACAACTTTTCCGCAGCCGACGACGATCTTGAGTTGCAGATGCATGCCCTCATCGCCATACGCCCATACTGACTAGATGACCATAGGAAGGGAGCAACCGGGCATGCCGCAGAGCAAGTGGCTGATTCCCGCCGGTGAAGGAATCGGCTTCAAGGTGAACAAAGGCCAGATCATCCGGGTGACGGATGTCGAGGGCGAGCAGGTGGCCGACTTCGTCGCTTACCGTGCCGACGATGCGAGCGAGAGGATCGATCCGAACGTGACAATGGACGCCCTCCACAAGATGAAGGTCCGTCCGGGGGATATTCTTTACTCCAACAAATATCGTCCGATCTTGACCGTTGTCGCCGACGACGTCGGCGTCCACGACTTCATCAACGCATCGTGCCGTCCGGAGATGTACGAGTTTCTGTACGGCAAGAAAAACCACGCCAGCTGCCATGAAAACCTGACCCGTGCGCTGGAGCCGTACGGCTTGCCGGAGCCGGACCAGCATTACGCGTTCAATGTCTTCATGAACACGGTCATCCATCCGGACGGCAGCATTTCCGTCGAGCGACCGCTGTCGAAGGCAGGCGACTCCGTGGAGCTGAGGGCGGAAATGGATCTCGTCGTCGCCGTCTCTGCCTGCCCCTGCTCGGAGAGCGCCTGCAACGGCTATGCCTGCACGCCGATCCTCGTCGAAGTTGTCGACGGATGATTGCGACGGATGGATCGGCCGGATGATACATCGGAGCCGTTGAATCGAATTGTTTCCAGGGACGCCGCTCCGGCGCCCCTATTTGTCCTTCTACAAAAATGCGCCTCCGAATAGGAATAGGATGACTTGTACCCGTTGCAGGCAAGCCTATTTCCTTCGGAGGTGGTTTTCGAATGAACGCCTTTATGGCCTATGTGCTGCTGGGACTGTCCCTGTCGGCTCCGATCGGCCCCATCAACGCCGCCCAGCTGGACAAGGGAGCCCGCTTCGGCTTCACCCATGCCTGGCTGGTCGGAATCGGCGCCATGGCCGCCGACGCGCTGTACATGCTGCTGATTTATTTCGGCGTGGCGAATTTCCTCGCGACCGGCTTCATGCGCACGCTGCTGTTCGCCTTCGGCTTCTTCGTGCTCATGTACACCGGGCTCGAAACGCTGAAGGCCGCTTCTCCCTCGCTTCCGGGTCCGCTCCATGAGGAAACGACGCGGACCGCCTCCTTCCGCTCCGGCTTCCTGATGGCGCTGCTCAATCCGCTCAATATCCTGTTCTGGCTCGGCATCTACGGGTCCCTGATCGCCGGCAGCTCCCATGAGGGCCTCTCCCTGCTGCTCTTGCACAGCACCGGGATTTTCGCGGGCATCCTGCTCTGGGACGTCGCCATGGCCGCACTCGCAAGCTCGCTGCGGCGATTCGCCAGCAGCCGCGTCCTGCAAGGCATTTCCTCCCTGGCAGGGCTGTCGCTGATCGGCTTCGGCCTTTACTTCGGCTGGCAGGCCTTCCTCCAGCTGACGGCCTAGCCTGCCGGGACGTTCACCCATCCCCTCCTCCTTTCATACGATGAAGCGACGTATCAAAGGAGGATGGCAAGGACGGATGGCACAACTGCATGCGAAAAGCTGGCTTGATCATCACTCGATATCACTGGAGAAATGGGAACGTGAAGCCTACCTGAGCTTTGCTTCCATGATCGCCGACGACGGCAATTCCTATCCTTGCGTGCCGGGCAGGCAGGGGTTTCTGACCGATAATCTGCGGTTCGGGTTCGCTCCGGACCCCCGTACGGAAGCGGCGGCGCGCGAAGCGGCCGATCTGCTTGCGCAGTACGGTCCTTTGTCCCGGGATACGGGCAAATACGCCTCGCTGGTCATCTTCTTCCACACTCCCGAAGATCTGCTGCAGAGCGCTTCCGTGGAAGACTACGAGGAGCTGTTCTGGTCTCTTCTCCGCGATGCTTCCAAGCTGGACGCGGCATCTTGGCCGGAATCGATCCCTCGGGATCCCGGGCATCACGAATGGGAATTCTGCTACGGCGGCGAGCCGTACTTCGCCTTTTGCGCCACTCCGGCCCATGCGGTCCGGCGCAGCCGTTCTTTTCCCGGCTTTCTCGTGGCTTTCCAGCCCCGCTGGGTATTCCAGGAAATCAACGACTCCACGCCCTTCGGCCGCAACATGAAAAAAATCATCCGCCGGAAGCTGGCGGACTACGACGGCATTCCCGCCCACCCGTCGCTCAAATGGTACGGCCAGCAGGACAACCAGGAATGGCGGCAATACTACCTGCGGGACGACGACAGCGCCTTGTCGAAATGCCCGTTCCTGAACGGCAAAATCAAGCTGCCTGCCGGCGATTGAACGTCGGATTCCCGCGAGAGATGGATCTTGCGGGATTTTGGGCATGGCCTCTGAAACGAAACCAGGGCGCCCGAATGCGCAAGCGGCACAAAGCGGGCGCCCGGATGGGATTGGCTCGTTGTCGGATCGTTTTTCAGCTCATCGCTTGGAGAGCCTTCAGTCGAGAGGACAGAACGCCATCAGCTGTTCCCGCGTTTAGGATGAAGCCGTTTCCCGGCAAGCATCGCTCCCGGGATGCTCCTCCTCCGCCGGGAGAGGCGGCTCGCCCTTCCAGCGCCTCGACACGGCGAGCGTGACGGCGGCTACCGCCGCGGCGATCGCCAGGCTCGCCCAGAAGCCGGGGCGTCCTGCAGGCTCCAGCAGCGAGCCTGAGGCCGCGGCCGCCATGAGGACGAGCGCCGTTCCGCTTTTGATCCAGCCCGGAAGCCCCGGCTTCTGCAGCTTCAGGTAAGTCGCGACGATGAACATCCATACATATAGGAGCACGAGGCCGCCGGCAGTCGCCAGATGCTCGAACAGCGTCGAGGGCAGCAGCAGCGCCAGCACGACGGAGACGGCCATGCCGCCCGCATTGACAAGCAGCGCCGCCCAAGGCAGGCGTCGGGCACCCGCCGTCCGCGCCAGCCAATGCGGGGCGTCTCCATCCGATGCCAGCGATACCAGCATGGTGGAGACGCCGTACAGGGAGGCGACGAGGATCGAGAATCCCGCGACGATCAGCACCCCGTTCAGCGCGTGGACAAGCACGGGCAGCCTCATGGCCTCGAGCGCCTGGAGAAAAGGGCTTTCGGAGGCGTTCATCGCGGAGCGCGGCACGATCAGAACGGCAAGGCCGATCGACAGAAGATAGAGAATGCCGATGCCGAGCAGCATGATGCGACCTGCCTTGGGGGCATCGTCAGGCCGCTTCAGGCCGGCGGCCATGAAACCCATCACCTCGATGCCGCTGAAGGCGTAGAAGGCGTACAGAAGCCCGCTCCAGGCGCCTCTCCAGCCCCCGGCCTCCAGCAGCCTCCTCCACTCGGCCGGCTTTGCCGCCGAGGATGCCTTTCCGCTCAGCAGCATGAAGGCGGCCACGACGATGAACATGCCGACGGCCGCGATTTTCACGACGGCGAACAGGTTCTCAGCCGTATTGATTCCGCTCGCGCCCAGCACGACGACGGCGAGCGCCAGCACGGCGTAGGCAGCCGCGAAAACCCACAGCGGAACAGACGGAAGCCAGTAGCGCGTGAACAGCCCGAGCGCCGTCAGCGAGCCGCCGAGAATGAGCAGCTCGGAAGACCAATAGATCCAGCCGGTGCTGAAGCCGGCCCATCTGCCGTATGCCTTCTTGGCATACGCTCGGAACGAGCCCTTCTCCGGCCGTTCCGCCGTCATGGATGCCAGCGCCTCATAGACGAAATAAGTAGCCGCGGCCGCAGCCAGAAAAATCGGCAGCACGAGAAAGCCGCTCCGGCGGACGGCGATGCCGGTTCCGAGGAAAAATGCGGTCCCGATCGTGCAGCCCGCTCCGAACAGCGACAGCTTCCACCAGGAAAGATCGCCTTTGGCGCCCCCTTCGGAGGAGCACGAATCCCCGGCGGCAGCCTGAGGATGCTTGAGATGTTCGGACATGGTTCCCATCCTCCTTATGGAGGTAGGATTCGCCAATTCAGCCGGGACTATCCGGCAAGGGGTGGCGGCAAACAGCGCATCGGAAAGACAGCTAGCCGCATGGCCCGTGTCGGCCTGCCTTCCAGCCGGACGCGGTCCAGCGCCGATTGGGCTTCATGGACGGCCGACTGCTTGTTCCAGCGATCCTGGGCCTTATGACCAGCCGGCCGCATGGTTCAATGACGGTTGGCCTCCATCCAGGCAGCCGCGTAGCCGATCAGCTCCCGCTGCGGCAGCAGCCGTACGAGCGCATCGCCGATCCGCCCTCTCGCGGCCAGCGGGCAATCCCTTTCAAAGGCTTCGCCCACGGTGTTGAAATCGTCGTCGCGGTAGGCCAGATCGTCGAAAACCACCCATTCCCGCTTGCCGTCCCTCAGCATGGGCGAGCCTTGGCTGAGCAGCTCCTTATTGGGATAGACGGCGCGATGCTCGGCCAGATGCAGCGTGGTGTTTCTTTCGTGGTCGACTCCCAGCAGCAGAGCCCGGCCGCCATGCTCGGCCATCCGCTCTAGAGGGGAGCCTTCGCCGAGGGAGGGCGACAGCAGATGCGGCTCCAGAATCGTCCTCGCCAGCGGTCCGCGGGCGACGAAGCTCACCTGCGGATGGGCGCTGCGAAGCGTGCCTTCCTGGCGGCGGAAGCATTCCACGACGGCGCCCATCCCTCGGGTGGCCGTCAAGTCCGGACGATAGGCAGGCATCTCTTCGCGGATAAGCGGCCACCATGATTCCGGAACCGGCGGGCGCATCCAGTAGGAGGGCTCGGACAGGTCCGACGATTGCGATGGCATGACGATCGTGCCGCTATCCCCGACGGCTTCCTCAAGGGCAAGCACGACGGCTTCCGGCCCGCCGACGACCCAGCGGCCGAATGCCTTCATGGAGGAGTGGACCAGCAGCAGCATCCCTTCCCCGACTCCTATCGCCCGCAGCCCTGCCTCAATGTCTTTGCTTGTAAGGGGCATTTCGTTCTCATTGATCATGGTGCAGCCTCCGTATCGCGGGATAGGCAAGCGTCGATTCCGATGCCTTGCCTTCCCGACCTCTTCTTTTCGCCAGTCTACCAGACTCCGCCCCGCTTCGCAGGTGAAGAACGGTTTAAGACCGATTATAAGCCTCCCCGCGACGAGGGCAAAAAAAGCCCCGGCATGCCGCCAGGGCTGGTGTTATGCAGAAAGATTCCTTCGCATCGGAACGGAAAATGGCCGAGGCTTTCTTGATGATTGGATGCTCTTGATGCTCTTGATGCTCTTGATGCTGCAGCAGATCAGACCGGCTCCAGGCTGTCCAAAATGTCGGCCAGGCTGAGCTCCGCGCAAGCCATGGACGTGTCGGCGGCGCCGTAATACATGCGGACGCGGTCTCCGTCGACGAGGGCGCCGCAGGAGAAGACGACGCCTCCGAAGAAGCCGTCCCGCTCATAATCGGCGTCCGGCTCCAGAACCGGCTTGCCGGAGCGGGCAATCACCTTGGACGGATCTTCCAGGTCGAGCAGCACGGCTCCCATGCAGTACCGGTGATCCTTGGTCGCGCCGTGGTACAGCTCCAGCCAGCCGCGCTCCGTCCGGATCGGAACGGCTCCGCCGCCGATGCGGCCGCTGTCCCACATGCCGTCACGCAGGCCGATGAGATGGCGGTGGTTGCCCCAGTACAGCAGGTTGTCCGATTCGGCGATCCACATCTCGGGGCGGCCGCAGCTTTTGGTCGTCGGGCGGTGAAGGGCGTAATACTTGCCTCCGATGCGCTCGGGGAAGATGATGACATCCTTGTTGTCCGGCCCGAAGATCATGCCGTGATGCGTGACGCTCTTGAAATCCTTCGTCGAGACGAGCGATTCACCGATGCCGACGGGCGACACGGCCGAGAAATAGATGTAGTAGGTGTCCCCGATCTGGGTGATGCGGGGATCTTCAATGCCGAAGATCTCCAGCGGCTGCGTCGGATAGATGAACGGCTCCTCGTCGACCGTGAAGCTCCTGCCGTCCCGGCTGCGCGCGATGCGCAGGTACGAGAGGGAAGTCAGGTATTCGAAGGACGGCGCATGCTCCTTGCGCACGATGACTCGCGGATCGGACAAGTCGTAGCGTTCGTCGTCCTTGCGGATCGGAATGAGGTCCAGGTCGCCTTTCTCCCTGTTGTACACGGGAGCCAGCACGGTGTCCGGATCCTCGCTGATCGGGCGTTCCGCCACGCGCAGCAGCAGGATGACTTCGCCGTCGTATTCCGCCACCCCTGCATTGAAGGCGCCGATGACCTCGAAATCCTCGCGATGCGGCTTCACATCCGCTGGGGTCACCAGCGGATTTTGTTCGTAACGGTAGCTATTCATGGCATGAACTCCTTTGTATCTCAACTATTAATGCGGACAAAGCTCAAAAGCCGGCGAACGGGTCGTCGATGACCAGCCTCTGCGCGTCCGCGTCGCTGATGCCTGCGTACAGGACGGCCGTGCCGTCTGTCCTGCGAAGCAGCCCCCCGCTGAAGACGACATCCTGCAGGTCCGCCCGCTTGGCCGGACCAGGCAGAAAATCGCTGCGCTCGGCGATGATGCGCAGCTTCGTGCAGCTGGCGCCGGCCGGGTCGAACACGAACGCCATCGGGTAATAGTGGCGGTCCTGCGCTTCGTCGAAGCAGGCGACATGTCCGAGCACGCCGATCCGGCCGTCCTGCAGCAGATGGGCTTCATTGGCCCCTCCCCATTCGCCTTCCGCGAACTGGCCTTCCAGCAGCGGCGCGTCCTCGATCAGGCCGAGCGTCAATTGCTCCAGCGACGCCGCCTGCGCGAATCCGATCTTGCCGCGGCCGCCTTTCTCGCCTTGGGGGCGGGTGAAAACCCCGACCGTTCCATCGGCAAGCTCCACAAGGCGGATGTCCTTCATTCCGTCCGGCCCTTTGAAAAACGGCTTCAAATGCTCCAGGCCGCCGCCGCGGTAAAAGACGGTCCTCCACATCAGCGCGCCTTCGTTGTCCGGATGGGGATAGATCTCCACGCCTCCGACGATGAGCTCGCCGCCGATGCGGCAGTGGAACGGGTCTTGGAGCTCCAGCACCGGAGCCCGTTCCAGCGGCAGCCAGCGTCCGTCCGCCTCCTCGAAGAAGACGACTGCGGCATGCTCGCTGTCACGGGATTCCACGCGGCCCGGAATGATGTCCCGGCCGTTCTCCGCGATAGGCGCGGCGATATTGTACACATCCTTGCCGCCGACTTCGGCGAACGGGATCCGCTCCGGCGCCTCGGCGCGCGCTCCGGATGCCCGGTATTCCGCCAGCAGCTCGCGGCATGATGACGGCTCAAGCTTCCGAGTATTCATAGAAGGTTTCCTCCCTGCATGGGATGTTTATTTGAGGCTGAACTGCATGCCTTCCTGGAATTTCTTGCTGAAGATCAGGAACATGACGATGATCGGCAGCGTCAGGATGGTCGAAGCGGCATACAGAGGTCCGGGATAGGAGCCGTACGGCCCGAACATCTGCGAGAGCAGCACGTTCAGCGTCAGCATCGAATCGCTCTTGACCGCGATCATGTCCCAGAGCAGCTCGGTCCAGCGCTCCATGAGCAGGAACAGGAAGATGACGGTCGTGATCGACTTCGACATCGGCAGCATGATGCGGAACATGATTTTCAGATCGGATGCCCCGTCCAGCTTGGCCGCCTCGATGAACACCGTCGGCACGGCCTTGAAAAAATTCGTGTACATGAAGATGGCCCACAGGCTGACCGCCTTCGGAATGATCAGGCCCAGATACGTGTCGTAGAGCCCGACCCGCTGGATGACCAGAAACGTCGGCACCAGCAGGATGATCGCGGGAAAGAACATATGGAACAGGACGAAGTTGTTCATCGCATTGCGGCCGAAGAAGTTCAGCTTGGACAGCGCATAGGCGACCATGATGCCGAACAGCATCATCAGCGCCGTAGAGGCGACCGAGACGATGATGCTGTTCATGAACGCGTTCAGCCAAGGACGGGTGATGCCCGTCTCGCCGCCGCTGAACAGCCACTCGTAGGATTTGAGCGTGAAGCTCGTCGGGAACAGCTTCTTGTCGATCTGCGTCCAGTCCGCGAACGAGCTGAGCACCATGTACAGATAGGGATAAACCATGACGAGCAGGAGCGCGAGGGCGAGCGAGTAACGGATGGCCCGCCTGGCTCCGCTGCGTTTCTTAGACCCAACCATTCCGCTTCCCCCATATCTCCAGTAGTTTGCGGATTACGAAAATCGAGGCGAACGTCGCCAGCGACGCCAGCAGCGCGACCGCGGAGGCGTAGCCGACCTGCATGTTCGAGAACGCCTGCTTGAAGATCTCCATCTGCCAGGTGTTCGTCGCGTTGCCGGGACCGCCGCCGGTCAGCTGGTACACCTCGGTGAAGATGCCGAACGTCACTCCGAATGCCAGAATCAGCGTCGTATAGAGCGACGGGTACAGCAGCGGCAGCGTAATCCGCCAGAAGCGCTGGCTGTCCTTGACTCCGTCGATGGCGGCGGCCTCGTACACTTCCTTGTCGATGCTCTCCAGGCCGGATGTGATGATGAGCGCATAATAGCCGGTGAACTTCCAGGCGAGGATCAGGCCGACGACGAAGAGCGCCGAGAAGGGCGAGCCGAGCCAGTTGATATCCATGCCGATGCCTCTCAGGAATTCATTGACGGGACTCGTGTAGGACAGCAGCCCCTTCACGATCAGCGCGGACACGACGCCCGAGCTGAGGTACGGCAGGAAAAATCCGATCAGGAACAGCCCCTTGAACCGGGGCAGGCCATGGACGACGACGGCGACGCCGATCGCCATCACGGTGACGAGCGGAACGAAGATCATCATGAATTTGTACGTATTCCAGAATGCCGCATGGACGGCCGGCGATTGCAGCGCGTCCAGGAAATTGCCGATCCCGACGAAATTGAACGTCGGGGCGATAAGGTCCCAGTTCGTAAACGACAGGAATAAAGACCATAGGAGCGGCACAAAGAAAAAGATCAGCGAATAGATGAGGTAAGGGCTGGCGAACATCCAGCCCAGCTTGTTGTTGCGTTGGTCCATGACAGCGGAACCTCCCTTATTTCAGGGCTTTCTCCAGCGCAGCCTTCATCGCCGCCCAGCCCTCGGCAGGGGCGATTTCGCCTTTGACCACTTTGTTGAAAGCCTCCGTGCCGATGATCGTCTGCAGGTCGTTGTACTTGGCGTTGTCCATCGGCGGCACCGCATTCGGCACGTTCTCCGCATACGGCTTCAGCTGCGGACTCTCGTCCAGGATCGCCTGGAACGATTCGTTGGTCGACAGGTCGTCGCGGGCCGGCGGCAGATTCGTCTGCTTGAACCAGGCTGCGTCGTTCTTGGCGTCGCTGTACACCCACTTCACGAAATCAAGCGCCGCCTGCTGCTGCGCCTTCGTCGCGGAAGCGTAGATGACAAGTCCCTTCGTATCGGCGAACGTCTTGCTTTGGGCAGGATCGACGCCGTCAGGCACCGGAGGCATCGTCAGCGCATAGGTTTCGTTGTATTTCAGGTTCGGGTATTTTTCCGCCCAGGTCGTAAAGGTCCACGGACCGACATCGGTGAACACGCCCGTGCCGTTCTCGAACGGATCCGTCACCTGGCGCGCCAGCAGCCCTTTCTCCTTGCGCAGGCTGTCGACGAACGTCAGCACCTCGATGCCGGCTTTCTCGTCTCCGGTGAACTTGTCGCCCTCGATGAACTTGTTGCCGTTCGACGCGGCGTCATACAGCATGTAGAAGTCGAACCAGCGCTTCCAGGCGGTAGGATCGGCCAGATCCGGCTTCGCCCACAGGTATTTCTTGTCGCCGTATTTGTCCTTGAGCTTCTTGGTCAGCTCCAGCACTTCGCCGTACGTCTTCGGCGGCTCGCTGTAGCCGAGCTCCTTCAGAGTATCGAGGCGCCAGCCGAACAGCATCGGGTTGGAGTAGATCGGAAGCACGTATTGATGGCCGTCCGCGAACTTCCACGGCTCGATCGTCTTGCTCATGCTTCGTCCCTGGAGCAGGTCGCCGTAGCCTTCCAGCGTATCCAGCGGCACGAGCGCCTTGCTGCTCGACAGCTGGGCCGCGAAGCCGCGGTTGATGTTCTCCGACATCGTCGGCGCGCTCTTGGCCGCGAGCGCGGCCTGGATGCTGGCTTCGGAGGTCGGCGATTCCTTGATCGCGCTGACGTTGATCTTGACCTTGCCGTTCTGGGCTTCGTACGCCTTGGCCATCTCCTGCCAGTAAGCCTGCTGCGTCGGATTCGGCGCCGCCCAGAACTCGATCGTCGTCACGCTTTCCCCGGACGCCGATCCGGATTCGTTCTGGCCGCCCTGGCCGGTGGAGCAAGCGGACAGCATGCCCGCGATCAAAGCAACGGATAAAACCATTGGGACTCTCTTTTTCATTATGCATGGCCTCCCTAACTTGTCATGTTAAAAATCATTCTCCGTCATCAAGCTGTCAATGAGAAAAAGTGAAATGAAAGCGCTTATGAGACCCATTATGGAGCATGATTCTCCTTAAGTCAAGTTACAAACCGATTAAGTCATTCTTTTTTCGAATGATACACTTTACTATTTTGTTTTGTAACGTTACAATTAAAAAGCGGGATTTCGATCCGTTCCGATATGTATTTTCCTCCCGCCCGAAGCTTGACATTACCGCCCCGCTGCGGAAACAATGATAAACGAATGGCTGCGCGTCGGGCTTCCGGTCCGAAAAGCGAGCATGACGGAGGCTGACTCTTTTGAAATCGAAAATTACGATGCAGGACATCGCCGACAGGCTGAATCTGTCCAAGAACTCGGTCTCCCAAGCTTTGACGGGCAAGCCCGGCGTAAGCGACGAGACACGCCGGCTCATCATGAAGACGGCCGACGAGATGGGCTATACGTATACCCGAAGGGGCAACACGGAGGAAGCCGGCCCGACGGCGAAGCCGCGGACGATCGCGCTCATCGCTTCCGATTACGCCTTTTCCATGAAGAGCTTCTTCAGCGACATCTACCTCAGCATCGACCGGGAGCTGAAGAAGCTCGGCTGCGAGCTGGTCATCCAGTCCATCAGCCCGAACGATGCCGAGTCCCTGACTCTCCCGCCGTTCATCCAGCAGCGGGCCGTGGACGGCGTGCTCATCCTGTCCCATATTACGACTCCCTATATCCAGGCCGTGCTGGATACGGACATTCCCGCCGTCCTGATCGACCATCACCATCCCGATCTGCAGGCGGACTGCATCCTGACCAACAACCGGTTCAGCGCCTACGAAGCCATCCGGCATCTGCACGGACTCGGCCATCGCGATATCGGTTATGTCGGCAACATCTCTTTTGCTCCGAGCTATTACGAGAGGCTGGAGGGGATGAGGCTCGCAGCCCTCGAGCTCGGCTTGCAGCTGAAGGAGGCCTGGCTGCTGACCGATGCGGCCGAGGACAGCGACGAGATCCGCAAACGGCTGGAAGGGCTGAGCGGCGGGCCTACCGCCTGGTTCTGCGTCAACGACGGATACGGCTTCATGGTCAGCTCCGCGCTGCAGCAGCTCGGGCGGCGCGTGCCCGAGGACGCCTCCGTCGTCAGCTTCGACAACGGCTATCTCTCCCGGCTCGCGACACCGCCCATCACGACGGTCGATGTCGACCTTCCGCTCTATGCCCGGTGCGCCGTCGAGCGGCTGCTCGCCAGACTGGAAGACCCCGGCATGCCGTACGCCGAAACGCTGCTGCATACGAAGCTGCTCATCCGGGAATCGACCGGGAATCCTCCCCGCCGCTGAGCGGACCGAAAGGAGCCGACGCCATGAACGGAAGCAAGCCCTTTTATTGGCTGCTTGCGGCCGCAGCCGCATTCTTCATCATCCTTCTGCTGACCGGCATATACGGAATGAATGCTTCGGCCAACATGTTCTCCGGCCGCTGATGCCGGCAGCCGGAGGCCTCAACGACCGCTCCGCCTCCTCCGGACCAACGACAAGACGGCTCATGCGACATCGCATGAGCCGTCTACATTTTTCAGGAATGGCTACTGGTAGCGGCTGAAGGAGTTCGGAGCCGGCATCTGGGGCTGGCCGGGAGCCGGAACGTAGGAGCCGAGCATCGACTGCATATCGTTCTGCTTCAGCTGAGGCACCTGATAATAGGCATGCTTGTTCTGGAAGAGGAAAATCTCGAATGCCATCTCCACATAGTTCTGGATCTGGGAAGCGACGACACGGCGCACGACCGGATTCGTAATCTCCGGCGAAGCCATCGCGAGCAAGGACGCGGTTGATTTGATCAGGCCGAGCATATGGCCGCTGATTCCGGCATCCTTGACGTCCGCGAGCGACTGGTTCGGCTTTTTCGGCTGGGAAGGCTTGATGCCGAACGCCACGTTCGTCGGCTGCTGCATCATGTACGTGCCGGTTTCCTGATGCGGCTTCTGCCCCGTCGCGAAGCATTCGGCCGTCAGGTTGTATTGGGAAAGGATGAAGTTGTACTGGCGGTCCAAAATGCCGAGCAGCTCCTGATCCTTGACGAAGCCGCGGAAAATCATGAACTGGTCGAGGACGTTGATCATGCCGGACAGAATCTCGTGCATGTCGAAAAACTCATGTCCGCCGTGGTTCAGATTCATCTGCCGCTGAGGAGCGGAAGGAGCAGCGGCTTGGGCCTGCTGCTCGTAAGGCTGCGCATTCGCTTGCTGCGGCTGGTATGCTTGCTGCGCATGCTGATTTTGCGGCTGATATCCTTGCTGCTGCTGGTACGGCTGCGCGAACGGATGCTGCTGCGGCTGTCCAGGCTGGCTCATGGGCTGGAACTGAGGCTGGTAGGGCTGATTGTTCAAGGCTAGTCCTCCTACATGTGAATTCAGGCTTCGTTAAGATGAGCCAAAAGCATCCTCCCTATTCGGCATAGCCGCCGTCCAAGGCTCACAACAGCAGCTGGAACACCGCCAGAACGGCCGCTCCGGCCGCGCAAAAGCCGATTTGAATCCAGGCCAGCCCCTTTGTCCAGCCGCCTTCCTTCTTTTTGCCGAGCCATTCGTACATCCGCAAATCCGCCGTCAGCATGAACAAGCCGCATAACAGGCTCAGAATGACGAACACGGCGAGACTGTATTTATAATTCAGCATTCGGTCCAAGCCTCCTTGCGGGAGATCAATTGAGCTTCAGCCCTTCCCTGCGGATCGCGACCCTGCAATCCAGCTCGAATTCCATGCCTGCGTACTCCCGCTCCCAATCCTCCTTGGACTGGATGCGGCTGTTCCAGTATGCGGGCTCCCGGGCGCGGAACATCTCCCCGAAGCCGAACGGATCGCTCCGGTAGCGCTGGGTTTTGCGGATGAATTCCAGCAGGAAATAGGCAATCTCCTTCTCCATGCTTTTGCGGATCCGGTCGAAATCCTGCGCCGTATAACGCTCGGATTGGCCGTCGATCTTCTCCTCGATGCTGGTGTCCAGATGGACGACGATATGCGCGTGAGGCTTGCCGTCCCGGATGGAAACCTTCGTCTCGGCGATGCGGCGGTTGCTTTTGAGCATGATCGCGCCTATGCCCGGCACTTCCCCCAGGATGGAATACCCGCCCGGATTGAGCCCTTTGATGGCCATGTAGCTGCCGATCTCGATCGGCTCGGAATGGCCGATCATTTTGCCCCCGCGAAACAGCGCCATTCCCTTGAGCAGGATGTTCTCCTTCTGGCGAATGGATACATAGGGAAGGAACTCGTCCTGTCCAAGGCGCGATTCGGCGCTCCAGAAGCTGCCGGAGTATTGGGGAGGAAATTTGCCCATCTCCACCGACTTTTCAATCATGGACAGCAGATAGAGGGTAGGGACGCGCTCGAGCGGCGGCGCCACGTTCATCAGCTTGTTCGCCTCGATATCCGAGACGACGATCCAGGTGGAGCGCCTCACCTCCGAGTTGCGGCGGAAGTAGTCGTTGATGTCCTCCATCCCTCTGCGGGCGATCTTCTCGCTGACGACGATGATCCGCAGATGGATCAGGCTGCGCGGATCGGCGATTTCCTGCTGCAGGTTGTTGAGCGCATCGTCGATGGAATAACCCGTCACCTTCACGACCCATACCGGCAGCCCTGCCTGCTTGCCGCCCCCGCTCTCTCCCGGACCGAGCGGAACCCTGCCGGGAATGGCGATCTGGGCCGTCACCAGAACCCGGTGGTTACGCAGCGATTTCGGCTCATGCAGATAAGTCGTATGCTCGTGGTCGCCGGCGGCTTCCTCATCCACTTCATCGATCGCCATGCCGAGAATGAGGGCGCGGTCCTCCAGCTCCTGCCGGTCCCAGCAGCCCCCAAGCATCGGCAATGCGATCGCCGCCGCCAGCGCCAAGGCCAGCATCCGCCTCCATCTAGGCATGGGCCCGCCTCCTTCCCGACCGGATGAACGACATGATCAGCAGCAGCAAGGGATACGCCGCCGTCAGCAAAAATCCGTAGCGCCCGGACCAGTCCCACAAGGAATATAGGACATGGATATTGGGCGGAATCATCGACACGGCGTACACGGCCGGCATATAGAAGGATGCGAACATGCGATGGTCTCCGAGGCGGAACAGATCGCGGCTGGCATGGACGGAGAAGTAGTAGGTCGCATAGATGGTCGTATAGATCGAGATGACCCAGATGATCAGGAACAGCGCATCGAGCCGCTGTCCGGCGCCCATAGACGCGCTGCGCGCCGTCTCCAGTGTCGGATAGGTCAGAATCTTCGTCTCCTCGGCTCCGAACATGCCGACCGTCGTCAGGACGACCAGCATATATAGCGCGCCCCCGATCGCGGCGCCGATCGCGACGGATGATGCCGCCCGCTTGGGGAATTTCATGAGCGGTACGAGCAGGCAGAACACGAAGGACATTTGCGACAGGGAAGCGATCTTCACCGATTCGTTCGGCCAGTCTCCGCGGTGGTTGCCGATCAGCGGCAGCAGATTGTCCGGGTCGATGCTGCGGGTCGCGATCAGTACGATGAACAGGCCCGGGAGCAGGATGAACGGCAGGTAGAAGGAGTGGACGAACGAAAACTTGATCAGGTCCCGTCGGGCCGACAAGGCGACGACCAGCAGAAGCATGCATTCGATGATCTGCATGGGCGTCTTCTGGAGCAGGACAAGCACGACGACTTCCCCGAACTGCCGCAGCGATATGCCGGACACGAGCAGGAAATACAGGATCAGCAGCCCGTTCATGACTCGCGCGGCCGGAGCGCCGATCAGCCTCTCGCTGAAAAAGATCAGGTTCTCTCCGGGATGGCGGCTGCAGAGATAAGCGAGCAGCAGCAGAGACACGGTGCCGCATACAATTCCCGCCGCGGTCAGCAGCGGAGCTCCGCTTTCCGCTCCAACGGCGGCGAATCGAGGCAAGGTCAGAACGCCGATGCCCACATTGGCGCTCGTCACGAGCGCGGCCATCCGAATGGAAGAAACCGACAGCGTATCACTCATGGGCCCGGGAATCCTCCTCGCCGGCATACTGAAGCGTTCTCAGCATCGGCGCGTCCGCGGCATCGGGCGGCAGCCGGTCGGCATCCAGCGTGTGCAGATGCGAAGGGCGCTTCCTCATCCACCAGATCGGGCCGCGCATGAGCAGATCCTTGAAGCCCTGCCAACTGTTCGGCACGAACGGCGCCATATAGGGCACGCCGAACGATTCCAGGGCGAGCAGATGGTTCGCGATGAAGAGCAGTCCGATCAGCACGCCGAACAAGCCGAACGAGCCGGCCAGCATAATGAGCGGGAACCTCAGCATCCGCAAGGCGATGGCCGCGTTGTAGGCGGGCGTAGCAAACGAGCCGATCGTCGTAAAGGCGACGATGACGACGGTGATCGGGCTGGAGAAGCCGGCCGAGACGGCCGCCTGCCCGATGATGAGCACGCCGACGATGCTGAGCGCGCCGCCGATCAGCTGGGGAAGGCGGATGGTCGCTTCGCGGAGAATCTCCATCGATATTTCGATCATGAGCACCTCCATAACCGTCGGGAAGGGGACGCCGGCTCTGCCTCCCGCCACCGCCACGGCGAAGTCGGTCGGAATCAGCTCCGGGTTGAAGGAAATCAGCGATACATAAAGAGCCGGGAAAATAAGAGAGGTGACAAGCGCCACCAGACGGATGATCCGGATCAGGCTGCCGATGAGGAAACGCTCCGTATAATCGTCCAGCGTCTGATAGAACTGGCTGAAGAAGCAAGGCACGATGAGCGCGAACGGGGAGCCGTTGCTCAGGATGGCGACCCGTCCCTCCAGCAGCGCCGCTGCGGTCTTGTCCGGCCTCTCCGTGTTCTGGATTTGCGGAAACGGGGAGAACGGCTGATCCTCGATGAACTGCTCGATATAACCGGCGTCCAGGATGGCGTCCGTATCGATCTTGGCCAGCCGGCCCAGCACGCGCTCGACGATGGCGGGATCCGCGATGCTCGACAAATAACAGACGGCGACATTCGTATTCCCGCGCCTGCCGATCGGAGCCATCTTCACCTTGAGGTCGGTCGTCGAGAGACGGGACCGCACGAGCGCGATGTTCGTATCGAGCGACTCGATGAAGCCTTCGCGCGGGCCGCGTATGACCTGCTCGGTCTGGGGCTGCTCGATCGCCCGTTTCTTGATGTCGCGGGTGTTGACGATCAGCGCCTTGTGGCTCCCGTCGATGCAGATCACCGTTTCGCCCGAGGTCACCGCGAGAAGCATCGGGACGATCATCACTTCCGCGCTCGCATCCGCGGCATGCAGATAGTCATGGAGCGCATAATCGGCGACCCGGCTCGCATGCAGCCCTTGCGCCTGCTCGTCCTTCAAGGCCGTCATCAGAGGCTGCAGGATGTCCCGGTTGATCCGGTCCTGGTCCACCATCGGCTCGAGGAAGACGGCTGCGGCGTTGAAGCTTCCGAAGATGCGGAACTGCCGGATCGCGATGTCGTCCGTTTCCCCGAAAACCTCCTTGAGCATGCGGAGCATCTCATCCAGCCTGGAGGAAGCCTGCATGCTCTCATACTTTCTCAGCGTCAAGTCTTTGACGGGAACGGAACCGGTACGCTTGAACAGATTGGATTTGCCCCGCCAGCTTCCCATCGGCCTTCTCCCCTCCCCTGAATGTGCAAGTACCGGTAGTATAACCAGCCTGTTCCAGGGTATGTGCCTCGCGCGGCAAGGGAAGGGGAGGCGGAAAAAGGCTCCGGACGCGGGGTCCGAAGCCTTGAAGGAGGGATGGAGTTCGAGAAAAGCTAGGACAAGGCGTCCCACCGGGGCCACATCTCGACCGGATTCCGCTCGTAGATTTCCTTTTCCCGGAACAGGAATTGATGCATGATGAACTCCCGCCGGATCGTGGCGAAGTCGTCGTGAACTTCCTTGATGAAGGCGTTGATCTCCTTCTCCTCGTAGCTGCGCCCCGCCTCCAGCCGGCCTGCCAGATGCTCCAGCACTACCAGCTTCTTCTTCAGCTGGGCCGGGATGCTCTTCAGCCTGCCGTCCTTGTCGAAGAAATTGTTCAGCACCCCGCTGCGGAACTTCTCCATCCGTTCGTCCATGGCCCGGTTCTCCTCCCTGCCGTCCGCCGTCCGGCGGTAGATCAAGCTCGCGGCTCCTTGCGCTCCGCTGCGGATGAAATAATCGTTGAGCGTGAAATAGATCGTGTTCTTGTCGCGCCGTTCGTTGATCAGGCTTGCCTCCCGCAGCTTGGCCGCATGGTGGGTAATCGTCGCCGGCGTCAGCGACAGCTTCTCGGCGAGCGCCTGTCCGTTCAGCTCGCCCTCGGCCAGCAGGATCAGCATCCGGATCCGCGTCGGATCGGCCAGAGCCTTGTGGTAAGCGACAACCTTCTCCAGCTGCATGAAGGCCAGCCCCCTTTTCAATAATTCAATCCATATCTAATTAGATACTAATCGAATTTGATTCCTTCGTCAAGAGGTGATCCGCGGCTCCGCAGAAGGAAAGGAACGATGAAAAGCCTCCTTCAGGATGTCGCCTGAGGCGGAGGCTTCGATAGGGATGAAACGACTAAGCGAACTTGCTCGTGAGCTTGTTGAGGTAGGTGCTGGGATGGAGCGCCGGATGCTTGAAAAACTCCCCGGCATCCTCGACCTTGCGGGATACGCCGAGATCGTAGCCGATCATCTCCCGGACTGTATCCGCGAAGGCTCCGCCTCTCACCAGGATGCCAAGCTCGAAGTCATGGCAGGCGCTGCGCTCGTTCAAGTTGTAGGAGCCGTGGAACACCGCGTCTGATCTGCGGTCGTAAGCGACTTTCCAATGGGAAAACCGTTCCGTGCCGCTGTAATCGTAGAAGGAAACGCCCTTCTCGAAAGGGAGGCGCATATGGCCTCGGACGGCGGCGAGATTGGTCGGGTGGTCGTTGATATGGAGAGGATTGCAAATGGATATATGTGACGCCCTGTCCGCTTCCAGGCTCTGAAGCTTCTTCCAGAACTCATCGTCGATGAGGTAAGGATTCACGATGACGGTCTCATCGGCTGCATGCTCCAGCAGGGAGAGATGATACGATTGGATCAGATTCACGGGATTGCCCGCGAAGCTGGCGACCAGCGTGCATTCCTCGTCTCCGTATCGTCTGTTCTCCGAGGAGGGGCGATAGAATTCATCTCCGGGATCGAACGATTCCCCTGTCGCTACCCCCCATTGAGCGGCGAAGATCCGGTTCGCGGAATACGCCGCCTCTCCCCGGATCCGGAAGCAGCCGTCATGCCATTCCTTCGGACTGCCCGGAATTCCCATCCGACGGCCGCCGGCAATGACATTCCCCTCGGCGATGATCGGCGTGTCGCCCAAGTACTGGTCGCCTACGTTGAGGCTGCCGAGCAGGAGCGTATGCCCGTCCAGCACGATGAACTTCCGGTGGTTGATGATGTTGAGCCCCGTCTCTGCCTCGGCTTGGGCGAAATCATGGACATACAGGCTGCTGTCCCGCACGCCCTTCTCCGCCAGCTCCTTGCGCCTCGCCGGCCACGCCTCCTTGGGACAGCAGCTCTCGAACGTGTCGACGACTTGCGCGCCCGCCGCCTCCAGCCTTTCCCTGAGGAGCGGGAAACGGCCGTACTCCAGATTATGGTCGTAGCCCAGCGCGCTCAGCGTCGCATCGACCATGAGACGCACCTGGACGCCGCGCTTCAGAGCCGCTTCCAGTGCGGCGGCCACCCGGCCGCCGGACTTGTCGTTGAAGAAGAGCATGACGGAGAAATGGATGTAGCGCCTTGCGCGTCCGATCTCTTCCAGAATGGCCGCCAGGCTGTCCGGCCCGTTCACGAACGCCTCCGCTCGGTTGCCCTGCGTCGTATGGGGAGCAAGCAGGCTGAGATGCTCCAGCCGCATCCCGTTCACCTCATAAGCGATTTTCTCCAATCCTTCCTCCGTGGCTCCGGGCAGCAGGATCAGCTGGCTGCATTCGGTCAGAAAGCCGCCAAGCCGCTCCTGCCGGTACTTTGCCGCCGCTTCCGCATCCATCCGCTCCTGAGCCAGGGCAGCAGCTTCCTTCCCGTCTTCCATCACGCCGCTGCTGAATCCGCCCGAAAGCCAATAGTTGAAAAAATCCACCATTCCCCGGCGCAGCCGGCCGTCCCAATCCTTCGCCGCGATTCGTCTATGTTCCACTGTCCATTCCTCCGATCGTGTCCGCAGCCTGAATGCCGATAGGGAACATTAAACGGAAACCGCCGCTCTGTCCCAGCTTCGGGGAATCTGGAGGACAGCCTGGACCTTCATGGCTCGGGACAGGCATTGGCTCTCCGGCAAAAAAAGCCCCCGCAGCGGCGAAGGCCGATGCGGAGGCTTGCTCCGTAGACGGTTGTCCATGCCAGCCGGGCTGTCAACCGAATCCGGGTCTGCGGACGGCGGCAGGCTCTCTAAGCCGCCGCCTCCCCTGCAAGCCGCGGATCCCGCCGGGCATGCGCGATGTTGAAGGCGAGACTGACGAGAGCGGCGGCTGCTAGCCATGCCGCCAGCGCCAGCGCATTCGCCGCCGTCCAGGAGCCGTCGCCGATCGAGATCGCGCTCTGGAAGCCGTGCAGCGAGAAGGTCATGGGCAGATACCGGCCGACGGCCTGCAGAACCGGGGCGCTCAGCTCGCTTGGGAACGTGCCGCCGCATGTCGCCAGCTGCACGACAAGGAGCGTGACGGACAGGAACTTGCCGATGAAGCCGAAGACCGTGACCAGCATGTAAATGATCGTCAGGAATGTCAGCGAGGCCAGAAGGCTGAAGCCGATGAATGCCGGCGTGCTGGCCGGCTCGATCCCGAAGCCGAAGAGAGCGACGGCGACGACGATCGCAGTCTGCGCGATGCCGACCGTGCAGAACAGGCCCAGCTTGTTGATCCACTGGGCGGTGCCGCCGAGGGCCTGGTCCTGCCTCCGTCCGAGCGGCAGGATGTTGGCGCCCATGATGCCGCCGACGAACAGCGCAAGCGACAGGAAGTAAGGCGCGATGCCGACCCCGTAGCTTGGAACCTCGTGCAGCTCCGATTCCACCAGCCGCACCGGCTCCGCGAGCATGGCGGAGACGCCGCTGCCCGTGCGGAGGCTGTCCGTGCGCTGCGACGCGTCCGCGAGCTTGGCCGACAGCTCGTCCGTGCCGGCGTCCAGCCTGCTCATGCCGCCGAGCAGCTTGGCGGTGCCGCTGTCCAGTCCCGACGCGCCGCCGGCGAGGCCTTCCATGCCGCTGCGCAGCGACTGGAACGCTGTTGCCCAGCCGTCCATGCCGGCGCTGAGCTTGGCGGTGCCCGCCTTCAAGCCGGAAGCTCCGGCGGCGGCATCGGCAAGCCCGCTGCCGAACTGCTTCAGCGAGCTCTGGAGCCTCTGCTCCCCGGCTGCGAGCTTATCGGCTCCGGCAGCCAGCTGCTGCTGGCTTGCCGCCAACGCTTGCGAGGCCGCTTCGGCTTGAGCAAGCTGCTCCCGCAGCCGGCCGAGAGCGGAGTCGCCGCCCGCTCCTTCCTTATCCTTCGCATAGGCGGCAAGCTCATCCTGCAGCTTCGCCAGGTCGGCCGACAGCTTGGCTTGGCCGGCCGCGGCTTGACCGCTGGAAGCGGCAAGCCTGTCCATGCCGGATGCGGCTGTGTCCGAGCCGGCCTGAAGCCGCTTCTGCGCCGCTTCGAGATTTTCCATGCCATCCGCAAGGCTGGAGCCGCCTGCCGCCGCGCTTGCGGCGCCTTGCCGCAGCTGCTGCGAGGCCGCCGACAGCCTGGCTCCGCCGCCGCTGAGCCTAGCCGTTCCCGCAGCCAGCTCTCCGGCCCCGTCCGCAAGGCTTTTCAGCCCCGCATAGGCCGCCTCCGTGCCTTGATGAAGCGCGAGCGCGCCGCTGCCGGCGCTCCCGAGCCCATCCGCCATGCTCCTCATGGAGCTGAGCACGCCGTCCGCATAAGCCTTGGTCAGGCTCGCTTGAATGCCCGCCTTCATTTCCTTGACGGCGCTCGAGCCGACCTGCGAGGCGACGAAATTGCGTCCCGCGTCGGTTTCGTACAGAAGCCGGGCCGGCTTCGGATCGGCGTCCATCAGGCTGGCCGCGGAGGCGGAAAAGTCCTCCGGAACGGTTACCGTCATGTAGTACGTTCCATCCTTGAGGCCGTCATGCGCCTCCCGGGCCGTGACGAAGCGGAAATCCATCGTCCGCTTCCGCTGCAGCTCGCTTACGAAATCGGCTCCGGCATGAATCGGCTTGCCGCCTAGCATCGCTCCCACGTCTTCATTGACGACCGCAATCGGCAGCTTGTCCAGCTTGCCGTACGGATTCCAGTATCCGGACAGGAACAGTCCCAAATAAATCAAGGGAACCAAAATCAGGAAGCCCAGCGCGATCCGTCCATGCGCATGATGCAGCAGCCGTTTCCAATCCCCGAAAATATGCCGCCATCCTTCCACGCCATTCACTCCTCCTCCATGATCACGCTCCGTGCGGACCGTATCGGCTTCCCATTTTACGCGGGAGAATCGATTATGTATAATACATGAAAACTAATAAAACCATACACTCAAAGCTATGAATGGAGAATGCGGAATGGAACTGCTTCAGCTGCAGTATTTCCAGACGGTTGCCCGTCTGGAGCATATGACCAGGGCCGCGGAGGAGCTCAAGATCGCCCAGCCGTCGCTCAGCAAGACGATATCCCGGCTGGAAGACGATCTCGGCGTGCCGCTGTTCGACCGCCAGGGCCGCCAATTGCGGCTCAATTCGTTTGGACGCGCTTTTCTGGAGCGTGTGGACAAGGCGTTCGTGGAGCTTCTGGAGGGACGCCGTGAAATCCGGCAGCTGGCCGGTCTGCAGGAGGGCTCCGTGACGATCGCCGTCTCGCTCCCCCATCTGCTCCCGGGACTTCTCGGCCCTTTCTTGACGCAATTCCCGCTGGTGCGGCTGCGCCAGCGCATCGGCTCCTCCGCCTCGATGAAGCGCCAGCTGGAGAGCGGAGAAGCGGACCTCATCCTTTCCTCCGCTATCGTGGAAGGAAAAGACGTCGTCTGGGAGCCTCTTTATGAAGAGGAGATTTTCCTGCTGGCGCCCGCATCTCACCGCTTGTCCGGACAGGCCTCGGTCCGGCTTGAGGCCCTGCGGGAAGAACGCTTCATCAGCATGAATGCCGGTCATGACTTCCGCGTGCTGACCGACCGGCTGTGCGGCGAGGCGGGCTTCAGCCCGTTCACCGCCTTCGAGGGCGACGAGCCCCAGGTGATCGGCAACCTCGTGCGGCGCGGGCTCGGCGTCGCCTTCGTCCCGGAGCTGTCGGTCAACCGCCCTCTCTCCCCGGAGCTTCGCTTGCTGAAGCTGGCCGGCCCGTCCTGCAGGCGGACGATCGGAATGGCTTTCGGCAGCCGCCGTTATCTCTCCGAGGCGGCGCAGCAGTTCCGGCGGCATGTCCGGCTATACTTCGACTCCGTCGGCTCGGATGTGGCCAGCCTCCTTCCCTGAACGGTTCAGCAGGCTTGAAGCGAAATCGACGGCCATTTCGGCTTATCCCCAACCTCTCCCGGCAAGCTTGAAGGGGCAACGAAAAAAAGAACTGTCCCCGCGCCGTTTCCTAAGGCGAGGGGGCAGTTCTTCTTTAGTTCGAAGCCATACACACGCCGAAGCCGCCCTCAGGCAGGTCCGTCCAGAATGCCGGCCTGCAGGCTTTCGATGGTCACCGCCGCAAGCCGCCCCTCCAGGGCGGCCTGGGCAGCCCGCAGCTCGGCCTGCAGCGCGCCTTCGATGCCGCGGCCGATCTCGCAGGCCGGGTTCGGATGGTCATGGAAGCTGAAGAGGCCCTCCGCGGCGGCGGCCTCTACGGCCCGATAGACATCCAGCAGCGTAATCTCCGACGATCCGCGGGCAAGGGAGGCGCCTCCCGTTCCGGCACGGACGTCGACAAGACGGGCTTTTTTGAGCATGCCGAGAATTTTGCGGATGATGACGGGATTCGTGTTCACGCTGCCCGCCAAAAAGTCCCCCGTGCATGGCTGCGCCGACGCCGAGACAAGGGTAAGGATGTGGACCGCTATGGAAAACCGGCTGCTGATCTGCTTCATCGTTCATCCCACCTTCTATGGTAGCGATAGTAGTTCCGGGAGGAGGAAATGTCAAGCCGCAGCGCCGATTCCGATCACTCGGAACGCGTCATTCGGCCGATGCCGCCCGCCCGGCTTCTGCTGACGCACCCGCAAAAAAAGAAGCTCCCTATCGCCGAAGGGAGCTTCTTGCCGAGCCGCTCCGCCTAGAAGCTGCTCGGCGGAGGCGGTACAGGCGGATGCGGGGGCCGACTCGGAACGAATGTCCTGGACGCGCTGACGAACAGCGTAATGGCGGTGGCCAGATGCATAGCCATGCCGACAAACGGAATCCAGGCAATCAGCGAAGTGATGATGCCGAGGATGGAGCCGCTGCTGGATTCGCCATTGCTTTTGGACAAGGCGAAAGTAACGATATGCAGGATAAGCATGACGAATAAAGGCACATAACCGAAGCCGATCACGATCAAGGCTCCTGCCAGCGGGATGCCGAGGACCAGTTCCATAGCCCCCGTCAGCCATTTCATCGTGCGGGATGCAGGCATGAACGTATTCCCCCTATAGTCGGATAGAGCAACTATATCAGGAGAATCTACAAAATACTACCATCATCCGCCGCAGCCATCCTCGCTCAGACCGGCAAATCAGGCGTACAATCCGAGCTCCGCCAGCTGCAGCTCTGTGCCGCCGTTGTTGGCGGTCACGTTCAGCCGGTAGAGCTTGAAGGCGGCCGTATTGGATATCGCATAGGATTTGGTCTGGAATCGGGAGGCGAACGTCTCCCCGCTGCGCGTATCGAGCGTCGTCCAGCTGTTGCCGTCGTTCGAGCCTTGAAGCGTCCAGCTCTTCGGATCCCGCGCCGGAAAATCGTTGGCCGAGGTGAGGCTGTACTGGCGGACGGCATAGGCATTGCCTCCGCCGAACTGGTACTGGAGCCAGCCGCTGCCGGCGAAGATCAGCCATTTGGTGCCGCTCGCCCCGTCGAATGCCTTGGACACGTCCTCGCCGGACGGGCTGCCGCCTTGGCTGGCCGAAGACGCGCCGCCGACTGTCAGCGAGCCGTTGCCCGCGGAGCCGCCGACAGCGCTGTTGATGGCGCCGGCATAATCCGCGGCCGAGCCGTACTGCGAGTATTTGAGGATGTCGTCATAGAGCCACATGAATCCGCCCGCAATGCCTGCGCTGCTCTTCCAGCCCGCCATCCGGCTCTGCACCTGCGCCGGCGTGTTTCCGTAGGAAGGCGTTTTGCTGTCGAGGCCGGGCATGACGGTCAATCCGAGGGCGCTGCTCCAGGCAGAGGGGCTGTTGCCGGCTCCCCCGTCGTATACCTGCAGATAAATGCGGTCGACTTTGGCGCCGATGCCCGTTTTGACGTTCTTCCAATAGGTCTGGTTGTTGTAGGGGCAAAGCGTGATGCTCGCGCCAAGTCCGGTCAGCATCTTGCCGAAGGAAACCGTCGTGTTCGAGTCGTACAGATCCTCGTCGTCGAAGCTGACCGCATCCGCGCCCGTCGCTTGCAGCAGCGCGGCGAAGTTGCGGTACAGAATGCTGGCGCTGCCTGTTCCCTGGGAGGCGATGAGGCTTTGGATGTTGTGGAAGTCGTTCACCGCCGCGGAGCCGACGCTCAGCTCGATCCGCTTCACTCCGGTCGTCCCCTGCTTGAGCGAGGCCAGCTCGGACGGCCAGGAAGCCTTGCCTACGTAAGACCCGCCGGATGCCACCAGCTGATCGTTGTAGACGAGATCGCCGTTCGCGTTGACATGGATCGTCCACAGCATGACGGTCGTGAAGCCGGATGCCTTGAGATCGTTCATCGTTGCGGCTCCGCCGCTGTAGAACGGTCCTCCTCCATAGATGACGGACTCGCCGCCTGCGGCTGCCGCAGCCCTCCCGGGCGCGCCTCCCGCCGCAGCCGTCAGGCCCAGCAGAAGCGCCGCCATCACCAGCCAGTTCAACATGCGCTTGCTCATCAATCTTCCTCCTTTAGAATGGATTGCCGCTATTCCGCATCCGATTCTGATCCCGCTTGCAGATGCTCGGAGCGCGGCGGAGGGCTCTACCCTTCCTCTTCTACCGTACCCTCGGATCTCCCGCGCGGCCAGTTGCCAAATTAAATCTCCGATGTACAAAGGATAGTTGATGTCCCTGAACGTCTCCTTTCCTTCCCCTCCTGCTGCCTGTCTCCTGTGCATGCCGCCTGCTCCGATGCCGTGGAATCCGGGACGGACAATTCCTAACGGGGACAAGCCGGCGAGAAAAAAGCGTCTTACAGCCGAAAGAGCTTGGCCGATCGACTTTCCCCCTTCCCCAATCGTCCGTATGGACAGGGAATATAAGGGAATGAGAAGAGGAGTAGATCTTGCCGTGAAGACATTCGCTCCGGGCTTTCTGCGGCTCAACCTGATCAGCGCGCTTTATGCGCTTCCGTTCACGATCTATTTCGAGCTCGGCGCGAACTACTACCGGATCGAACGGCTCACCGGCCGGGAGACAAGCCCAACCCCGTCGTCGGGCTGATGCTTCTGGGGGCGATGTTCGCATACCCCGTCTATGTGCTGCTCGTCAACGCGCTGGCTCCTGTGGATTGGCGGATTCTAGGCGGAGGAACTGAGGAGTTCAGGGACTGAAAAAGACAGCCTCCGGCTATTCGGAGGCTGTCTTTTTCCTTGTTCCCCAGAGAGCCGGAGAACATAAAAACGCCCGTTTCTCAGCTTCGAGCAAGGATCAAATGCCGCTGCGGGTTTTCGGCGCC
This sequence comes from Paenibacillus sp. RUD330, assembly GCF_002243345.2. Taxonomy (NCBI): domain Bacteria; kingdom Bacillati; phylum Bacillota; class Bacilli; order Caryophanales; family Paenibacillaceae; genus Paenibacillus; species Paenibacillus sp. RUD330. The sequence continues at coordinate 4,591,639 of NZ_CP022655.2, forward strand.
CGTCCCAAAATGTCCGTATTTGTCCTCATGAAGTTACCGGCGCTCGAAAGCCATTCGGACGGCGAGAGCCGTCAATGCCGTACCCATGAACCAACGCTGGATTTTCAGCCACGACGGCCGCTGTCCGAACCAGGAGGCGATCGTGCCGGCCGACAGGATGACGAGCAGATTGACCGCGAAGCTGACCGTCATCTGCACCGCGCCCAGCGTGGCGCTCTGGACGAGAAGCGGGCCTGCGCCGGGATTTTGGAACTGCGGCAGCAGCGAGACATACAGCATGGCGCTTTTCGGATTGAGCAGATTGGTCATGAAGCCCATGAGGAACAGCTTCTTCGGCGGATCGATCGTCAGGGAGCGCAGCGCGAAGCCCTGCTTATTGCCGGTGCGGAACGCATTCCAAGCCAGCCAAAGCAGGTAGGCGGCTCCGGCCGTCTTGACGATGACGAACATCGCCGGCACGGCGGTGAACAGAGCGGACAGCCCCAGCATCGTCGCCGTGATGTAGACGATAAAGGCCAGCATGACCCCCAGCAGGGAAATGACCCCCGCTCCGCGGCCTTGCGTGACCGACCGGGATAGGAGATAAATCATGTTCGGTCCAGGCGCGCAACCATGCCTAGCGATACCAGGCCGAATGCCAGCAAAGCTCCAGCGCTCATTTTCCCAGCCCTTTCCTGCTTGTTGGAGGCGGAGGATTTATAAACATCGGCCCCCGCCAACTCTCATAATCGGCTCCTGAATCTGCACTGCGTCGTCTCCGATACCTAGACCTTCGCCTTCTGATGCTCAGCCTTCTCCCCTTGGATTCGCTTGCTGCCGCTTCATCTGTTCGTCGCAAGCATTGTCGGCCGCTTATCTGTTCATCGTAAACTCGTCCGCCGCTTCATCTGTTCACATAAACTCTGCCCGCCGCTTATCTGTTCATCGTAAACTTTCGCTTGCAGCTGCTCAGCCTGCTCCTCGCCCCACGGCCCCACGGCTGCTCGAATTGTCTAGTAACATCCTCTATTACTTTCCGCATCGAATATTGGGAAGACAAAAAACAGGCGGTCCCGAGCCGGCTTGGCTTCAGGACGCCTGTTTGATTATGGCGCAAGCATGCTGCGCAAGCTTGCTTGGACGAAGTCCAGGCCTTCCCGAGCCGGCTGCCTATCGGCTTCGGGACGCCTGTTCGGTCATGACGTGGACTTACTTGGACGCTTTCCAGGCGTCGATCTGCTTCTGAACCTCGGCCATTACTTTGTCGAGACCGTTGTCCTTCAGCTTCTGGTTGATCTGGGCGATATTCTTCTCCGGATCAAGCGTCCCCGAGAACAGGCCGTTGTAGACGGCTTCCTTCGTATTCTTCAGGTTCGCGAGCTCGGTCGTAATGTTGCTCGTATCAAGCTGGAAGCCGAGCAGCGGAGCGTTGGTCGCGGATTCATTGAATTCCTTGAACTTTTCCCATTTGTCCGCAGGATCGGTCGGATTCAGGTAGGTCAGCATCATGTTGCCGACGGAGAATGCCGGGAAGCCGTAGCCGCTGTCCGGAATCGTCTCCTTCACCTGTTCGCCCGTTTTCTTGTAGTGCTTGCCTTCGATGCCGAAGTCGACGAGATTGATGAGATTCGCATCCGTATACAGCAGGTTCAGGAACTCCATCGCTTTTTCGGGATGCTTGGATTTCGCATTAATGGCCTGCAGGGATCCTGCGACGGACCAGTTGAACGTGATCGGGTCCTGCATCGGCTTCGAAACGACTTCGTAGCCGGCGTCGGCGGACCACAGGTTGTCGGCGTATGGCTGGGCGTCGGCGACGTCCACAAGCCATTTGCCCGTCTTGAAATAATCGCCCGCATCCTTCTGCGTCGCTACGTCGCGCGGCAGGTAGCCGGCTTCATAGTAGTTGTGCATTGTTTTGAGGTAGCTCATCGCTTCCGGCGTATCCCAGACGTTGATCAGCTTGTAATCCGTCGTTTTCAGCGGCACGCCGATGAACGGCAGATCGTTGACGGGAAGGTCGAAAGGCAGGAACTCCGCGATTTTGGCCGGAATCGGCGCAATGCCAGGTTCTTTTTCCTTGAACGTTTTGAGCAGCGGCTCCAGGTCGTCGATCGTGCGCACGTTGCTGATGTCCAGCCCCAGCTTGTCGACATACGTCTTGTTGAAGCGGAATACGCGCTGCTGCGGCAGCTCCTTGTTCGTCGGCACGCCGTAGTTGTGGCCGTTCACCTTGGTGCCTTCGAGGAAGGCCGGGTTCAGCGCTTGCTTGATGCCCGCGCCCTGCTTATCGAGCAGGCCGTCCAGCTCGTAGAAGGCGCCTTTTTTGGCGTTGGCGAAATAATCGTTGGCCCACGAGCTGGTGAAAGCGATGTCATAATTTTCGCCGGAGTTGATCGTAATCTGCATCTTTTGGGAATAATCGCCCCAGTCCAGCAGCTTCATCTCGACGGTGGCGTTGATCTTGTCTTTGATATACTTGTTGATCTCATCGTTGACGGCGGCCAGATCCTTCGGCGGCGTGCCGATTGTGTACCAGACCAGATTGACCGGCTTCTCGTCCGCCTTCGGCGTTCCGGCGTTGGCCGCCGCTCCGGCATTGCCCGCTGCGGCATTGCCGCCGCCGTTATTGTTATTGCCGCCGCCGGAGCAGCCGGCTACAGCTCCCGCCAGCAGAAGCAGGGCCATGATTCCCATCCGTTTCTTCATGTTCTCATCCCCCGTAAGTATAAGATTATCTATTCAGGGACGCCCGGTACAGAGGGCGGCCGCAAATATTCGTTGGATCGGTCGCTCCCCGGATTCCGGATCGCTTCTCCTCCGATCGGCGCCGGATCTATCGGACCTACGTTCCGCTATTTTGATGTTTTGGAGCGAATTCCGGAATTATCGGACATACGTTCCGCTATTTCCCTCTTTCAGCCCCTAAACCACCCTTTTTCGGACAAATAACGGATTTGATGTCCGATAAAAGTCCATTTCCGTTCGAATCGGCCAAATAACGGATCGTATGTCCGATAGCGGCCCGAAATTGGCTTGGCTAAGGCAGCCAGCCGGTCGGCGGATCAAGCTGCGGCAGTTGTCGCGCCAATTTTTGCGAAGCTGATCTGGCGGCGGCACGGGTCCGTGAAGCCGACGCTTGGCTGCGAGGCAGTGGCGGCGGCAGGTCCGTGAAGCCGGAGCGCGGGTGCTCGGCGACGGCGCTGTCTATGAGGCTGAACCGGATGCCCGGAGCAGGCGGAATGGCCGTGGAGAAGCGTGAGCGTTCGCCTTTAAAGGCCGGATTTCCACCTTGACCTCAGCTAATCGAGAAAATCCGGCCTTAAACAGCGACCGGAACGGCCATCCGCCTGCGCAGCGGCATCACGCAGTGTTCAGCCTGCCGCGGAGCGGCGCCACTCGCCTTTAGCCTTACAGCAGCTTCAGCCTGCCGCGGAGCGGCGCCCTATCTGCCCGGTCAGTCCTTCACCGCCCCGATCGTCAGCCCCTGGATGAAATACCGCTGGAAGAACGGATAAGCCAGCACGATCGGGCCGGTGGCCAGCACGACCATCGCCATCCGCGACGTCTCCTGCGGCAGCGAGCGGATCATCTCCTTGCTCTGGCCGCTGCTCAGCAGCGACGAGTTCTGGATGATGAACTGCATGCTGTTCTGGATCCGCATCAGCAGCGCCTGCAGCGGAACGAGCTTGTTGGAATCGATGTAGAGCAGCGCGTTGAACCAGTCGTTCCAGTAGCCCAGCGTGCTGAACAGGGCGATCGTCGCGAGTCCGGGCAGCGAGATCGGCAGCACCAGGCTGAACAGCGCGCGGAACTCTCCCGCCCCGTCGATCTTGCCGGACTCGATGATGGGATCGGGAACCATCGTCTGGAAAAACGTGCGCAGCACGAGAATGTTGAAGGCGTTCATCGCCATCGGCAGGATGAGCGCCCACAGCGTATCCTTGAGGTGCAGGAACTGCGTCACGACGATGTACGTCGGCACGAGGCCGCCGCTGAACAGCATCGTGAAGAAGGCCAGGAACGAGAAGAAGCCACGGTACTTGAAGCTTTTTCGGGACAATGCGTAGGCATACAGGGTCGTCATCACGACCGTAAGCAGCGTTCCCAGCACCGTGATGGTGATCGTGACGAGATAGGATTGCAGCAGCTGGTCGCCCGTTTGGAAAATGTAGCGGTAAGCGCTGAAGCTCAGGGCATCCGGAATGATCCGGTAGCCTACCTCCAGCAGCGACTGCTCCCTTGTCAGGGAAATGATGACGACGAAAATGAACGGGAACACGCAAGCCAGGGCGAAGCCCCCGGACACGAGATGGAAAACGGTGTTCCAGAACGGCGAGAGGCGGTGGAAGTCGCGGCTGCGGCGGCTTGTTCCGGCCGGCACAGCGGCGGCGTCTGCGGGTTTTGGGATCATGCTCATCAGAACAACGCCTGCTCTTCATTGATTTTTTTGACGATCTTGTTCGTGGTCAGCACGAGGATCAGGCCGACAACGGACTGATACAGGCCTGCCGCGGTGCTCATGCCGAAGTCTCCCAGCACCTTCAGCGAGCGGTAGACGTACGTGTCGATGACGTTGGTGACCGGGAACAGCGCTCCGGAATCGCGCGGAATCTGGAAGAACAAGCCGAAGTTCGCCCGGAAGATGCCGCCGACCGCCAGGATCGTGAGGATGATCATCATCGGCCGGATGAGCGGCAGCGTGATGCGCAAGGTCTGCTGCCATTTGCTCGCTCCATCGATCATCGCCGCCTCGTAATAGGTTTTGTCGATGCCCGCGATGGCCGCCAGATAGATGACGCTGGAGTAGCCGACTCCCTTCCACAGGTTCATGAATACGAGGATGTACGGCCAATACTTGGGATCGGAATACCAGTCGATCGGCTGGACCCCGAGCGTGCCGAGCAGTTGGTTGACGACGCCCTTGTCCACGCTCAGGAAGCTGAACGTGAAGTAGCTGACGATGACCCAAGAGAGGAAATAAGGCATGAACATCGCCGTCTGGTACAGCTTGGCGAGCCGCTTCTGCGTCAGCTGGAAGAGCAGCAGCGCCATCGCGACCGAGCAGACGAGGCCAAGGACGATGAACACGAGATTGTAGAGAACCGTGTTTCTCGTAATGATATAAGCGTCATGGGCTTTGAACAGGAATTCGAAGTTTTTGAATCCGACCCATTCCGAGCGGAAGATCGCTCCGAAAAATCCGCCGCCGAGATCGACGCGGAACTCCTTGAAAGCGAAGATCGCCCCCGGCATCGGCAGATAGCAGAACAGGATGAACCAGGCGGCGCCAGGCAGCACCATCAGGAGGAACGCGCCGTTCCGCCGAAGATTCCGGAATGCGGTTGCAAGCCTATTCATGAGTTGTCCCCCTTCCGAAGTTTGCCTCGGTATTACCAGCCTCTCAACTGTAGCACGGCGGATTTGCCCCCAAGTAGAGACGATACTTTAGCTTTGATGTACAGATTAAAGGTAATCCCGCCAAGCAGCCTCCCGGCGCCTCCGATTCCATTGCCCGCCTATCCCCTTCATGCTATGGTAAGGCTGGCTGCATACTGACGCTGGAGGGAACCGGACATGGCCAAACTGACCGAAATCTACCATATCTATTTCCGTTCCAAGCTGTTCAACGGCATCATCCTCGTTTTTTCCCTCGTCACGATCGTCACCTTCTGCTCGCTCGGAGCGCTAGTGTACAGCTATTCGCGGGACTCCGTGCTGGGCAAGGAGCGCGGGCTGCAGGCCGAGACGGCGGGCAGCGTCAGCCGATACCTGGACCAGCGGCTCGACCAGGCGCAGGACATCATGCTGACTCTCTATCAGAACCAGCCGGTGCTGAGCGATCTGCTCTACTGCCTCCGCTACGACTTTCCTTCCTATATCCAGAACCGGCTGAACCAATATATCGCCTCCGGCGGCTCGGAGGATCGCAACATCGAGACGTATGTCCGGGCCCAGATGAAGAAGAAGGACGACATCCGCCAGATCGCCTTGTACAGCCGCAGCCAGCGCTTCTTCTTCGTGTTCAACAGCAGCAACACGCAAGGGATCAGCTGGATCAGCCGCGACGGCGACGAGGTCCAGCGCGCCATCGACGCCATGAGGGGCAGCCGGACGGCAAGCTCCCGAACGGCCGGGCTGAATGCGGTGCTCGGTCTTGGCAGCGGCGATTATACGTTCACTTTCGATATCAACGATCCCGATACGCTGCAAAATGAAGGCGCCCTGCTCGTCACCTACAGCGCCGAGAGCATTCGAAGCCTGCTGCGCAGCGATCCCGGCACCGCCATGGGCTCCCAGCTCGTCCTCTATCCGAACGGGCAGGTGCTGTTCGACTCCGCCGGCAAGTGGCAAGGCAGCTATCCGCACATGCAGCCGCTGCTGGCTTCCCAAGGGTACGCCAAGCTCGACCGGGCCTCCTATACGTCCGCCCTTTGGACACCGCGAAGCAATCTGTTCGTCGGAGCGATCGTGCCGGCCGCCGAGATGGAGCGGCAGTACAAGGGGCTCAAGCTCAAGCTTTTCACGCTGACCGCTCTCGGCATCCTCATCATGATCGGGCTCGCTTACGGAGCCGTCTACCGGCACGCGCGCCGCACAAGGATTCTCATCCGGGCGATGAAGCAGGCCAAGCAGGGCAATCTCTCGATTCGGGTGCCGGTGGGGAGCCAGGACGAGCTCGGCGAGATTTCCTCGACCTTCAACGGGATGCTGGAGGAGCTGCGCGCCTATATCGATCAGGTCTATGTGTCGGATGCCCGGCAAAAGCAGGCCGAGCTGATGGCGCTGCAGGCGCAGATCAACCCGCATTTTCTCTACAACACGCTGGAGGCGATCCGGATGCGCGCCATGATCCAGGGAGCCGACGACGTCGGCGAGATGACGTTCGTGCTCGCCTCCCTCTTCCGTTATTCCGTGCGGCCCGAGACGATCGTCAAGCTGGAGGACGAGATGGCTTACTGCCGCCAATACCTGGAGCTGCACCGCATCCGCCATCGGGACAAGCTCCACTATTCCATCGAGATCGAGGAAGGCCTTCGCGAAGCTCCGCTGCTGAAGCTCTGCCTGCAGCCGCTGGCGGAGAACGCCGTCGTGCACGGGTTCAACCCGAAGTCGCCGGATAACCGGATCGACATCTCCGCCCGGAAGGAAACGGCGAACGGCGAGCCGTGCCTGATCATCGAGGTGGAGGACAACGGCAAAGGCATGGAAATCGACCGGCTGCTCGCCATCCAGAAGCTGCTGGAGAGAAGATCGCACGGAGGCGCTGCGGGCTCCCCGCCTGCAGAGGGGGCTTCAACTGCCTCGGCTCCTGCAGGCAGCGGCCCGCCTGCCGGCTCTTCCATCGGGCTGCGCAACGTGAACGAGCGCATCCGCCTTCAATTCGGGGACGCTTACGGCCTCAGCCTGGCCAGCCAAAAGAGCAGGGGCACGCGGATCACGCTCCGCCTGCCCCTCCATGCAAAGGAGGAAGATGATGTACAACGTCTGGATCGTAGATGACGAGCCGTTCATCCTTGAAGGGCTCGCCCGCCTCGTCGACTGGCCTTCCCTGCAGCTGAGGCTGGCCGGGGAGTCCGAGGACGGACTTCTGGCGCTCGAGGACATGAAGGCTTCCGAGGCGGCGGTCGATATTCTCATCACGGATATCTCCATGCCGGAGATGAACGGGCTTGAGCTCATCCGAGCCTGCCGCAGCCGGAATCCGGCTCTGAAATGCATCATTCTGAGCGGCTACAGCGAATTCGACTATGTCCGGGAAGGCATGCGCCTGGGCATTGAAAACTACCTGCTCAAGCCGATCGACATGGCGGAGCTGGCTGAAACGCTGCGCGCCACGGTGGAGAAGCTGAACCGCGCCCGGATCGATGCGCTGACCGGCGAGCAGGTCGAGCTTGTCCGCGACAACATCATGTACCGCTGGATGAACGGCCGCATCAGCGCCGAGCAGTGGGAAGCGCGGGCCGAATTCCTTGGCCTCAAGCTGGACCGCCCTTACGTCATGGCGGCGGTTGCGGCATGGGATGCCGCGGCTGGAAATCCGGAGACAGGCTCAAGCGTTGCTGCCGGCTCGATGACGGAGGGCTCGTCCGCCGAGAGCATCCGTTTCGCCGCAGCTGCCTGGCTGACGCAGACCGGCGCGCCGCATCTATTGTTTCTCGACGACAACGACCGCCTCGTCGTCCTGCTCGGACTCCCGGATGCAAGTGCCGGAGCGTTGGAGCAAGCCCGCTCGCTGCTGCTGGCGCTCGGGAATGAACTGGAATCCCCGGTCGGCTGCTCGCTTCGAATCGGCGCGGGTACGGCAGAGCAAGGCTTTGATCAAGCCCCGCATTCCTACCGCAAGGCTCTGACCTCCCTCGGGTACGCTCTGCTTCACCCGGAGAAGATGCTTCTCGAATATGAAGAGATTGCAGCCGCTTCGGAGAAGTCGACTTCATTGCCGGCCAGTCCTGCCCTATCGGCAGAAACGTATGGGAGGCTGCTGCTGGCGCTGGACGAGGAGGCCTTGATGGCGAAAATCAGCCGGGATCTGGACGATCTCGCCGGCAGCTCCGGCGTCCGGCCCGAGGATGTCCGGCTCGGAGCAGCGGAGATGGTGCTGGAAATCAAGCGCCAGGTCGGAGACGCGCTTCAGCAGGGGGATCTCCCTCCCTTTCAGGGTGCCGCCGCCGACCTGTACCGTTGCTCCTCCCTCGCGGAGCTCAAGGAGCAGGTGCGGAGAATCGCCCGGACCGCCTTGCAGGCGCTGGGGGCCAGGCAGGAGCAGAGTCCGGTCGTCCGCCAGATTATGGCCGAGATCCAGACTTCATATATGGACGATTATTCGCTCAAGACGCTAGGCGCCGCTTACCATATCAATCCGGTCTATCTCGGCCAGCTCATCCACAAAGAGACCGGCCACAGCTTCTCCGACTGCCTGCACCGGGTGCGGATCGACAAGGCGATGGAGCTGCTCCGCGGCACGGGGATGAAAACCCATGACATCGCCAAAGCGGTCGGCTACTGGGATACGGCGCATTTTTACAAGCATTTCAAAAAGCTCGTCGGCGTTCCTCCTTCCCAATTCCGGCGGCTCGTGTAGGATTTCGGCGCTTGGCGGCGAAAAGGCAGTCGAGGGCTGGTTGCAATCGAGGGCTCGTTGCTGCCGATACCTGGTTGCAATCGAGGGTCGATAGCTGATTGCAGTCGAGAGCTGGAAGCTAGTGAAGGCGCGATGCAACTCCGGTCGGCTGCATCCCGTCTAGGGAGTATCGGCAGCTTGCTCTAGCAGAGAGAACCAAACTAGATGCCGAATTCAAATCCAATTGAACAGATGCGGGGGATGGAGGTTTGGTCATGCATTCGGATGTCATTTTGCGGAAAATCGAAGACAGGGATCTGTTCCGCATCTGGGAGCTTGCTTACAAGGACGAGGCGCCGGAATGGAAGAAATGGGATGCGCCCTACTACGAACATAAGCCGATTCCCTATGAAGAGTTCCTGAGCGGGAAGGAAGCCTTCGCGCAAAACCGGTGGGTCGTCGAAACGGCCGGAACCGTCATCGGCACAGCCGGCTTCTACTGGGAGCATGAGCCTTCTCTATGGTCGGAAATGGGAATCGTCATCTACGAGCCTGCATATTGGAGCGGAGGCTGCGGCACCGAAGCCATTCGCCTGCTCATGAGAGAGATGTTCTCGTCAATGCCGCTCGTACGCGTGGGGTATACGACCTGGTCCGGCAACATGCGGATGATCCGGGTCGGAGAAAAGCTCGGCATGACGATGGAAGCCCGGCTGCGCAAATGCCGGTACTGGAACGGCGAGTATTACGACTCCATCCGGATGGGCATCCTGCGGGAAGAGTGGGAAGCCATGGAAGCCGCGGCAGCAGCGCGGACTTGAGCGCGTGCGCCAAGAGCCGCTGATTCCAAAAAGCTCGGCCTGTCCGGCGCTGGACGGAGGGCAGATCGAAGAACGGACCGAGCTCGTCCTTCATCCGCTGCAGCCGGTTCGCCGCCGCATCGTACAAGAGATTCGAAGGAGGCTGAAGAATGGAAGCTAGTTTGGAGGATTTTTTGAAGCTGGACATCCGCATCGGCACGATCCGGACGGCGGAGCCTTTTCCCGAGGCGCGCAAGCCGGCGATCAAGCTGACCATTGATTTCGGGGAGCTCGGCCTCAAGCAGTCCTCGGCTCAGATCACGAAGCGTTACGCTCCGGAGGAGCTGATCGGACGGCAAATCACCGCTGTCGTGAACTTCCCGCCGCGCCGCATCGCCGGCTACCGCTCCGAGGTGCTCGTGCTTGGCGGCTGTCCGGAAGATGGCGACGTCGTGCTGCTGCGTCCCGACAGCGATGTGCCTTGCGGCACTCCGATCGCTTAAAGGCCAGTTATAGAAGCTATGGAAGCGATCACGAAAGCTTCACCAAAACGATGGCAACTGAGAATCATAGAAGCTGCATGAACGACGGGCGAAGTCTGATTTCAGCATCATATGCATCCCTAAATACAACCTATTCGGAGGCGCAACCTCATGATCAAAGCTTTTTTGTTCGACATGGACGGTGTCATCATCGACAGCGAGCCGCTTCACTTCGACGTGGACATCAGGGTGATGGCCTATCTTGGAGCGGAAATTACGCAGACGGAACTAGAACCCTACGTGGGGATGACCAATCCCGCCATGTGGGCGGCAATCAAGGAACAATACGGCTTCACCCATACGACCGAGGAGATCATCGCCTACCAGCTCAAGGACAAGCTTCAGGAGCTGGATAAGCTGGAGATCGAACCCATCGAAGGCATCCGCGAGCTGCTGGATGAGCTCAAGTCCCGCGGCATCGCAATCGGCTTGGCTTCTTCCTCCCCGCGCATTTTCATTGAAGCGGTTCTGGGCAAATTCGGCCTCGCCGATTATTTCGGCTGCATCGTCAGCGGCGAGGAAGTCCCGCAGGGCAAGCCGGCTCCCGACGTCTACCTGGAAGCGGCAGCCGTGCTCGGCGTCCAGCCTGCCGACTGCGTCGTGCTGGAAGACTCGCGCAACGGCGTGAGAGCGGCCAAGTCCGCCGGCATGCGGGCGATCGGGTTCATCAATCCCAACTCGGGCAATCAGGATCTGTCGGAGGCGGATTTCACGGTCGATCGGATCAGCGGCATCAAGCACTCGGAGCTTTAATGGAATCTCCTATGTACCGGACATTGGTTCCGCTATTTTAGCCAATATGGCCTAAAAGCGGATTTATCGGACATTGGTTCCGCTATTCATCTGATTTAGCCTTGAATGGCGGATGAAACAGGCAAATAACGGATCGTATGTCCGATAAATCGAAAAAACCTGTCCGAGAGACCATTTAAAGGATCGTATGTCCGAAAACAGTAGAAATAGGATGTCCCAGGCTGTTGCAAGCAGACGGGACATCATTTTTTTTGATCTCAAGCGGCTCCCGCTCCAAAACGAGCAAGGCGCGGAAATCCGCTCTTCTGCATAACCCTTTCCAAGCGGGGAAGCAGGCGAGAGAATTGGTTTCGACTCACAAAAACACAGGCTTCCGGCATCGCCTATTCACGGCGGATTCCAAAGCAGCGCTCCAGAGCCTCCGCGTACTGCTCCTCATCAGCAGGCGTCTCTATCCGCACCGAATCGAGCTCGAAAATGCGGAATTCGCCCCCCAGCAGCGTGTTGCGGCCATGCGGAGTCCGAATCGAAGCCTTGTTCTCCTGGCGGAAGGGCGAGTCGGGAGCATGCTGGCACCAGAACGACGATGCGGCGAAGTCCATCGGCAGATGCGGATCCTCCGCAAAGCTATACACCCAGCTCCACTCGCCCCGCTTCCGCTCCCAGAGCATCCAGCCGTAGACCTCGTCCCGAGTGAAGCGGTAGGCTTCCGCGTCCTGCTCCTGCACGGTTCCTTCCTCGATGGTCAAAGGGTAGACCGGCGACCCGGCCCCGGCGCCGACATCGCACATGTACCGCCGCCCGTCCAGCGCGACCTGCAGGATATGGTGGCGACGCTTCGGAGGCAGCGGGCTCTCGTCCCGCCAGAAGCGGCCGAAGTAATTCGTCACCCGGAAGCCCAGCGCCTGCAGCAGAGCTCCGAACAGCGCGTTCTGCTCGAAGCAGTAGCCGCCCCGCCGGCGCCGGACGATTTTGTCGTACAAATCTTGGATCGACAGAGAGATCGGGATGCCGCCCACGACATCCAGCGTCTCGTAGGGAACCGTGTGGACATGGCATTTCTGAAGGGCAAAGAGCGTCTCGGCGGACGCCTCTCGCGCGCCCTCGTAACCGATCCGCTCCAGATAGGCATCAATCATCGGCTCGGACAGGAATTCGGCATCCGGCAAAGGCAATGGCTGCAGGTTCATCGTCGGCACCTCGCTTCGGCGTTTTCCTAGTTGTACCACACCTGGCGAGCTGGAGGAACCCCTCCATGCAGTCCGTAAAGCCCTATAATCTATCCAAAAAACGCAGAGTTGTCGGTTTTGGCTTTGCGTTTATCGCTTGATGCGGCCATCTTCCTTTCAACTAGGCGAGCCAGCTTCAATGCGCCTTGATCGATATATTTCATATAATAATGCGACAAAACAAATAAGGGCGCCATGGAAGCCATGAACGTCATTGCATAGGCCACATTGTAGCTGAAATGATGAATCCATTTACTGAACAGAAACGCCGAGAACGTAGTGAGAAAAGTGAAATGAATGAGATAGAGGGAAAATGAAACCTTCCCTAAATAGGCAAACATTCTCCATCCGAACAAATGCTGTAGCGTCTTCAAACGAAGAAGGGCGAACAGGATCAGGAAAGAACCCAGCGTTCGCGCAAGAAGCCGTGGATCGAGATTGAGTTGGATCCATTCATGGATATGTTGTGTCCACACTTGTATGGGTTCGTACATCGTGCCCATTAATGGAGTATAAGGCGCCGAGCCTAAGTAAATTCCCATGATAAGCGCAAGTACCGGCAGTATTTTACTTTGGACCCATCTGTGCTTGAGCAGATCGGCAAGCAACATTCCCCACAAAAAGGCGACAAAATAGGTTTGAATAAAAGCAAGGGACAGAACCGCATACACAATCCATCTTTTTTTCACTCGTCCAAATAAAGCAAGAAATCCGAAAATCAAAAAAGAACCTGCCAGCTCATAGCTCATGGTCCAAAGGACTGGATTGTAAGCATGCGCCTTGAACCGGAAAAACGGATCGAAAATAGCGGCCTTGATGACGGTATATAGATTGGGATCTAAAGCGTAATAATCCTTTTTCATGTCCGTCCATGTTGTTTCCCATATTTCGTGGAGATGGAAGGCATTCATGACAAGGGCCAGATACACAAGGAATACCGATACTGCTGCCGGCACAGCAAGCCGAATGTACCTGCGTATGGCGCTGGATTGCAGCATCTTTAGAAAGGTCTCGCTATCGATTTCTTCAACCATTTTGACACTGAGCACATACCCGCTGAGCACAAAAAACAGGCAAACGGCAAATTGTCCGTTAAAAAATAAATTGATGGGAGAATGTCCGTACCAGACATCCCATTCAAAATGAGCCTGCTGCGGCTTTCCATTTAACGCAGCCGGATAAAAGACTTGGATATAATGCGAAACAACGACGGCAAATGCCGCCAGTCCCCTGATGCCGTCTAAATACAATCGTTTGGTTTCAGATATCTCTTTGTTCATTTTTCTCCCTTCTTTCATGAATCAAACTATTTTAACATGCAAATTGCGCGTGAGTCCTTTGATACTTTAGCGTCACAAAATAAAAAACAATACAGATACAACTCGTGTTGTATCTGTATTGCAAAATCATAACGCTATTTTCTAACCTCTATTTCACCACTTAGTGTCAGAACTTTTAAGTACAATTTGTCCTTTTGGAAGACCTGATCCACCGTATATAGTCACAGTATAAGTGCCAGAAGGAACAAGTGGATTACTATCATTATTAATAAATTCTTTTCCTGTGAATGGTTTCATTAAAGATAACTGTATTCTTGCTATTTTACTTCAACTCTAAATGATGCAGCTCCTGTATTTTTTGCATATAGCTTAATATTTGGAGCTCCGATTGTCACACTGAAGCTGTTTGTTGGGTCGGTTTTATTGCCCAGCAAATCCCAAGTAAGTGTATCCTTTATTGCATAGGGAGTAATTTCAATAGCCTTATTTCCTTCTTTGGATGCTGTATCCGCATTTGCCAAAACAGCGCTGGAGGCTCCAGTAATAAGTGAAATAGCCAAAGTAGTCGTACCCACAACCTTCAAAAATTTGTTTTCCATTAACTATCATCCTTTCAATTTTGTATTTAATAAAAATTTTATTATATGGTTATAACCTAAAAAATGGAATGATAAATAAGAACTATTTAATTTGGTACTTTTGGTTTATTTTTCTAGATAATAAATATGATCCACATAATTTCGTCATAAAATTAAGCGAACATTTATCACTGCATGACAGCGAAGAAATGTATTCAGGTTACTCAAAAGAGGCAGATTGGGAAGCATACTTTAGCAACTCTCGGGAGATGTGATTGCAGAGTATAGATTTTTGATATGGAACCAGTTAAATCATTATAAATATAAAATCTACCATAACTTCTTTTATTGGACATAGGAAGGGTCCGAATCATAAAGCTATTCCTGAGGGTATTAATCAAGGATACGCAAAAAGAACATACGGAATTCGTATGTTCTTTTTGCATCTCTTTTTCTTGGGGTTCATATATGCCCGCCCTGGAACGGCCTTTCCATACCTGTACGGGTAGGCATCTTCTATAACGGCTCCTTGTTCACGCGTCTCTTGCTCGAAAGGTCAGTCACACCTTCCGCTGCTCCCCCACCGCGGCGCCGCGCTTCACATCGAGCCGCTCCTTATACTCCACCTGACCGATCTCGCAGCCCTCCCCGATCGTGATCCGGCTGCCCCGCACGATTCCTGCGCGGGTATGCTCAAGATGAATATCGTCGCCTTCGATGACGGAAGCCTCAAGGACCGCATCCGACGAGGGACGGAATACGAGGCTGAGCGGACTGATGACGCTTCCGCGAGCGACCTCGATCCTGCCGCCTCCGATTTCCTTGGCGGAAGAGCTCTGGTACAGCTTGATGTCGATGTCGCCGGCGTTCAGCAGACCGCCGATCGCGAACATCCCTTTTGGCCGGAACCGCTCCGCTCCGCAATCTCCTGCGACTCTCAAGCTGCCGCGCAGGCTGATGTCTCCGGCCTTGAGAACGCCGCCCACCTCGATATCCCCCGCTCCCGCCAGCTCGCCGATCTCGGCATCCCGTCCGACGACCGCCTTCCCGGTCAGCTTCACCGTTCCGGCGCGCAGAGCTTCCGAGACCCCGTCGCCTACGAGCCGGATGCTCCCCGCGTCGAGACTGCCCTTGATGTCGTAAGTGCCGATGCATCTCATCCCGCTGCATGCGATGCCGCCGCTCACGACGGCATCCCCGACGATCCGGACCTTGTCGTAGCTGCCTCCCATCGTGGTGGAGGTCCCCGTCAGCTTCAGATTTCCCTGGTATGGGCTTGCAGAATCCGTATTCACGGCCAATCCCTCCTTCCGGCGCTACAGCCGGGCATTGCTTTTCACAACGGAGCCGTCCGACAGCTCGAAGCTCTCCTTGTATTCCACCAGGCCGATCTCGCAGCCCGGTCCGATGCGGACGACTGCGCCGCGCACCACTCCGGCCGCCGTGTTCTCCAGGTAGATGACATCGCCTTCGATGACTTGCGCGGTGAGGCTGTTCTCCAAGGACACCGGCAGCAGCTTCAGCCACCTTGAGGACGATTTCTCCAGCTCGATGACCTCGATCGTGCCGCCTCCGATCTCGCGGATGCTGCTGCTTCCTTGCAGCATGAGCTTGATCTCGTCCGCATTGAGCGAGTCCATCTGCAGCTTGCCGTTCGAGGCCAGCCTTTCCGCCTCGACGCTCCCGTGGACGGTGACGCTGCCGTTGATCTGGATCGACTCCGCAGCCAGGTTCCCCTCCATCTTGAGCTTGCCTTCAACCGTGCATCCTTCCGTCCGAAGCGGCCCTTCAATCGTCACCATTCCATTGATGACGGTCTTCCGCGCCTCCACGCCGCCCTTCACCGTCGCCTTGCCGTTCACGACGAATTCCTCTTCGCAGGACAGAGCTCCGTTTATCGTGCCCACGCCGTCGATCCGAACCGCTCCGACGTCTCCGCCGGAAGAGACGCCGATTCCGGAGATGATTAAATCATTCCTCGTTCCCATTTGAATCCTCCATTCGCCCTTCCCGGGCCGATAGTTTCAGCTTCAGCTCCTCGGTCTTCTTCGCGATCGGAATGCGCAGCGCGATCCTGGCATCCTTCTCCGCATAGAATTCCCGGTCCCCGGACAGAAGCAGGACAAGAGACATGCCCATCTTGCGCAGCAGCACCAGCTCGCCTTCATACTCCTCCAGGCGGCCAAGATCATCCAGCAGCACGGCCAGCACGGCCTTGCCTTCTTCCAAATGAATCTGTCCCGTCTGCAGGCTGCAATCGAACACGTACAAAATCAGCAGCTGCTGGAAGCTGTACGTATGCGGCGTCCCCAGATACGGCTCGCTGTACTCCAGCGCCGCCCGCGAAACAATGTTCCGCGAAAGCAGATCTCCACGGCTCAAATCCACCTCTGCCGGAGCCGGCGAGAACAGATCCGCCAACTCGTCCAGCGACAGGCCTTCCTTCATGTTCATGATCTGGCGGATGCGTCCCAGCACTTGCTGGCGGGGGAAAAAGGTTTCTTGCCCCGTGAACGCGGATCTGCGTATGAACCAATCCTCCGGCAGCAGCTGCTTGCGCTTCCACCGGTACAGCTGGCCATAGGAGATGCCGGTCATCTCCAGCAGTTCTTTCTTGGAAATCAACTCTTCCTCCATGAAGCAGCCTCCCTTGCTGCTAATAACGTAACATAACATTGTTACGTTGTAAATCCGTTTGCAGCCGGAGCGGATCTCCTCCTGGAGAAGGAGGCGGGACTACACGGAAAAGCAAATAGGCTCCGCGATCTCTCAGGCGAGAGATCAGCGGAGCCCGGCTTATGCTCATCAGATCGAACGGCTGGTACTGACTTGCACTAGGATTCGCCATATATGCGTGGAGGATTCGGGCCTTTGGCCTGAGCTCCCTCGGCTGGAATGAACCGATTCAGCGCGGCCGGTAGCTCACGAAAGCCAGCTGACGGCTGTCCGGCGACCAGGAGTTGACGTTCATCGTCCCCTGTCCGCCGAACAGCTCGGCCAGCACCCGGGAAGGACCGCCTGCGGCCGGCATGAGGCGAAGCTCCACCTGCTTGTTCGGAGGATGGTCGGCGGGGGCGACATCTCCCTTGCGGTAGGCGATATAGGCGACGGAGCGGCCGTCCGGCGAGACATGGGGAAACCAGTTGTTGCTTTCCTCGTCCGTCATTCTGATCTGCTCCCCGCCGTCTGCGTCCATCCGCCAGATCTGCATCAGGCCGCTGCGGGTGGAGTTGAACCAGATGTGCCTGCCGTCCGGCGAATACTCCGGCCCGTCGTCCAGACCGGGCGCATCCGTCAGCCTTGTCTCTACCCCGCCATGGACGGGAATCGTGTAGATGTCGTACGCATCGTCCCGCTCGGCGCAGTAGGCCAGCATGCGGCCGTCCGGCGACCAGCCGTGCAGGTAGCTCGGCGCCATCGGCGTCACGAGCACCGGCTGTCCGCCCGCCAGCGGAAGGACATAGATCCGGGATTGCCCGTCCTCCTCGGCATGATGGCTGACGGCGACCTGGGAGTTGTCCGGAGAAAGCACATGGTCGTTGTTGCACCAATCGGCGAAGCCGGAGTCGATCGGAGCGCTTGTCCGGCTTGCCAGATCGAACGAATGCAGCAGACCGCCGCTGTTGTAGATCAGCCTTTTGCCGTCGGCCGTCCAGTTCGGAGCTTCGATGAGCTCCTCGAACTCGGCCAGCACGGTTCGCTCGCCCGTCCCGATATCCAGCGTCTCGAGGATGCTGACGACGCCGCGGTCTTCCTTCAGGCGCGCTCCCTGCCCTCTTCTCGTTTTCATCGCTTTGCCTCCGCTCTGCATAGATATTAGATCGGCATTTCCTTGCCTTCGTAATCGACGAAATGGAACTTCGACTGCAATTCCGTCTTGCGCTCGATCAAGTCCAGAATGCCCGCCGCGCTCCGGCGAGGATCAGTAGGCGCGCTCTCGCCGCCCATATCCGTCCGCATCCAGCCCGGATGCACGCTGAGCACCTGCACGCCGTCCGCCCCCAGCAGGCTGCGCAGCTGCTCGGTGAACATGTTCAGCGCAGCCTTCGTGATGCCGTACGGATAGTCGCCGGGATGGGCGCCCGTCAAGCTGCCCGCCTCGGAGGAAATGTTGACGATGGAAGCCCGAGGCTGGAGAAGCAGCGGCAGCAGATGCTTCACGACGCGCATCGGCCCGTACAGGTTGACGTCGAAGGAATGCTCGACATCCTTCATGTCAAGCTCCTCGATAGCCGTGTCGCGAGCCTTCAGCACCGCTGCGTTGTTGACGATGGCGCCGAGCTGCACGCCCTCCCGCTTGAGAGAGGCGGCCAGCTCCGCGATTCCCGCCTCGTCTCTCACGTCAAGACGCACGCTTGCCAGCTTCCCGGGAAAATCCGCCTCGAGAGACTGCATGGCCGCGCTCTTGTCCTGCGGCTCCCGCATGCCTGCGAGGACGTAATGGCCGCGCTCCAGAGCTTCGGCAGCCAGCTCGAAGCCGAGTCCCCTTCCGGCTCCCGTAATGAGAATGTTCATATCCGCGTTGCCTCCTTGGATCGGGCTGGTCTCCTGTCCATCCTATTCGGCGGATCCAGGCGCTGTCCCGTCGAGCTGAATACCGTCTGTCCATGGTCCGCTTCGGATGCGGGCCAAGTCCATGCGGTCTTGCTTCTAGTCGTTCTCCAGCAGCTCCACGAGCATCTTCAGCTGCGGAATCGTATCGATGTAGGCGTACCGGCCTCCGGTATACTCGCCCTTCTGCTGCAGCGGGAAGCCTTTGCCCTCCAGCAGCATGATCTTCTCCTTCATCCCTTCAATGACAAAAGCGATATGATGGGGGCCTTCCCCATGCTCATCAAGGAAGTTCCTCCATGTGCTGGGATGCTCGTCCGGCTCGATCAGCTCCAGCTGCAGCGAGCCCATGTCGATGAACGCCAGCTTGGCGCGGGCGGGACTGGGGGCTCCCATGAATTCGGTCTGCGCGGCGTCGGCCGCGTCGGTCAGCATCGCCTCCGGCTTCGGAATGCCGAAGAAATCCGCGTAGGCCTGGCTGACCTTGTCGATATCGTGGACGAGAATTCCAATCTGGGTCACGATGTTGTTTCCAAGCAATCCTGCCATAGGGAGCAGCTTCCTTTCCGGTTTGGGAGTGTTGTCTCTCATGAAAATGCTCTTGTCGATGTCTTGCGGTCAGATTCTCCGGCAGGAATCCCGGATGACAAGGCTGCAGTCCTGCCGGATCGAACGGACGGGGACGGCGGCCGGATCGTCCTCGTCCGACCCCTCCTGTCCTCGCTCGATCTCTCCGATCAGCGCCGAGGTCAGCCCCTGCAGCATCTCCCCCATGTCGAAGCGGATCGTCGTGAGTGCGGGCTGATGCCGGCTGCTGAGCGGATGGTCGTCGAACCCGATGACGGACATCTCCTCCGGCACGGCCAGTCCATGCTCCCGCAGCGCCCGGACAGCGCCGAAGGCTGCGCTGTCATTGGCCGCGATGAGGGCGGTTGGAAGCGGTCCGCCTGCCTGGAGCAGATGCTGCGCGGCCGCATAACCGCCGCTTTCGCTGAAGCTTCCGGACAGCACCCACTCGGGACGGACGGTCAGGCCGTTCTTCCGCATGGCGTCCAGAAAGCCTTCGTATTTCTGCGGACCGGACAGCCGGTTCATATCGCCGTTGATGAGTGCGATATTCCGGTGGCCGTGCTTATGCAAATACGAGACGGCCTGCTCCATGCCGAGCGCGTTGTTGAACTCCGCCGTCAGCCGGCCCGGCTGCTGCCGGCCGCCCTGCACCTGATCCACGATTCCGATCGTGAAGCCCTCCGCCGCCAGCTCGTCCAGGAAGGGCTCCCGGATCGCCGCTCCGATGAAGATGCCGCCGTCGATCCGGCGCTGAAAGAATATTTCCTTGACCCTGCGGAGCGTGACCGTATCGGCCGGATCCCGGATAATATGGGTCAGCACGAAGTACCCGAGGGACGAAGCATGCTCGATGACGCTCACGATGAGCATGTTGGTCAGCGTGTCGCTGGCGACAGTGCCGGGCTCGATCAGAAACAGCCCGATCGTGCGGGAGCGCTTGCCGGCCAGCATCTGGGCGGAAGCGTTCGGGAAGTAATTATGCTCCCGGATGACCTCCATGACCTTCTCCCGAGTGTGGACGGGGACATTGGAGTAATTGTTGATGACCCTGCTCACGGTGCTGCGGGACACCCCCGCCAGCCTCGCGATTTCCACGCTGTTGATATCGGTCTTTTTCATCCGGCTGCAAGCTCCCTTCAGCGTGAACACGTGTTTACACCTTCCACTATACGCAGAATGGAAAGCGCTGTCAACTTCCTCGGCAGATCAGGAAAAAGCGGATTGATTTTATTCCGAATGGGTATGAACGCGCGTTTACGATATGCTATACTGAATGATGAAAGCGCTGTTAACAGTGCATGGGAAGCGATGCGGACCGGAACATCGGACCGGCTCCACAGACGATGCGAGCAAAGGGCGGGATTGCGAATGAGACTGGGCGGACAAGTGTTTCTGGAGGAGATGAACGCGGAGAGCTGGTCAGAGGCGATGGCGGAAGCGGGTTTCCGCGCCGCCCCCTGCCCCGTGGACGGCAAAGACCTTGAGGAGGTCGACGATTACGTGAAGGCTGCGGGCAGGCGCGACATTCTCATCTCCGAGGTCGGCGCCTGGAGCAATCCCATCAGCCGGGATGAGGAGACGCGGAGCCGGGCGGCCGCTTATTGCATCGAGCGGCTGAAGCTTGCGGAGCATATCGGCGCGGGCTGCTGCGTCAATATCGCCGGATCGCGGGGCGGGCAATGGGACGGCCCCGATCCGGACAACTTCAGCAGCGAGACATTCGAGCTGATCGTCGAGACGACCCGCGGCATCATCGACGCCGTGAAGCCGGAGCGGACCGTATTCGCCCTGGAGATGATGCCCTGGGTATTCCCGGACTCCGCGGATTCCTATCTGGATCTGATCCGGGCGATCGACCGACCCGGATTCGGCGTGCATTTCGATCCCGTCAACATCATCTCCAGCCCCCGCGCCTATTATCGGAACGGGGAGCTGATCGAGGACTTCTTCCGGAAGCTGGGGCCTCATATCCGCAATTGCCATGCCAAGGATATCCGGCTCGGCGGCAAGCTGACCGTGCATCTGGACGAGGTCATCCCGGGCACGGGAGCGCTGGACTACCGGATCTTCCTGACGGAGCTGAACAAGCTTCATCCCGATACAACGCTGATCATCGAGCATCTGTCGACCAACGAGGACTATCGGCAGGCAGCCGCCTATATCCGCGGCGTGGCCGCGGAGTTTGGAATCCGGCTCTGAGCAGGAGCACAAAAGCCCGCCCCGATCGACGGGGCGGGCTTTAACGTCCGTACAGAGCGATCAGCCGTTCTTCATCGCATCGGGATACACGACCGTGTTGAACACTTCGCCCGATGCCTGGTCCTGGATATGGACGGTGACCTTCGTCTTGTCCGAATCCGTCCCGCTGTAGACCTGATAAAGCATGGACGGCAAAGCGACGCCAAGAGCGGCGAACGCGTCGAAGCTCCCTTCGTAGGCGGCCTTATCCACGATGAGCGTGTACTCCGTGAAGGAATCGTTATGCTCGATATCCTTGACCGAAGCGAAGTCCTTGCCGCTCTTCAGCTCCTCGATGCCCTCCAGCAGGTTGTCCTTCATGCCGCCGATCATCTTGCTGTAGACATCCTTGGTCATTTTGTAGGTCACGGAGCCGTCTGCGTTCTTCGTCGCTTCCTTGACGCCGTCTACCTTCGCCTTGGCGATGACGGCGTCCAAATCCTGCCCGTCCAGCATGGAGGCCGGAATCGTGATTTCATTATGGAACAGGCCCTTGTCGACCTCGACCTTGCCTTCGGCCTTCCCGGAATCGCCTTCCGCAGCCGGTTTCGTCGAAGCCGCCGGCGCGGATGCCTGCGGCGCAGTGGACGATGCCGGATCATTTTTGCCGCCGCAGGCGGAGAGCGTCAGGCTCAGCGCAACCATGGTGCCGATGAAGAGATGTTTGTTCATGGTTTCTTTTTCCCCCCTGAGATCGAGCTTCTTCTGGAAAGGATAGGATTTCCTTCCTCCTTCCACTTATCGGCTGCAAGAGAGCAAAAGAAAAGAGACCGCCCTGAAAAGGACGGCCTCTGCTGCCATTATTCAAACCGGTACGTCCAGAACCGCTCCGTGCCGAAGCGTTCCCGGACTTCGCGGGACGGCTTCTTGTCATCCAGCCCCGGAACCTGGAACTGGGACCGATGCGCCTGGATGGAGCCGATCTTCTGCTTCAGATAGTCGCTCACGTCGAACTCGGTATCCGGCATGCCGATGGCCAGCTGATGATCTCTCGCGAAAGCCATGCAGTACACGATGGGCCGATCCTTCTCCGGAAGGCCTCCGATGACGCGGACGACGGCTGCGCCGGTCGCGTCGTGATCCGGATGCACGCTGTAGCCGGGATAGAAGGTGAACACGATATCCGGCTTCAGCTCCTCCAGAATGGCGCCGATGCCGCCGTCGAGCAGCTCCCGCTCCTCGAACTCGATTGTCTTGTCGTGGAAGCCCAGCATGCGCAGATCCTGAATGCCGATGATTCGGCATGAGGCCTCCAGCTCCAGCTTGCGCACCTGAGGCAGCGTGACCCGGTTCGCAAACGGCGGAATGCCCATCGTGCGGGCCATTTCTCCGAGCGTCAGGCAGGCATAGGTGACCTCGGCGCCTTCCCGGATCATTTTGGCCAGCGTGCCCGACAGGCCGAAGCATTCGTCATCGGGGTGAGGGAGCACGACTAGTATACGCTTGTTCATACCGATCTCTCCTTTCTCCGCCGCCATCAGAACGGCTCCCGGCTCAGCTGCAGCGCCACGACCAGCTTGCCCGCGCTGTCATGGCCGGCCAGGATCAGCCGCTCCGGCTCGGTCTCTTCGTAATGGGTCAGTCCTTCGGAGTACACCCATCCCCGCTCCATCTTCAGGCCGACCCGGAAAGGGCCGACACCCGAAATCGAGCCCTGCGAATATTGAATGGAGGCATTGCTGATGAACGTAGCCGCCGGGTGCTTCGAGCTATCGTTATGGGACGCGTAGGCGCCCGTCGTCATTTCAAGGTGAAGATAAATGTCCTGATCCTTCAGCTGGTCGATGCGGCGCTGGACTTCAAGCGCGTTGATGAGCTGCATCCTCGTCCCTCCTATCCGATATCAAGCTGACTCTCCGCCATTGAGGAAGGCGGCAGACGTCTGCATCAAACTCCTTCTGTAGAAAAAAAGATACGCTCATCAGAAGGAAATTGCAAGTAAACTTCCTGGATTAACCGCTTATAAAAAAAGCCGGTTCGAGGTCGTCATTTCCAAGGCTTGTCTGCGGCTGACTCGGCTTAACATCCGAGACCTCTGCTTCTACCCTACCACAACGGAGCGGTCCGGGGAAAATGCCGCTGGCGGAGATGCGTCCGATTGAAATTCTATGACCAGAAAGTTTATGCGGTCAAATCAATCATTTCCGATTCCGCTGCTTCCGCTACGGCCTACGCCAGTGGAGTCAAAACCTATAACGGTGCGATCGGCATGGATGCCAGCAAAAAATCGGTGAAAACGATCCTCGAATATGCCAAGGAAACCGGCCGCTCCACTGGAATCGTGACGACCAGCCAAGTCACGGATGCGACGGGAGCAGCATTCGCCTCCCATGTCGAGGACCGCTCCGCCCAGAGCGATATCGCGCTTCAATACCTGACCAAAAGCAAGGTCGACGTCATTCTCGGCGGCGGCGAAGATTTCTGGTATCCGGCCGGACAAGCCGGCAAGTTCCAAGACGAGCCTGCCGAGGATCCTTCCGAGAAGAGCAAGGGAACGCAAGGAAACCTCGTCGAGAAGGCGAAAAAGCTCGGCTACAGCTATGTCACGAGTTCGGCCGACCTCCAAAAGGCAAAGAGCGGCAAGCTGCTCGGCCTGTTCGCCAACGAAGAAATGTTCCAGCAGCGCGAGGAAGGCCAGGGAGATTTGTACAATCCGGTCGTCTCTCTTCCGGACATGACGCGAAAGGCGCTGAGCACACTGTCGGCGAATAAAAAAGGCTTCTTCCTGATGGTGGAGGAAGAAGCGACGGATGAGATGGCCCACGAGAACAACGCCAAGCTGACGATCAAGGCGGGACAGGAACTGGACAAGTCGGTTCAGATCGCCAAGGACTTCGCCAAGAAAAACCCAGACACGCTGGTGCTCGTGCTGGCGGATCATGAGACAGGCGGCTTCTCCATCGAAGCCGTGGACGACAAGGACGAGTCCGGCGACGGCATTTCCAAAGAAGACGGCCCGTTTGCCATCATCGGCTCCAAGGACAGCTTCGTTGTGGATTGGACGACATCCGGCCACACCGGCGTCGACGTTCCGGTCACCGCGACAGGCAGAGGTTCCGAGTTGTTCACCGGCGTGTTCGAAAATACGGAGGTATTCCACAAGCTGGCCGAAGCGATGGGAATCAAGGTGAAAAAATAAGAGATGACAAAAAGCTGCTTCTTTAAAGGAGCAGCTTTTGTGATTTCCACCGGAACATCTCCGGTCAAAACCGGATGATCGTTCCCGCTTCCGTTACCCGTCCCCCGGCTGACGGAAGCAGCACCGTCGGGAAAGCGTCGGTGCGTTCTATGGCTCCGTCCTCGAATAAACGCCGGCCTATAGTCCCTGCTTGCCTCAGCGCCTGAATGCGGTGATCCAGGCCGGCATGGGGAGGAAGATCCAGCAGCTTCGAATCGCGGGTGAACTCCGCCGTCACCTCCAACGTAAACGAGCTGGAGGAGCCGCACACCCCGTTTTTATATTCCATTTCCAGCAGCATGACGGGATGGGTACCCGTCCGATGGGGCATGATTTCCAGCTCTACCAGAACGGTTTTATACTCTTTATGGTAAATATCTCCGGCATGAATAATTTTTTCGCCGAAAATATCCTCCGCCGCAAGGCCTGATACGGCGTCAAACCGGATGTAATCCGAGGGCTGCAGCGTCAGCTTGACTTTGCGGGCGGCGATGGCTTGCCGGCTGTTGAGCTCCTCCCGGAATAAGTCGGAGGCCTGCATGTCGTGAGCGACGGGGTCCTTCACCTTCTCCGAAGCCGGCTGGCCGCTAGCGGCTCCTTGAGCTTCTATGATCAGCTGAACTTTCTCTGTGCCGTCAGCCGGCAGATAGGGGCGGCTCCATGCGTATGTAAAGGTTACGGTTGGAATCATGAAAAATGATGTCCTCCTCGAGTATGTACGAATCCCTGCATGATTAGAACGCCGCTTATCGACCGTTGGTATGCGAACACTTGTTCGAAATAAGAAAAAAAGTCCCGAAACGGGGACTTTAGTCTGAAATCAGTCTCATCATTTTCATCAGGGCCGTCTGACCTGGAAATGCCCGTGTTTGCCGCAGGCGGAATCTTCCCAGCCAGCCGACTCTTTCGGATGTAACTCTTCGGCTCAAGCCAGCGGCGCGCCATCCGCTACCTCGCTCATCCGCTGCCGTTCAACCGTTCCGTCCTCCAGCCTCAGCCAGGAATCGAATTCACGGCTGCCCTCGGTCAGCAGAATGACGCGCGCTCCGCGCTGGAAGCCCTCCCGGCCATAGGTGGCATACCCCGACGCCCGCCCGTAGGAGAGGCGGATGCCGAGCCACTCTCCCGAGTAATCGTTGATATGGTCGTGGCCGCAAAAGGTTCCCATCACATCGCCCGCCTCCGCCATCGCGGCGAAAAAGCCGCCGTTCACCTCGGCGCAGCATACCCGCTCATGCTGGCTGCCCGAGCAGGAGCCGGATTCCCAGGCTGCATTATACTCCGGCAGAGGAATGTGGAAGAAGGCCAGCGACGGCAAAGGCTCGCCACCGCCGAGCTTCCTATGCTCCGCCGAGCGGGACAGGTACCATTCCGTCTAGTCCCGGCCGATCCAGCCGTAACCGGGAATCCGATCGACGCGGGAGTAATCGCCGCTGTCCAGGAAATACAGCGTCGCGGCGGGCTTGCCGTCGGCGCCCAACACGGCGCGGTCGTAATTGCCCCAGCCGCCGATGCCCGGCTCATGGCCGGTGACGCTGCCGCCGGCGGCCATCAGCTCCCGCAGCACCGCCTCGCGGCTGACGCCGCAGCCTTCCTCGGCGTCATGGTTGCCGAGCACCGCCGCCCAGGGAATGCCGCTCTCCGCCGCAGCGGAGACGACTTCGCGCACCGAGCTCAGCGGGTCGCGGCAATGCAGGCTGAAGATCAGATCTCCCGTGAAGACGACGAGATCCGGCTGCTCCGCCTTCAGCACCCTTTCCATTAAGGCGCGGGTCAGCTGATCCTCCGCCTCGCCGTTTTGCCAATGCGTATCCGTGAATTGAACGATCTTGAATGTGCCGTCCTTGCGGAACTGCAAGGTGCCGCTCATGTGGCCGACCTCCCTCATATTCTCCAATCGAGCTTCAATGGCGCTGCCATATCGCCTTTATTCCGAAAGGATAGCTTTCGGCGGCCTTGGAGTCTTTTCCTGCCGGCTCTTTCCTAAAGATAAGGTGAGCAGGGCCTTATTTGTTGCTCCTGCCGCTTGGATGGCGAAAACTTTTTTTCAGCCGGTTCCGCTGAAACAACGCGCCTTTACTCGGAAGGCTTGTCGGGCTCGCCTGCCTCGATCTGCAATACCGGGCGGTCCTGGAGCTCGACCTCCGCGACGGCGGCGCCATGCAGCTCGAAAAGCACCAGCTCGTTGACGCCGGACTTCAGCAGCGGAGCCGGGATGTACAGCGTCCCCTGCGGACCGATCTCCCAGTAACGGCCCAGATTGAAGCCGTTGATGTAAGCGACGCCTTTGGTCCAGCCTTTCACGTTCAGGAACGTATCCGCCGGCTCTCCCTCTACCTCGAACTCCCCGCGGTAGAAGGCCGGCTCATTCGCGGAGGCTTCAGCAGCGGCACTCGCAATTGAATCCGGAGAACCCGCGCCGGACGTCCCGTAGCCGATTCCGGACAAATCCTCCAGCGGCAGCGAACGGATCGTCCATCCGTAGAGGAACTGCTGGCCGAAGCGGATGCCCTCGGTGACGCCTTTCGGATCCTTGAGCAGCGGACCGTAGTTGATGCGGCCCATATTTTCCACGAGCAGGCTTACGGTCACGCCTCCCTCGGGCACGGAGAAGCTTACCTCCCGCTCCGGATTCCAGCGCTCCAGAGTCCCCTTGTATTCGCCGTCCACGAACACCATCGCGCGGTCGCGCACTTCCTGCGCCGTCAGGCGGCTCTCCCCCCGGGGTCCGGACAGATGCGTCGTGTATAAAATGAAGCCGTAGTTCTGCCCAAGCTGCTCCATCGTCTCGGGGCAGGCGCGTGTCACCGGGGTGGACAGGCTGTCCAGGACGGAGAACAGCGGCGCCCGCTCCGACAGGCCGACCTTGCCGTAGCCCTTGCTTGGAATCGGCTCCGGCAGCTCCAGCGGACCAAGCTCCGCGTACTTGCCGATGACCTCGCGCACCGCATGGAATTTATCCGTGATCTCGCCCGATTCGCTCACCAGCACGTCATAGTCGTAGCTCGTGATCGTCGGCTCGAACTTTTCGCCGTGGTTGGCCCCGCTGTAGAAGCCGAAGTTCGTGCCGCCGTGGAACATATAGAAGTTGACCGAAGCGCCGGCGGCCAGCATCTCATCCAGCACCCGAGCCGTGTCGGCGGCGTCGCGGGTATGGTGCTCCTCGCCCCAATGGTCGAACCAGCCGTTCCAATACTCCATGCACATGAGCGGCTGATCCGGCTGCGCCTTCAGCAGGTCCGCGAACGCCTCGCCGGGACGCGAGCCGAAGTTGACCGTCTCCCATACCCCCTCGACCATGCCGCCCTGCAGCATGAAATCGCAGGGACCGTCCGAGGTGAACAGCAGCACGTCCACTCCGCGGCGGATAAGGGCATCCCGCAGATGGGCCAAATATTCCTTGTCGTTGCCGTAGCTGCCGTATTCATTCTCGATCTGCATCGCGATGACCGGTCCGCCGTTCGTGGACAGCAGCGGCGCCAGCCGGGGAATCAGCTCGTCGTAATAGGCATCCACCTTGTCCAGGAAAGGCTTGTAGGCGCAGCGCAGCCGCATGTTCCCGTCCTTCAGCAGCCAGGCGGGCATGCCCCCGAACTCCCATTCCGCGCAAATATAAGGACTTGGCCTGACGATGACATGCAGCCCCAGCTCCCCGGCCGTCCGGATAAAGCGCTCGATGTCCGCCAAGCCCTCGAAATTGAACTGGCCTTCGACAGCTTCGTGCAGGTTCCACGGCACATAGGTTTCCACCGTATTGAAGCCGGCGGCCTTCAGCTTCAGCAGGCGGTCCCTCCAATACTCCGGCACGACTCGGAAGTAATGGATCGCTCCGGAAAGGATGCGGATTTCCTGATTCCCGAGCATCAGCTTGGGACCTTGAATGGTCAGAGTGGTCATACGGACAGCTCCTCCTTGGGATGGATTTCCGGCGCTGCCTTCGCAGCCCGCGCCTTGTCCAATTCTTTCCCTTATCGTATCGGGAGAGGAGCGGCTTCAACAATGCACAATGTCCGCAATTTCTTAACCATTTGTCGCAAGAGACCCGTATACTGGTTGTAGATGCACGACCGTACGTCCATCCCCGAGAGGAGCCTATGCAGCATGGACCGCTTGTTTGCCTTCCAGAACCGCTCCGATACCTTGCAGCTTTATGGCTGCCATTTCGGCCTCAAGCCGGCCGGGTGGTCCTATGACAAGCATCATCATCATCTCTATGAGCTGTTCTGCTGCATGGACGGCTTCGCGGTGCAGGAAATGCAGGGCAGCTCCGTTCCGCTCGCTCCAGGCGACTGGTTCCTGCTGCGTCCCGGCGTCAGCCATACTCTGACCAATGCCGGCCCGGGTCCGCTCGCCTTCTTCAACTTCCACTTCGACCTCGACGATCTGGAGGTGCGCGGCAGGCTGGGAGCCGCTCCGTTCCGGCTCATTCCGGGACGGCTTGCCGCCGGCAGCGGACTTCCCGGCTGCGTGGCCGGACTGGAGAGCCTGCTCGGGAAGCAGCTGATCAGCGATAGCGATCCAGCCTGCCCGGCCGATGCCCCCCGCAGCCACGCCATCCCGCTCGGACTGCATCAGCAGCTTGCCTTCCAGTCCGCGATCCTGGCGATCTTGGGCGAGGTCATTCGCCTGCTGGAAGAGATTCCGCAGCCGTCAGGCCATCACGGCCTGACGGCATCCGCCTATGAGCTCGACATCGCCCATGCCGCGGAGAAGCGGCTGACGGCCGACTGGTCGGAGAGCCCGTCCGTGTCGGCGATCGCGGCGGAGATGGGAATCAGCCGCAGCCAGCTGTGCCGGATCTTCGTCCATGTCTACGGCCTCTCCCCCCGCCAATACTTGACCCGGCGCAAATGGAGCAAAGCCAAGGAGCTGCTCGCCATCTCCAATCTCAACGTCTACACCGTATCCGAGCAGCTCGGCTTCCGTTCGGTCCATCATTTCTCCCGCCAGTTCCGCCGCTGGACCGGCCTGACGCCGAGCCAGTACCGGAAGCAGGAGCGGGAAGGAGCGGGGAGCTAGGCAGGGCTTTCTGCGGGCAGTCAAGCAGGGCCTTCTGCGGGCAGTCAAGCAAGGCCTTCTGCGGGCAGTCAGGCAAGGCCTTCTGCGGACAGTCAGGCAAGGCCTTCTGCGTAGGACTGTCCCTCGCGGGAAAGCCCTTTTTCTGCTGCTCAAGCAGCCTCATGGCGCTGGACAGTTTTACTTCCTGCGCCAAGTTGGGTATAGTGTTTTAAATAAGGATAACAAGTATCCACGTTATATACAGTTCAATCATTCTCCTCATGCCGGAGATCGAGAAAGGAGGACTCATCGGGATGCAAATGAAAACCGGCGTGGAGCAGGCGGTCTATGCCGTGCTGCTGCTCGGCATGCTGCCGGACAAAGCCGTCCTGCCCGGCGAAGCCATCAGCGCCCGCATCGGGGCTTCCCCGACCTATTTCCAGAAGCTGCTGCGCAAGCTCGTCAGCGCCGATCTCATCGCCTCGACAGCGGGAGTGAAGGGCGGCTTCCGGCTCAAGCGGCAGCCGCAGGACATCACCGTCTACGATGTTTACCTCGCCGTCGAGGGGCAGCAGTCTCTATACTCCTCCTGCGGCATCCTGCACGATGTGCTGGACCGGCCGGAGCCGGCTTCCGGCTGCCTGCTGTCGGAGCTCATGCTGGAGGCCGAGCAGTCCTGGAAATCCGTGCTGCAGCGCGAGACGATCGCGTCCCTGTACGCGCATATGTGCTCGGAGACCGAAGTGGGCAGCCTGGACACTTGGGTGAAGCAAAAACTCGTGCTGTAGCGGGCCTTTTCATTAAAAGCTGGAAGAGAGGATGTTGAAGCGCCATGAAAATCAGCCTGCTGGACCAGGCTCCGGTCACCAAGGGCCATGCGGCCCCGGACGCCCTCCTGAACGCCGAGAAGATCGCCGTTCTCGCCGACGAGCTCGGCTACCACCGGATGTGGATGGCGGAGCATCACAATACCCGCCATTTCGCGAGCGCGGCTCCCGAAGTCATCATCGCCCATCTCGCCGCCAAAACGAAACGGCTGCGCCTCGGAACCGGCGGCGTCATGATGATGCATTACTCCCCGCTCAAGCTCGCGGAGGTGTTCAACACGCTGAGCGCCCTGTCGCCCGGCCGGATCGACTTCGGCGTCGGCCGAGCTCCCGGAGGAGACCATTTCGCCACCCAAGCGCTGGCCGAAGGGCGGCCTTACTTGCCGAGCGACCTGTACGACAAGCTCGCCGCCTCGCTGCAGCTCATCGCCGGCGGGGCGCCGGCCGATCCGCTGTACAAAAACGTCGTCGCCTCGCCTGCCGGCGCCGCCCTGCCACAAGCCTGGCTGCTCGGCTCCAGCGGCAACAGCGCCGTACGGGCCGGCCGGCTGGGAGTCGGCTACTCGTTCGCCCAGTTTTTCAACGGCCAGCTGTCCAAGGAAATCCTCGACGCCTACCGCTTGAACTTCGAGCCCACCGCCTTCATGCCGGAGCCCGTCGTCAGCGTCACCTACGCCGCCACAGCCGCAGAGACGGAGGAGGAAGCGGAGTTTCTCGCCAAGCCGGTCGACCTGATGCGGCTGTTCCTGGCCAAAGGCATGCTGCAGCCGATCATGTCGCCGGAGGAAGCCCGCGACTATCCGCTCACCGAGATGGACCGCATGCAGATCGCCGAGAACCGCAACATCCACTTCGTTGGGACGGGGCCGCAGATTGCCGAGCGGTTGTACCGGGAACGCGAGCTGTACGGCTTCGACGAGGTCATGATCAACAGCACCCCTCACGGGTTCGAATCGCGTCTGAACGGATACCGGCTCCTGGCGAAGGCTCTTCTCTAGACCGCAATAAAAACAAGCCGGCTCCGCCAGGGAGTCGGCTTGTTGAAATTCCGTTGCAGCGCGGCTTAAGGAGTCGGCTCTCCGCCATTGGCATTCAGCGTCTCGCCGATGACGTAGCTTGATTCCGGGCTCGCCAGGAACACATAGGCCGGAGCCATCTCCGCCGGCTGACCGGGACGGCCGAGCGGCGTGTTCTCGCCGAACTTCGCCAGCTTGGACTGAGGCTGGCCGCCGCTGATCTGCAGCGGAGTCCATACCGGACCCGGGGCGACGGCGTTCACGCGGATGCCTTTGGGAGCGACCTGCTGGGCAAGCGCCTTGGTGAACGTATTGTTCGCGCTCTTGGTCGTGGCGTAGTCGAGCAGGATAGGCGAGGGCTTGTACGCCTGAATGGAGCTCGTGTTGATGATCGCGCTGCCCGGGGGCATATGCTTGACCGCCGCCTTGCACAGCCAGAAGAGCGAGTAGACGTTCGTCTTGAACGTGGCGTCGAACTGCTCCGTCGTGAGATCCGCGATATCCTCCACGAATTGCTGCATGCCCGCCACATTGGCAAGAAGGTCGATGCCTCCAAGCTGCTCCACCGCGGCAGCGATGAGCGACTCGCAGTACGACTCGTCCTTCACGTCCCCGGGCATGGCGACGGCCTTGCGGCCCGCCTCCTCGATGAGCTGCACGACTTCCTTGGCGTCCGGCTCCTCCTCCGGCAGATAGGAGAGCACGACATCCGCCCCTTCCCGGGCGAAGGCGATGGCAACGGCGCGGCCGATGCCGCTGTCGGCGCCGGTGACGACCGCTTTGCGGCCGGTGAGGCGGCCGGTGCCGCGATACGTCTTCTCCCCTGCATCCGGCTTCGGCGTCATTTCCTTTTCCAGGCCCGGCGGGTTCTGCTTCTGTTGAAACTCCGGACCCGCCTTCTGGTACTGGGCAGTCGGATCCTGCATTTTGTATTGATCGCTCATGGTTAATCCTCCTTCAGATTCTTGTCTACTGTATATACCCACTTTGAAGCCGTTCAAAGGGTCCACCTTCATTCTCCCCTCTTTCGCGGCCAAATAAAATCAGCCTCCATCCGGAATGACTCCGAATGGAGGCGGCTATGTTCACGGCTCCTGATCCTATCCGATCCAGCTATTCCCTGCGCAGTTCCTGCAGCATGAACACTTGCTCCAGATTGGACGGCTTGAACCCGAGCTCCGTCAGCAGCCGAAGCAGCGCGCCATCGGAACGGAGCATCGGCACCGTCCGCTTGTACGGGCTCCGCCCGGGCTCGGCGATGCGGGCCAGCATGAAACGAAGCAGAGCTTCGCGGTCCTCTCTGTCGTCCAGCACCCGCAGCTGGCTGATCGCAACGCCGATGTCCGCGCCGGCCGGATCGAAGCTCCGCCGATATAGAGCGAATGCGACCGGCTTGCCCTCCTCATGCACAAGCATGGACTGTCCGTCGCGCCGGCAGCCGGGCCATTGGAGCTGCCATGGAAGCAGCCTCTCGTAGGGCTTCAAGTCCGGCGCGGCTCCATGCGCCACTGTCCAGCCGCCATCGCCGTCCGCAGCAAGACCGGGCAGCTGCGAGTCGCAGGCCAGGTAGACCATGTCGTCCGCAACCTCATAGCCCTTGCTCTTGTACAGGGCAATCGCCCTTCCATTCTCGCGGATCGCCTCCAGCGTCGCGATATGCACGCCCTGCTCCCGATAAAGCTCAAGCGCGTGCTCGATCATCGCCTTTCCGATTCCGGTTCCCCTCTCCTCCTGAGCGACACCCGTCCCCCCGTTCCAGGCGACCTTGCGGCCTTGCACCTCTCGGATTCCGTTCAGGACGATGCCGACAGCGCGGTTGTCGCGGCTGGCGACGAAGGAAAGCGCCGGCGAAAGCTCCTCCAGCACAAGCCGGTTCACAAACGATTCGACGGACATGGCAATGGGAACGAAATACCCGGCAAAGCCTTCATTCCATACTTTGACGGCTTCCTCCAGCGTGCACTCGCTCAAACGTTTGAATGTGATCAAGGCTTGATCCCTCCGCAATGAATGGTAGAATAAGAACCGTCTCAATTAAACCGACTAGTCAGTCTTTATTATAAAAGAAAAATCTTATGGGCGGCAATTATAATCTTTCCAGAATCATCTTCTCCTCGCGTTCCGCCTGCTTGGGAGCCTATCTATGCTATGATTTGCCTAGCGGATAGATCCTTCATCGTCCCATGGCATAGGAGCTTTATCCGAGGGGAAGCAGACATCAGGCAAAAGGAGATCGACGATGGCACCAAAGGTTACCGAGCAGTACCGAAAAGAAAAACGGGCTTCCATTTTGGAAGCGGCCCTGGACTGTTTTGTCGAAAAGGGGTTTCAGGCGACATCCGTGGACGATATCGTCCGCCGCTCGGGCATGAGCAAGGGCGCCCTGTACGGATATTTCTCCAGCAAGGAAGAAATGTATATCGATCTGGCCCACAGCCGCATGGATGAAATGGCAGAGATCGTGCACGGCCCGTTCAGCCAGCTGAACGGCGCCACGGCTAAAATAAAGAGCCTGTTCGCCCGCTTCCGGAACCAGCCGCTGACCGACCTGCGGAAATGGCTGGCCTTCCATCTCGAGTTCATGGTCTATATCTCCCGCAATCCCGAGCTGATCGGCATGCACAGCAACTACCGGGACAAGGGACTCGGCCTTGTCGGCCGGCTGCTGGCCGAAGGCAAGGCAAGCGGGGAATTCCGCTCCGATCTCGATGAAACCGCGGCGTCGTATATATTCTGGTCCGTCCGAGACGGCTTGGCCGTCAACTTCATGCTGGGCGGCGATGAAGAGGAATACAAGCGGATATTGGATCGGATGGAGGAGATGCTGCTGAGGCATCTCCGGAAGGAGCCGCTGCGTTGACGCTGCGGCAGCGGTCCGTGGACCGGCTGTCTTCGTAGAACCTTCATTTCATTCGAATACTCCGTAAATCTTTCTCATTTAATTTGGAGATGGAAAACGATTCCATTTGCCGAAGGGAGAGAGATTTACGTTGAGAACAAAACGATTGAAAGCCGCGCTTGCGCTTGTCATGGGGGCAGCCTTGGCTTTTCCCCAAGCGATCCATGCCGCTCCGGCCCCGCTGCTGCACAAAGAAAATGCCGCCGGCCAATCCGGCAACTGGTACACCGGCGCGGTGCCGTCTCAAGCCTCGTCCGACAAGCCCGTCCTGCTGTTCGTCCAGGGGCTTCATTCCACGTACGAGCGCTGGATCGGGACCGACAGCTACTATGACGCCGCCTATAATGCCGGGTACCGGACGGCGTTCGTGCAGCTTCCCGACGCCGACGGCCCGGGCGGAGACATGTGGAAGAACGGTCCGATTCTCGCCTCCCTGATCCGCAAGGTCGCTGCCTATTACAACGTGCCCAAGCTCAACATTATCGCCCACTCCAAAGGCGGCATCGACACGCAGGCGGCGCTGGTCTATTACGGGGCCTCTCCTTACGTGAATGTGGTCCATCAGCTCTCGACGCCCAACCGGGGCTCGGAGCTGGCGGATATGGCCTACAGCACTTGGACCTCCTGGCTCGGCGCGATCATGGGACAGCAGGATGACGCCGTCTACTCGCTGCAAACGTCCTATATGGCGAACTTCCGCGCCCAGACCGACGTCAAGCCGGAAGTGAACGCGACCAAGACCTATATGTCCGGGGGCGAGGGCGACGACGGCATCTTCACCAGCTACTGGTTCGCCCATGCGGTGCTTCCGGGTGAGGATGACGGGGCAGTATCCGTGTATTCCGCCATGGGCCTTCCCTACGGCATCCAGAGCTTTACGAAAAACATCTCGCACAGCGCCATGGCGCGAGCTTCCCAGACGTGGAGCCTCGTGCAGCCGAAGCTGAAGCTGGCCACGGCCGCTCTTGCCCCATCCGGAGCCGCGATGCCGAGCGGACAGCCGCAGACAGCGCCGGAAGCAGCTTCTTCCGGGCAGCTGCAAGCAACACTCGGTTCGCCGTCTCTTGCTGCAAATGCAGGAGAGCAGGATGCCAGCCTGATCCTTCGCGGCGGCCCCGTGGATGGCTCATCGGCCGTCTCGTTCCCACTCGAGAGCGGAATCGGCAGCGTCGCCCTGGAAGTGATGACGAGCCGGGAGGACACGGCGCTGTCTCTCGTTTCCCCATCGGGCCAAGTCTACCCTTCCGCGGCCGCTCCGGCGGACAGCGATCCCGACGGCATCTTCGGCAAGGCGGTCCGCCGCGTATTCCAGGTCATGCAGCCCGAGGCGGGACCATGGAGCCTGAAGCTGGACGGCAAGAACGATGCCTTCTTCGCGATGGCGAAGATCGAGGGCTCAGCCTCCGCGAAGCTGAAGGCGAGCCGAAAAGTGGTCCGCAAGGGCGAAGCGTTCCAGCTCTCCGTCGACTTCGGCAAGCCGATCAAAGGCAGCGTCAAGCGTCCCAAGCTGACCAAATCGGTCCCCGGGCGCCCGGCATCCTTCTCCCCGACCCGCGAGCTGCCTGACCTGGCTGTCGAGGGCAGCCTGAACATGCCGCTGACGGCGCCGGCCGAGCCCGGCATCTACAACATCTCCTTCGACGTGGAGGGCGTGAACGACCAAGGCGAGAAGCTCGTCCGGTCGGTGAACTACAACTTCGCGGTGACGGATGACCAAGGCATCGTCAACTAACCCAACGAACAAAAGACAGGCGGGAATTAGTCCGCCTGTCTTTTCTTTTCTTTTTCTTTTTCTTTTTCTTGAGACATCAAGCCTCGATTTCGGAGGGCAGCAACCGCTGCTGCCGCTCCCTTTCTCCCCATTGGATTAATTCCATGGATCAAAGAAAACAAAAACAAACGCGCGCGAATGCGTCCGTTCGCCTCGGTTTTTTGAGCATCAAGGGCCGGTTGCTCCCTGTTTCCTGTTTCCTGTTTCCTGTTTTCGGTTTCCTATTTCCTATTTCCTGTCCACTTGCAGCAGCGTCACTTTCTTAACCGAATAAGTGTCCTTCAGGCTCTCTTCCGTTACGACGTTCAGCTTGACCAGGCTCGCGATCTTGGCCGAATCGGCTTTGGAGAGCAGCCGCCACAGCTCGGGGTCGGGCAAAGCCTCTTGCAGCTTCTTATCGTCATATTCCTTGCGCTCCTGTGAAACCAGCTTGATCCTGTAGCTCCCCGCTTCCAGCTCGGACGCCTCCAGCTCCCGGCAATGCCGGATGATTTCGCTGCGGAGCTCGGAAAGCTCCTGCTCGATCTCTTTCTGCTTCTGCTTCAACTGGTAAAAACGCTGCGCCATCTTGTCCATATCCTCACCCTCCTCATCAGCATGTTTATGCCGGGGGGGGTTTTTTAGGACTTGCAACATTTACCGAATAGCTCTCGTTAATGGAGGGTAATCAACCAGATAAGCAGTTGACCAGCAAGAGAAAGGAATGTTGAATATGAATAAAAAGAACCGGAAAAGAAATCTGCTCGCGGCCACGCTGACTGCCGCTCTTCTGACGGCGCCGATGGCGCTCTCCTTGCCTGCCGAGCAAGCAGCCGCGGCGAAGGCCGGCCCCGTTCTCAAAACCGCCGCGACGCCGTTCAGCATTGAAGGAAAAGAAACGAGCATCGCTACGATCAATAAAGACAGCACGACCTACATCGCGCTGCGCAGCCTGAACGCCAGCCTCGGCCTCAGCACGACGTACGAGAAGGCAACCGATACGGTGAAGATCACGGGAAGAGACCGTGTCCTGCAGATCGGCCTCAAGGACAGCAGCTTCAAGCTCAACGGGCAGCCTATATACAACGGATCGGAAGCGGTCGTACAGGACAACACGACGTATCTGCCGCTCCGCGTCCTGCTGGAGCAGATGGGCTATGCCGTTTCCTATGAGCAAGCCAGCAAAAGGATCGGCATTCATGCCGTTCAGGAAAACAAGCTGAAGATCGGCACGGAAGCCATCGCCTCGGAGGAGGGCGGCAAGTCGATCCATGTGTACTATCCCGTTCTGTCGGGTTACAGCGACACGGCCGTGCAAGACAAGATCAATGCCTTCTTGAAGAAAGAAGCGGACCGGAACGTGGCGGAAGGCTCCAAGGAGATGGACCCTCAAGCCAAAGAGAACAAGAAGATTCTGGCCGGCAACCCGAAAGCCGAAGTCCGCACGCCGAGCCTGGATGGCCGATACACGGTCTCCTATAACGAAAAGGGGAAATTGAGCCTCTACGTGGACTATTATGTCTATACCGGGGGGGCGCATGGCATGACGGTCCGCGAGCCTTACACCTTCGATCTCGCGACGGGCGACGTGCTTTCCTTGAAAGAAGCTGCCGGCGGCAAGGAGAACTATGTCTCCGCGATCAACAAGGAAATCAAGGAGCAGATCAAAAGCCGCCATATGGACTTGATGGTACCGTTCCAGACCATCGAGGCCGACCGCGACTATTTCCTCAACCGCAACGGAATCGTCATTTACTTCACCCAGTACGAGTACACCTCCTATGCGGAAGGCATGCCGGAGTTCGTCATTCCTTATTCGGTCTTCAAATAAGCTGCTCCAGCTGGACGAAAACCGAATGAAAGGCCCCGGGCAACCGCCCGGGGCCTTTCCCGCCTTATTTTAAATGAGTCGTGTCGATCAATTGGGCTTTCACGAGCAGCCGCTGCACGAGGGCCGCCGTCTCCGCTCTGGTGATCGGCCGCTTCGGCTCCAGCTCCTTGCCGGAGCCTTGCGCCAGGCCGAGCTCCAGGACGGCGATCACCGATTCCTGCGCCCATGCGCTGACCTTCCCGCCGTCGGCGAACGGCGCCAGGACATCGCCGCCGTTCGTGCCGCCCTTGACGTCAAGACCGGCCAGCGTCATCGCTCTAGCCAGCATGGTCAAAGCTTCCTCGCGGGTCACGCTTCGGTTCGGAGCGAAGGTCCCATCTCCTGCGCCTTTGACAAGGCTGTATTCCTGCGCCGCAGCTACCGAGCCTGCGAACCAGTCGCTGGAGCGGACATCGGCGAACGCGGAGGCGTCGGAGCTTGGAGCAAGGCCGAGCGCCCGCACGATGATAGCGGCGATTTCGGCGCGGGTGACAGGCGCATCAGGCTTGTAATGCGCGGCGTCGACGCCGTTGACGACCATTCGGGAGGCCAGGTCGTTCACAGCCGATTCGGACCAGTGGCCCGCAACATCGGCAAAAGCGACCGGATGATAGATGAGCGCGTAGGCGCTGTTCGTCAAGCTGTTGACGATGGCATAGTAGCTTCCCTCCCGCTTCTGGATGAAGGTCGGCACATGCCGGACCGTTCCGTCTTTGTCCAGAACGATCGCGGTCGTTATTCGAGCCGGATCCGCTTCCGCAGGCAGCGGGATTTCACGCTTCACATAGGAGCTGAAGCGGTCGACAGCGATGCTTTTTCCGTTGTAGGATGCCGTCGCCGTGAACTCCACAGGTGCCGCGGCCACGCTGAAGCCATTGTTGGCGCCTGCATGTTCCGCGCGCGCGGCCAGCGCCGCATCGCCCTTGACGACATGGATGCGAACCGTCACCTCTGACAGCCGGTCCGCGGCGCCAAGCTGAGCCGACAGGCGTTCCATATCCAGAAGTCCCGCCGGCAGCGTGTAGCTGCCGCCCGGCGACTGCACTTCAAGCACGGCCTTGCGGTCGCCCATCGCCTTGACGAGGTCGCCGGCCAGAACGACGGATACTCCATCGACCTTCTCGCCTGCGGCCGGAATGACAATTCGAGGCTCGCTCCCTGAGGCTGCAAGCTGAGCCAGCAATTTCGCCGAATCCATTGTCGCGTTCAGCATCGTCTGGCCGTTCACGATTTCAGTCGATACAGCCACAAGCTGATCCTTCGGCTGCCCGTTTACCGTCACGCTCAAGCCGGGCGAAGCGGCAGGTGTCGGAGAAGGCTGGGCGGAAGCCTTGCCGCTCTGATCTCCATCCGAGTCCGGGGATGGAGTCGGTGCCGGTGTTGGCGTTGGTGTCGGTGTTGGCTGGTCTGTCGGTTTTTCAGTCGGCTTTTCGGTCGGTTTTTCAGTCGGCTTTTCGGTCGGCGGCTCTGTCGGCTCTTCTGACGGTGCCGGCGTCGGTGTTGCCGGCGCCGCCCTGGAAACCGTCAGCGTATAGGTCATCGTGCTGCCGTCCTGCGCGCTCACCAACAGTTCGATCCTGGTGTTCCCTACAGCCAGAGGCAATGCCGGCGATCCCGAGCCGCCGAGCAGGATATGCGGACCGTCGATCAGCAAGCCCGCGCTGTCATACACGCTGACCGTTACGGTTCCGTATACCGTATCCGCCACGCTCGGCGAGATCGTCAGGCTGTCCGCCTCGCTGCCTACGCTGACCGTGTAATGCGTCGTTCCGGTCGAGAAGGACGGGCTCAGCTCGCCGGCAGACAGCGTAAGGTCCGTCAGGTCTGTATTGCCGGACATCGGCGTCGCGCCGGCTTCATTGGAATAACCGCCGTCCCCATTCGCAAGGACAGCCATGATTTTGAAATAATAGGCCGTTCCGTTGTCCAGGCCAGCTGCAGTGTAAGAGGTGCCCTCGACAGTCGCGACCGGAAGCGGCCCGTAGCTGCCCGCTTCCGTCCTTTGATAGATGCTGTATGCCACCGCTCCCCGCGCGGCATTCCAGGCCAGCACAGCTTGTCCGTCGCCCGCGCTCGCCGTCAGCTCCGTCGGAGCCGGCGTTTCGATGGTGTACGTGAAGGTGGCCGTATCGCTGGAGACAAGGTTCGGTCCCGCAGCCGTCGCCTTGACCGTCACCGTATCTCCGGGAGCGCCGCTGATGCCCACTCTTGTGCCGGCAGGGCTGCCCGTTGTCGGCGCCGTTCCGTCGAGCGTGTAATAGATTGTCGCGCCAGCCGTTGCCGTGCTCAGGACAACATAGCTGTTGTCCGGCACGACAGTGCCGCTGGCCAGATCCGCTGTCGGAGCCGACGCCTGCTTCTTCACGGTTACGGCGATCGTGCGGACGGCCGTGCCGCCTGCTCCATCGCTTACCGTCACCGTAAAGCTGTCCGGGCCGAAATAATCTTCGGCCGGCTGATACGTCATCGCGCCGGTCGGCGCAAGCCCCGCGCCTCCGCTTGCGGCCGTTGTCTGCCCGAAGCTCACCGTACCATGCGAAGGCGCTGCCGTCAGCGCCCAGGTCAGAGTCTGCCCCGTATCGCTGTCGCCGACGCGCAGCAGAGGTTTGATATCGGCAGGGGAAGCATTCTGGGCTACCGTCAGTGCTGCTTGGCTTCCCTCGAAGGTCGGAGCTACATTCTGGCCGAGAATTTTCACGAAATTCCCCTGCGCATTGAACAAGAGAAGCTGCGACCTGTTGCCGTCGACGACGTAAATGTTGCCGTCCTTGTCCGCGGTCGCCTGGGAAGGCTCCACCAAGACCGAATCGGCGAGCGTCATCGCGTAGCTGCCGTTGCTGTTGTACACCTGCACGCGCTTGTTGCCGCCGTCGGAGACGTACAAGCGGTCGCTGCCGTCGATGGACACTCCCCAGGGTTGCTTGAAATGAGC
Organism: Paenibacillus sp. RUD330; assembly: GCF_002243345.2. NCBI lineage: Bacteria > Bacillati > Bacillota > Bacilli > Caryophanales > Paenibacillaceae > Paenibacillus > Paenibacillus sp. RUD330. The sequence goes on from NZ_CP022655.2 coordinate 4,632,693, forward strand.
GTTGTCGGCGCCGCTTACGTTCTTTTCCCCGATCGTCTTCTGAGGGGCATACGTGTCCGCAGCGCTGTTGTAGGCATACACGACCACGGTGCTGGTCCAATATTGCGAAATGAACAAATTCCCCTTGGAATCCGCTGCGATTCCCATCGGCCTGTCCGCGAGCTGCGGCGAATTGGCGATGAGCTTATAGCCGGTGCCATTCGTATTGAAGCGATAGACCAGATAATTCTGGTCCGTGACGAATATATGGCCTCTGCCGTCAAGCGCTATCGCCTCCGGCACGGGATTCCCGCTGGGAAGGGCGATGGACCGGATATAGGCCCCCTGGCTCCCGAACACCTGGATGCGGGCATTGGAATAATCCAGGACATAGATATCCCCTGTCGCCTGATCGACGGCTACTGCTTTCGGCGTATTGAAATGATCGTTGTCCGAGCCGAGGACGCCTTTCACTCCCAGCGTCATGTACAGGCTCTCATCGCGGTTGTAAATCTGAATGCGATGGTTGCCCGCATCCGCCACATATAATTTTCCTGCGCTGTCCGTCGCGATGCCGCGCGGAGATCTCAGATCCCAGCCCGTCCGGACGGCTGCGAATGCCGTCGGCACGGATGTGAACAGGATCGAGAGGACAAGCAGCAGAGATCCCCATTTTTTCATCTGTCTCCCACCTTATGCTAGAATGCGTTTTGCCTACTGTAGCAGACCCATTCTCAACATTTTCACAACATCTCTTCCAAAAAACGACAAAAAAGGCTATCGAAATGAATATTCGACAGCCTTTTTCTTCGCAGTGTCGGCTTTTTCCTCGCTAGCCTTCTTCCAGCCTATTTCTTTCTTTGATGGCCAGCGCTTGGGGCGCGCCGCTCCGGTCGCCGCCGCCATCATAGGCGTCCGCCAGCAGATCGTCGTACTCCCCATGGCCAAGCTCGACGAGCTTGCTCAGAAGCATCGCACGGAACTCCTTGCCCGCTCTGTGGAGGCACTCCAGAAGACCGGCAGTGAAGGCGGAGCGCAGCTCAAGCCGATAAGCGTCCGCCCATTGATAATGATCCGTTTCCAGATAATCGCCTCGATACAGCGCCAGCGCATGCTGTCCGCCTTCTCCGCCAAAGCCTGCCTTCAAACCGTCCAGCAGCTCCTCCAGATCGCTGCGGATGGCCGCCGGGTCGATCCAATACCGTTCGTCGCCGTACCGGACAATCTCCCCGCAGCCCTCCGACTTCAACAGGCTCCGCAAGTAATAGAGCGACGTATGCAGCAGCTTCTGCGCCCGCTCTGCCGGATCTTCCGGCCATAAATGCTCCAGAATGGCGTATTTGTAGACGGGCTGTCCCCGATGATGCCAGAGATAGGCGAACAGCTCCTTGGTCTTGCGGGTGCGCCAGGTGAGCAGGCGGCCGTCCGGGCTGTACAGCTCCATGCTTCCCAGCACCTTCAGCGACAGCGCCTGCTTGTCGGCCCGCGAACGTTCAAGGCTGCTCGGCCCGCTTGCTTGCTTGTCCTCCTCCGGCGCGCCGCTGCCGGCCCTCTCCGCTGCGCTGCCGCGCCTCCGAAGCCGGGCTCGCTGGCTCTCGTAGCGGGACAGCGCCTGGAGCAGCTTGTCCTTGGCGACCGGCTTGAGCAGATAGCCGATCGCTTCCGTGCCGAAAGCATCCACCGCATAGTGGTGATGGGCCGTCACAAAGATCACTTCGGCATCCGGACATCGGGCGCGGAGCTCCCCGGCAGCCTCCAGTCCGTTCATGCCCGGCATCTCGATATCCAGGAAAATGAGCTCGGGACGCAGCGACTCGCACAGACGAAGCGCTTCGCCGACGAGTTGAAATTTGCCGACGACCGCCACTCCGCCGACCTCGTTCAGCTTGATCTCCAGCACATCGAGCGCCATTTCTTCATCGTCGATCAGAATCGCTCTGCGCATGTCGCCCCTCCGTCAAAAAAATCGTCATTCGGGTTCCGGATCCCGGATGGCTGGCCATCTCCAGCCTCCGCCCGTATCTCATTTGCAGCCGGCGATTGACATTGCCGATGCCGATGCCCCCGCCGCGCCCTTCCTCCAGACGAGCCAGCATATCCTTGTCCATGCCGACGCCGTCATCCTCGACGACAATCTCCACGATATCCCCGACCTTGCGGACAAGGATATCCACCGTCCCCCCCTCGGGCTTCGGCCCGATGCCATGCCGGACGGCATTTTCCACGATCGGCTGCAGCGTCAGCGGCGGCAGAAGGCACTGAACGCCTTCGTCAATCGAATACCGGACCTGGAGGCGCCGGCCGAAGCGCAGCTGCTCGATCGCCAGGTAGGCCCGCACCAGCTCCAATTCCCGCTCCAGCGGAACCGCCTCTCCCTGAAGGACGAAGGTGAACTTGGCGCGAAGATAGGTGGTCAGATGCTGGATCGTCTCCCGCAGCTTGTCCACATCCTTATAGCTGAGTCCGACCAGCGCATTCAAAGTGTTGTACAGGAAATGCGGCGTAATCTGCGTCTGCAGGAAATCCATCTCCCGGCGCACCGCCTGCTCCGAGGAGCTTTTCATTGCCAGCAGCGACTGGACGCGGGCCTTCAGCTCCGCAAGCTCGAACGGCTTCTGCAAAATATCGTTGGCTCCGGCGGCAAACGCGGCGAGGATGTCTCCCGCCTGCCCCGACGCAGTAAGCATGAGCACCGGGAGCTCGGCCAGACCTTGCAGCGACCGGATCTCCCGGCAGATGTCCAGGCCGGACACGCCGGGCATCATCAAGTCCAGCAGCACGAGATCCGGCTTGCGGCTCCGCAGCGCCTCGAGCGCCTCCCGGCCTCCCCTCACCGCCGTGAAGGAATGCTTCATGGAGGAGATCGCGTCCATTGCCACCTTCAGATTGGAAGGCTCGTCGTCGACGATCAGAATGTGGAACGCCTCCTCCCCGTCGCCTTCCTTCCGGGGGCCGGAGTCATGGATGGAATGATGATGGTAGTCCGTATTGTCGACACCGCCATATTCCACACCACCATATTGAGTGCCGGCAAACTGCGTATTAGCGTCTCCCGCAGAAGCCGCCGCCTCCAGTTCCGCGCTCCCGGCAACAGGCAGCGTGAACATGAACCGCGAGCCGCGGCCGACCTCGGATTCCAGAGACATGACGCCGCCTTGCAGCTCGACAAGCTGCCTGGCGATGCCGAGCCCTAGCCCGATGCCGTTGCGCGAGCGGGCGCCTTCCTCGTCGTACTGGAAAAAGGGCTGGAACAGCCGGTCCAGCATCTCCGGCGGAATGCCTCTGCCGGTATCGCTGACCGTGACGGCGAGCATCTCTCCTTGCCGCTCGGCCGATATGGATACCGTTCCGTGATCCGTATAGTTGAGCCCGTTTTCCAGCAGATTGTGCAGGATTTGCCGGAGCCGGTTCTCGTCGGCCAGAACCAGGGGCAGCCCCGGCGGCAATTCGTTGACGAGCTGAATCTCGGGATTGACCGGAGCAATCGACAGCGTCTCCATGACGAAGCCGGTCGAGATGTACAGATCGACGGGCCTGAGCTGCACCCGAAGCTCCCCGTAGCGGATCCGGTTCATGTCGAGAATATCGTTGACCAGTCCGGCCAGCCGCCGTCCGATCAGATTCAGCAGCCGGATGTTGTCGCGGTGCTTGAAGTCGAGCGGGGCGTCGGTGTTGTCGAGCAGCGATTGCGACAGGTTGACGATGCCGTGCAGAGGCGTCCGGAGCTCATGCGACGTTTTGGCCAGGAACTCATCCTTCTGCCGATCGTAGACAAGCAGCTGCCGAGCGAGCCGTTCGCTCTGCAGATAGGCCTCACGCATCCGGTCCGTCATGAGAAAAGACTGCGACAATACGACGAGCAGCAGCGTGACGATCATATAATACGGACTGTCCAGAGCCAGCTGATAGCGCGTCTGGGCGAACACCCAGCTGATAATGAGAAAGAACGCCCCGAGCAGAATGGAGTAAATCCTCACCCCATGATGCCGATTGCGGAATATCGACGTGAAAATAAAGCCGAAAGCCAGAAGCTGCATCGCAATGCCCGGCCACATGATCGGAACCAGAAACTCATTCGGAATCGCCAGCAGGACGGCCAGAAACAGATAGCTGACCCACAGGAACGCCTTCATCCGCTTGCCGGGCTTGTCCTCCAGATAAAGCCGGACGTAATAGATGAAAAATAGAATCGACATCGCCGGCAGGATGAAGAGCAGCTTCTGCAGCGGCAGAAAAGAGATCGACGGCAGCAGGGAGGCCAGCACAATCTCGTTGTCGATGCTGAAGAACAGGCCTAGGGACAGGCAGAACAGGCTGAAGAAGATCAGGTACGGCTCTCGGCCCCATTGCCTGAACATGCCTGCGAAATAAATGCCGAAGACGAGCAGGGTGGCGACGAGAATCATGTCGGCCATGCGGGAATTGTCTCGCCGGTTCAGCACCTCATCGCTGAGCCCGAACTCCGGCGGCTGCACGAGTCCGCCTTGGAGATAGCGGTAGCTTGCCACCTGCACGATGATTTCGATGTTCCGGCTCTCGGCCTTGACCGTCCCGAAGAACGGCAGGTTGCTGGGAACAAAGTCTCCCGGAGCGATGTCCGGCCGTCCGCTGCCTCCAAGATCGTCGCCTGCCATATAGATGCGGCTGGACATGCGGATTTTCTTCGCCCTCAGGCTGTAAAAACCGGCATCGCCCACCTCCACCAGCAGCCGGTACGTGCCCGCGCCGAAGCCGTTGGCCGAGACGCTTCCCTTCCAGTTGCCGGGGACGCCCAGCAGGCTCCGCCGGCTTTGCAGCTCCTCTCCATGGACGGCAAAATCCTGGGGAGTCAGCAGTTCATCCTTATAGAACTCCCATTCGCCCCTCAGCGGGATGATTCCTTGCTGCGCGAAATTCCAATCCCTGGCGTCAAGAATCCCCCCTCGCGCTTCAGGGTAGTCCTCCACGGGATGAAGCCAGTTGTAGATGAGCGCAGAGGTGGCGGCGGCAAAGATCAGGACCATGCCGATCAGCACGAGCAATTGTTTCTTCATGGAAATGTGTTCCTTCCTGTTGCTAGAAGAAGATTCAAACCGATTTGAACGATGATTTCAATAGATGCAGCCTGACTAATGGCTCCGGATAACAACTTATTATCCTGTACATACATCACTATTATATCTCAATTGTTATTTCTATCCTGAATTCCAGTTTTAAGATACGAAAAAAAATAGACCTGCCGGCAAGATCGTGAAAGAGGGGCGCTGAGCCAGGTCCCGACTCAAGGCCACTTTACTCGTGGATCTTGGACGAGGCGCATCTGTTAACGAATAACCCCACGATAATGTAAGAAGTCGTCAAGCCTGACGCTTTCAAGAAGTTAGCTAAAAGAAGTGTTGGTGTTTCATAAAAGCCGTTTCCTTGAGATAACACCATGTTCATGCTTGGGGTGACGGAATGATAGTTCATAGGGTAAAGAAAAGAGGGGATTAATTTCCCCTCTTTGGTATTTTCGCCATTCCACCTCAGCCTAGTCTTTTCGTACCAACAGCGAGCGACACTCCGATGTGTTGTGTTGGTGCTTAAATATTCCGCATGGTCGCCGCATATCGTTTCTTAGATAAAGAAAAAAATCTCCTAATGATAGGGCGATGATTTTCAACTCAGTCCCTCTATTGGAACCTTTAAATCAAAAAAACCGACCTCACATTAGGAAAGGTCGGTTTTCGACACAGTTCAATTATTTTGTTTGAGAGATTTCGTCAACTACTTGAGTCAGTGCCTCCCTAATTGGCGTAACTGGACGACCGAGCAGCTTTTCGAAATCATTGCTTTCGATCTCCAGTGCGCCTTCTCGAATGCCTTGCTGGATACCTACGAGAATAGGGATAACGAAGTCGGGTACACCTGCGCCCTTCATGATGTCGGCATAAGCGGCGTCATCGACCTGTTGGACAGGCACTTCCTTGCCTAATACCGTTCCAAGGGCAGACGCCAGTTCTTCTTGAGTCATCAGTTTTCCCGATAGTTCATAAGTTGTATTGTCGTGTCCGTTCCCCGCCAATACGGCTGCAGCCGCCGCCGCGTAATCTTGCCGCAGTGCCCAACCCACTTTGCCAGTTCCAGCAGAGGTCACCCAAGGAGCTCCTGCTGTCACGCCTTGAATGCTTGCAATTTCATTCTCCAAGTACCAGTTGTTGCGCAAGAAGGAGTAAGGAATGCCCGTTTTGACGATGGCTTGTTCTGTGACACGGTGTACTTCAGCAAGGAATAACTTGCTTTCATTTGCATTCGTTGCACTTGTATATGCAATGAATTTAACTCCAGCACGCTCTGCAGCAGCAACAGCATTTGTGTGCTGCCGAATTCTTGTTTCGTTGTCTCCATCCGCAGAAATAATCAATAAACGATCGATGCCTGCAAAAGCAGAATCCAATGTTTCTGGACGGTCAAAATCTCCTAGGCTGACTTCTACTCCACGAGTTCGCAATCCTTCCGCTTTCTCTGGATTGCGGACACTGACAGCCAGATCACTCGCTGGTACAGATTTCAATAGCGTCTCTACAACTATAGTTCCCAATTTCCCTGTCGCACCTGTGACCAACATTTTCATCTTCTATTCCTCCAATTATGTTTTATTGTAATTATCATAGTTATAACAATACAGGTTACAACAAGTCTATAAAATAAAAGCTCTCTTAAAGAGCTCTCATTTATTTGAACCTTGGTGTGAGTTGGCTCAAAGTCGTTTGTGCCAACCTGTGTTCCATAGCGGATTGAGCCTCATTCAACTCGGATTGGAGAACCAACTCAATGTTCGCCCCGACTGGACATCGCTCATTCGGATCTGCGTGAACACGGAATAATTGGTTGTCTTCAATCACATTTACAGCCCGATAAACATCGAGCAGCGTAATTTCCTCAGGTGTTTTGAGTAGAGAAGCACCTCCAACCCCAGGCCGTACTTCCACTAACCCCATTTTTTTCAACATCCCCATAATTCTCCGGATGATAACGGGATTTGTATTTACGCTGCCCGCAATGAAGTCCCCCGTACATTCGTTTGGACTGACCGCAATCAGGGAAAGGATGTGAACAGCAATAGAAAAGCGAGTACTTATCTGTTTCAAGTGCATCACCACCGTTGTAACCATTATAGTTACTACCTAAAGTGAAGTCAATATCCGTGCCTAAAACTGCCCGTCCCTCGGTTTTAAGGGTTTATTTACGTTCACTCACTCATTCGCAGGATTTCATCACCTTGTATGACAGGAGTCGGCAGGAAAATGAGCAAGACGGGCCTCCACCCCTTGGACAGGCGTAATGAAAACATGAGAGGGCAATGACCCGTTGAGTCATGGGAGTGAAACCTCCGGGGGTGGCGGTGAAGTATCTGAATATTTTCGGGGCGACAAGGTGAGGAGAACTACACATGTTATTCTAGCTATATAGATCTTCTCGGACTCGTGTGTTGGCAACAGGGCTGGCGACGTACTGATTTGGCAACATCATAGTTTTGGAGTTTACACAAGGTTTTTAACAGACTCTTTCAGCATGAGCACAAGAGGCAGTTAAGCAACTATTTGAAGTGCTTTAAGTATTTGAACATCTGTTATGATATATTTAATAACTGATGATTTTTCAAGCCGAAAGTACAAGGTGCCATTAACTACATTATTTATTTGATTATCACCATTGTAGTTAATTCTTTCCATATAAACAATAAACTCTTTTTTCACTTTTTGATTAGTTACTATGTCAATGGAATAATTTAATTCGCTGTTTGGTATTGAATTATCGTTAGTAAAAAAATCGTGTAATATTTGCTTATTTCCCTCATTGACAGAGAGACTATTAAAGTTTCCTTTTAAAGATTGTTCAATGGTCTCTTTAATTAAAAGCTCAGGTGCTTTGCATGATATAGAGTAATAGGAAATCCCTAATGTTAGTAGAGCGGCTAAAATAAGTGTAAATATGTATTTTTTAAATTTCTTCACAGAATCTCTCCTAATAGATACAAGGACCCCTGAGGGGTCCTTGTATTTTTTAGTAAGGAAACGTTCCTTGTGTGGCCCAATTCGCAAGGCCGCCTTCATATTTATAATAATCACGAACTGGTACTGAACGGGCTGGGTCATGACCGTATTGATAAAGAGCAATTTCAGCTATCTCATTATTATTCGAGAAACTACCTGTACGCTTCCACATAAATGGCCAATAACTTTGACCAGAAGTTGCTGGAAGGAAATAAGCTGTTGTAGCATTCTTCAATGAATTTTCTGCATTATAACTAATTTGCTCATGTTTCCAGTACGCTTCTAGCTGATACGTTTCAAAGTAATTTCTCCAACTACCATTATGATACACCTGTCCATATTTGAATACTAGTCTTTCGTATCCAGTTGCATCACCTTGTCCTTTAAATCCATTATTTAATGCACTAAGGACTTCCCCAGTGAAGAAACTTACAATTGGATTTGATTTTATATAGCCAGATAAGACGTCAATCCCCGCATTAACCCCTCCAACGCCGAGTTGATCGCAGCCAGCGTGGATGCCCCCTTCGGAGGCCGTTTGCCGTAAACGCCGGAAGTCAAGGAGATGGAACCTTCCTGGTTCAAATAGGGGATAGCCGCTTTAACGGTGATATACTGGCCCCAGAACTTGCTGTCGAAGGCAGTTTCGCCTGTTCAACCGGCAATTCGCGGAACTCGCCCATCGCGCCTTCGCCAGCGGTGAGCACCAAGTGATCAAACTTGCCAGCCTTTTCGAAAAATTCCGCGGCTTTCTCTTCACTCCGAAAATCCAGCTCGTAAGCTTCCACATTCCCGCCAAGCGTTTGTTTGGCTTTCGAGAGCTTGGCAGCGGAACGGCTGGCGATAACTACCTTCGCCCCTTCATCCAGAAATGCCTTGGCAGTCGATAATCCAATGCCCGATGTGCCTCCTACAACGATGACTCGCTTCTCTTTCAATGACATTTCGATATCCTCCCTATTTTCCCTTTAACAATAAGCCCGCTCATATTGCTTTGGAATGGGGGTATATTCACTTCTAAGCGATTTAGCAGCATGGATAGTCCAGTATGGATCTCGAAGCATGCCACGGGCGATCGCCACTAAATCCTCTTCTTCTCTGCAGACGACGGATTGAGCAAGTGCCGGGTCCTCAAGCATGCCTATAGCTACGACGGGCACCCCAAGAGCCTCCCGTATTTTGCGCCATAACCCCCATCCGCGTACTCTACGGCAGTGATTCGGAAAAATAACGGCATATTTGCAGGCATTTCCTTTTTGGCCGCCTGAATGACCTCTATCCCAAATTTGGTCAGGTCTTGTCCATACGCATCTTGGCGTTTGTTGGTATAAGAGGATTGAAACGGTTGAATTAAATATCCGTGCGTATGGCGGAAGGGGCCGCTGGCTCTTCAGCATCTTCCGCTTTCCGGCCAGCATGAGCAATTTGAATCCCAATCTTGGCCCCGTGAGCATGAACCCCATCCATAAATCGGGCAAATGCCGGAATATGGTCATCGGACCAAATCCCTAAATCAAAGTCGGTTATTCACATCCGGCTCAACGTCCGTCATTACCATGATGATCAAGGCTGCACCGCCAATTGCGCGGCTAAGGTAGTGAACGTAATGCCATTCGTTGGGTTTGCCAATCCCTGGCGGTTACGGACTATTGGCACATGGGCGCCATGACTACCCGGTTTTTCAATTGCAGCCCTTTAATTTCATAAGGAAAAAATAAGTGATTGGTCCAGTCAGAACCTCCGTTAATGGTTCATTTTTATCGATCCTATCATTCACTCTTCTCCTATCGGATATTCCCATAGTCCCAGTTTTCCCTTCGCTGGAATATAGGGCTTCAGCAGGCGGAAACCCGCTATTTCCCACGCAAAATAACCTGGACTGTAATCGCCCAACAGGAAGTCATCCCCCGTCACGACCTTCCCGGAATCCAGAATGGCTGACGTATCATCAGCGTCGATGACTTGATAACAATTCGTAAGCTCGCAGGTTGCAAGGATAACCCCCGTAGGGAGGTTTTGTTCCGTATAGCCATTCTTGGCGAGTAAAGAACGGATGGGTTCATATTTGCAGGCCTGCTTATCGACTTTCCGGCTTGCATGAATGGCCAACGGTCCGCGATACCGGGTCTTCCAGGATCTTGTTTCATAGAGTGTCTCGCCTTGGACAAGCAGAGCCACCCACGGTTGAATCATGGATAATACTTTCATTCCTCTACGCTCCATTACGGTTCATAATGAAGTACTATTCCCCAAACAATCTCCAAACTTTCCTTACCCCGCATTAAATGACGCAATCCCTCCGGTCGCATTAGACCTTCGGGATCAACATCTGTTTCATACGCTCCATTAAGCCTAAATTTCGTTTACGATTTGACGCAGACCCTCGCACTCCGAATTTCAACCCGAATCGGAACGAGCGGTTCAGGTACACCTACGCTGCTCATTATGCTGGCATAAGATTCGTCATCCACTTGTTGAACGGGATGAACGGGATAAAAGCCCTTCCATATTTTAGAAAGGGCTTGATCGCCGATGCGCCTTAGCCCGCTATCTAATCCCTTGTGCTTTCAATTCGTCTTAGATTCTCAGTGTCTCGAGCTGGAGATGAGCCGAAGAAGCGAGAGTATTCTCGATTAAACTGCGAGGGACTTTGATAGCCAACTTGATATGCGGCACTTGCTACTGGATAGCCCTCAAATGCAATGAGGCTTCTAGCCTTTCAAAAGCCTTAATTGCTTTTGAAATTGAATAGGACTTAAACCCGTTGCCCTTTTAAACTGACGGTGAAAGGTATTTATAGCCATGCCAGATTTTGATGCCATCTCGCCAATGTCTATTGGCTTCATAAAATTATTGCGAAACCATTTTATACAATGGGGAATCTTAGATAGATTACTTTCCCGTAGACCAAATTGCCTCAGATACCATCCTTGTGGTCCCATTAGAAAGCGATATAGAATTTCGCGCTTATAAGCTGGTGCAAGACCAGGAATGTCTCTTGATGTTTTCGATAAACGCAATAAGCGCAGCCATGCCTCCATAAATTCAATGTCCATTTCACAAGCTGCGAAATGCTCTGAAGCAGTCGGTAATTGATTTTCAGGAAGATCTCTCAATAAACTCTGAAGAACATTCTGATTCAACTTAAGGCCAAGGGACATGTAAGGACGGCCCTCACGGTCTGTATGTACACTCGCTTTTGCAGGAACATGCACCGGCAACACGTAATATGTTGGCCCTTTCAGGTCAGTGCTGCGCTCCCCGATGGAAAGAATCTATGTTCCTTGAACCGTAAAGTCTGGCGGACATTTACTTTAGTTCCCATGTGAAAAAAGTCAATAAATAGCCCGTATAAAAAAGGGGGTCCCATCGTCATTATCATGACTAATGGGACACCCCTTCATTTTACGACATTCTCGGGATCGCCTATCAATTGCTCGCATCGTTTATCTCTAGCAGATTCCTCTCTCGGTACGGCATACTGTTCCTCCAACCGGCCGTCATTGTGCGAAATGCACCGCGATAGCCGGAGACAATCGAAACTGTCGCATCTCATGTTCGAACCCTCAATATGACCGACTCCACATGTGTGGAGTAGACAGTGAGAACAAAACTTAACTTCACAATGTGTTACGCCTTAGTTCATAGAAATACTGCACACTCGGATGCTTTAACTTCATCTTCTCGGACATGGTTAAGATCCGCTTTTTTCCAAACCTTCTGTCCACCAAGGCTAGGATATTCAATAAGATCTCATTGCTCTCTAAGCTTTCCTCTATAGAAGTAGATAAAAACTTAGTAGCCACAACGATAAAATTCGATTTACTTAATGAAGCCTGCGCTGACAAAAGCTCTTTTGCATATTCTGAACTTATTTTGCTTCTGGCAATTATTTTTAGACGATCTTCCGGCACGGTCCCCTTGGCAGCTTTTCTAACCGCTTCAATATCGTCATTGCTGATAGGAATTTGAATATGTGGATCATTCTTGATTTCCAGCTCCGTCTGATACCATTTGATGAAGCTGGTTTTATCCATCATATTGAGTACGTTCTTTTTATCTACAGAGATATAACAAGTACCTGTTTTATCAGGTAAATAACGGTAACCCGGTGCGCGGTATTCTACCCTTCCTTCTAACGCAGGACAGAGAAAGCTCTCCAGTTGCTGCTTCAATTTGCTCCAGGACATGTAATCCCCTCCATATAAAAAAAGAGGAACGGATAGTTGTCTCTGGGTTTGCCCCGTCTCCATTCATCCGATCCTCAACATCTTCAAGTTTTTTTCTAATTTCTACGCCGAATTCTCCCTATCGAACCAACCACTCTTTACCGCAATCGTCCGTTGCCTCTCCTGACTTGGCCACTTAATTTCCTTCTTCCTCCGCCCCATCATGCTCCTTCTTTGCATATTCATTGAGCAGCGCACGCACTTCAGTTGTTGATTTTGTGTTCATTAAACTATTTCTTAATTCGCTTGCCCCTCGAAATCCACGGACATATATTTTAAAGAATCGGGAAAGCGGTCTGAACGAGCGTGGTTCCAGTTCTGAATATTGATCATGGAGATCTAGATGCAGCCTTAGCAAATCAAGCAATTCCTCGCTGCTGTGATCCTTCGGCTCCTTCTCAAAAGCAAATGGATTATGAAAAATACCGCGCCCAATCATAATACCATCTACACCGTATTGCTCAACGAGCTGCAAGCCGGTCTGTCGGTCAGGGATATCCCCGTTAATGGTCAGAAGTGTATCTGGTGCCACCTCATCACGAAGTTTCTTAATCTCCGGAATTAGTTCCCAATGAGCATCTACTTTGCTCATTTCCTCTCTTGTCCGCAGATGAATGGACAGATTAACAATGTCTTGTCGCAAAATATGGCTTAACCAGCCGCGCCATTCGTCTAAGGCACTAAAACCGAGCCTTGTTTTTACACTGACGGGCAATCCCCCGGCTTTTGCGGCCTGGATGATATCCGCTGCGGTTTCTGGACGGCAGATCAGGCCGCTACCCTTCCCGTTCTCTGCTACATTCGCTACAGGACAACCCATATTAATATCGATGCCTCTGAATCCTTCTTTCGCCATACCGATGCTCATCTGACGAAAGTATTCCGGCTTATCCCCCCAGATATGGGCTACAATGGGCTGTTCATCCTCTGTAAAAGTCAAGCGCCCGCGCACACTATGGTTCCCTTCCGGGTGACAGTAACTCTCTGTATTCGCAAACTCTGTAAAAAACACATCCGGTCTGGCTGCTTCACTAACGACATGGCGAAAAACAACATCCGTCACATCTTCCATGGGCGCCAGTATAAAAAAAGGCCGTGGTAAATCACGCCAAAAATTATCTGTCATATCAAAAACCTCTCTATTAATACTAGGAGAAAATCTTATCCCGAAGAGGTAAAACTCACTTAGGGATGTTAAAGCAAAGTATATTATAACCCCGAGAGAATCATAGTCAACCAATAGATTCAAAAAAAAAGAGGGTGCCCCCTCTTTACTATTTCCTCCGATAGATCTCCGTTTTACTTGTCCTTTGTGAACTACTCAAAAAGTCGTGTTGCGCCACCATCCCCCACCAAATCGCCACAAATCCTTGCGCCACTTGGCTTTAACGCCTCTCACCCTAACTCCCCTGTTTCAACACGAGCAAATAAAGTCGTCCTATAAATCGGAGTAATATCGGGGGCAAATCGGAGAAAAACTGTGATAAAAAAGTAAATAAAGTCGAATTAAGAGCAGGGGGAAAGGCAGGGTAGAGCAGGGATAAAACAGGGATCAGAGGAAAAGAAATCGGAGTAAAAATTGGAGAAGATATTGAGGAAAAGCTTGATAGAACAAGGGATTCGAGGAGTTTGAGTTCTCCCCTTCTCCCTAAACCCGCTTCCCTGATTTACAAAAGAAGCCGAGGAAAACAGGAGTGGATACCTGCGTTTCGCTCGGCTCGTGAGACGACTATTTAGGCTTTGAGATGACTTTTTAGGCTCTGAGATGACTTTTTGAGATATTCACATAGTAGGGATTGGGTTATAAGGGGAGAACAAGGGTTTACTTTACCCTATTCATCATCCCGATGATTTTCGAACGACTGTTTGATTAGGAACATTGTATACTCAACCTCATCAATTGAAGAAACTCCAATCTCTACATCACCATTGCCCCATCGACCAAGTTTGCTCACATCTTTACAGATGCCCTGTGGATCGTTTATCTCGTGGAAAGCCATATTTAAACTTAAACGAAGCTTACTTTTCTGTGGAACAATATCGACGAAATTTGTTGTTGTCTTGAAAGCTATATATAGCTTTTTAAACTCCATCCGAACAGAACTATCCAGATTACAGATTCGCTTTGACAGCTCCTCAAATAACACCATCATTTCACCCTGCAACTCAGGATGATCTGCAATGGTATAAGTGACATTTTCACTTCCAGAACCTTTTTTGCTATATTTCAATAATGCATCATCTGAGATATTCGGGTATTCCCAAACTTTTACTGCCTGATCTGCAAGTGAGTGAGCACGTTTTGTAATTTCATCTTTATTCCAAACACTTAGTTTACCTAGCCCTCTATTCAACCGTAAAGGACTGTCTGCAAAGCCGCCATCCATATCTCGCTTCACAGTGAATGGCTTGTCGCTCAGCTCAGAGTTGTAACGTGTCAGTGTTAAATTTCCAAGCGTATGTAAATATGTATTCTGAACCTCTTCCCAGTCTGTTCCGAGGTCTTGTTTCCATTCAACCGATAAGTTCGGGTTTTGAGGCATGATGTGCTCTATCGTGTAACTCTCGATGTCAACTATCTCTTTGCGATTGAAGTTCTCAAGCTTACGAAGCAAATAATTGCGGGTTCTGAAATTGTACACATCTTTTACGGTTAATTCATTTATGAATTCTTCATTTTTAGGAAACCGTCGATGAGAATCTTTATTCAAGAAGGCTACAATTGTACTTTCCAAGTAATTCGATTTATCGATTTCTTTACTGATCGTTGCAAACGTTTTGTTCAACGAATTAGTTGGAACCCCGCAAATTGCTCTGCGAAATACATATGCTTCAACCAATTTCAGAATCGAAATAAAGTCCTCCTTAGGTAGCCTTTCTTCTGCAAAGTCGTTATAGACCTCAAGTAAGAATGGATAAGATACATCTACTTTTAATGTATTTATTTCCTCTAACACTTGGTTGATTCCCTTATCTTTTTCAGTTTGAAATGCTAGATTTACAAAGTATTTCGAGAATCGATAAATATCCTCTACGATCTCATGAACGGATTGACCATCTTTTTGATATACATAATCCTTGAATACCGAATATACATCTTGTATATTGGGGATTTTCCCTGTTTTCACAGTTAAGTAATCACGCATGAAACGATCAAATATTGCCGAATCATTAAGATTGCCAAAACTACGTTCCATCGGATACCAATATTCGGTGTATAGATCAGTTTGTTCTGTTGGCTCCAGTCTCATTAGAACAAAGTTTCGAATCAAATCAGCTTGCGAAAGGTCAAGTCCTGTCGAGTTCAGACTTTCAAAAATCAACTGAGGATTATCGTGATCACGATCCAACGATATATCCACTACAATCAATTTTGAAATACCCTCATTGAGCTTATTCAAATCAATGCCACTATTCTTAATGGATTCGAGGAAAAAATTGAAGTTCTCCATTACTCTCACTGAATATTCTTCAGGGAGTTTTTTATCTGACACCAAGTTGATCAGCGTGTCCTTATCACTTTTTGTTAAAATGAGCTTGTGATACAAATCTCCCTCTTCTTCATTGTTTACAAGATAGTAGTTCATAATTTTCTTCTTTGTAATATCCCAAGTTTGACCACTTTCCTCAATGGCTTTCCCTAATGCAAGTAGAAATAATGTCAAAGTGGTCATACGTTGTTGTCCATCGATGACAAGTAGCTGAGGGACAGAAGAAATCTGATACAAACCACGCTCAATATAAACTATTGAACCAACAAAGTGACCTTTCACTTTTTCATCTTCCGCCGCTCGTACAATGTCATTCCAAAGTTGGCGACATTGATTAATCGTCCAGCTATATTTACGCTGATAAATCGGAATGATAAATTGCTTCGTTCCTTGTAAAAATTTAAGTAAGTTTGTTTCAACTGCCTTCACTGTGTCATCTCCTCAACAATCGTATACATCAATTTGAGACTTTTCTTCAATTCATCAATACTTATCATCGGGATTCGATGGATCATACGGTGACAGTTAGAACAAAGCATTCCGATCTCCTCTACCTTAGTTGTCTCACCCACCTTCATTTCGGATACTGGTTTCTTATGATGTCCTTCAATAAAACCTCTTCCTCGTTCACCGTATACTTTTTCGAAATTGATTCCACATGCTTCACAGAACAGTTCTCCATGCACCTTCATAAATCTCTTCTTGGCATCTTTGATGAGCTGAGGATCACGTTCTCGAACTTTATGTAATCGAAGAAGTTCCTTCCCTTCCTCATATTGATCTTTTCCATACTCAATATTACTATTAATGTTTGCCGAGAGGTCGCTCATGCTTCCACCTAGTAATCGCTCCAATGAAGCGATTACTAGCGAAAAATCATATTTAGCATTTCGCAATTGCTTAATAGCTCTGGATAAAGACACATCTTTAAAGATCCCCTTGTGCTTATCTCGAAGTCCGATGTAATGCAAAATGCCCATTGCCTGGTATCCACGGCTCTCATCAGAATTTAAACCGATAATATGCTCATCCAGCCATCGATGTGTTTGTGAATGAAATAAGTAATTAAATACTATTAGATCACGAATTGTTTCCGAATAGCCATCATATTCCCTAGATCGTATCTTTGGCTCCAATGGTGGTATCTCATAAGAAGACAAACGAACTTCAAACCCAATCCCTTGCAATACATTATTTGTCTCGTTCCCGCCACTAAAATCAGTTACATCAAGCTCGTGACCATTCGCATAAACATTCGCTCTCGATATAACATACTTTAAAGGATAGAGTTTATTATTATAAAATAAATCATACTTCGTTGATTCCCTTTTTTGCGGCACTCCATGCATGTCAATGTACTCAATAGCTTGAATTACATGCTCTCTATGAATATTTTTAGGTATTGGCACGCCTAGCCCCCTATACACATTTTTAGTTACCATTCAATCCAAAAGCTCGTGTTCCAAGCTTCTGTTTATATTTTTGTTCGTAAGCGACAACCTCTGATTTCGTCAGCGTTTTCGGCAATGTCCGTAGAATAGAATACTGGAACCGTCTGTATCGATCAGGCTCTAATTGTAATAATGACACAAGCTTTGCATTTCCTCCGTGAAACGATGTGGAATAATCCTTCCATCGCCCCAAGATTCCATTCTTTCCTGATGCTGAACCTACGTACTGATTCCCATCCGTGAAATCAGTAATCAAATATACTCCTGCAACAGAAGAGAGCATGCTATGCCATATCCGATTGGAATTAGGATTGTTTATGATGGTATGAAGTTCATTGAAGGTTAACAGCACATCGTCAAATCCTGGAAAATCCTTTACGTACCCTTCAGGAAGAATCTCAACTACCGACTTGGAGTCTTCTTTCATTAACCATTGATACCAACTTCTTGCTCCTGATCCCCATTCAATTACCAGACGATCAATTAAATCGTCCAAGAGACTGATCTTTTTTAGTTGATATTGAATAAGTGGTTGATTCAGTATCTCCATATAAGGATAATAAATAGGCACTTGACTGACCTTACTATCAAAGCTTGATTTTCCATCCACTTTATATGCCCCGATATATATGGCTTTTGTTCCCTCATATCCCAAAAAGGAAAGAATATATTCACAATTGCCAAACACATCGTTGCTTTGAAGACTTTGATAGAAATCGAGCATCTTGAGCTTATATAAGTGCTGGGTATCATAATTCTGGTCTTGATGTCGAACCAACTTAATCTTTTTTGAGAGATCAAATCCCCTCATAGCAATCAATTCGGAAAGATTCATGTATATTACTCCTCTAAAAGTTTCTCTCATCTATTGCATTTACCACATTATAACACTTTGTAAATAACTTTCTGTAGTTCAGCTTATTACGAATATATAAGAAAAGCCGATAACATTCAGGAGTGAATGCCTGAATATTGCTCGACCCTTGATCTGATACTTTACCTCTTTTTTATCATTACCTTTGCTATAATTAAAACACGTCTTATAATTACTGGTAGTAAATGCAAATAATTTCGTAATGGGAGCGGATTCTTATGCACGAGTTTGAGATATTCTTCAAAGATGAAATAAAAAAAATCAGAGAAGATATGATACCTGAATTGACAACATTCCTCACCCCCTATTTCCCTTCTGAAGATGAAGCCCACAATTTTGTAATCGAATGTGAAAGTCATCAGGACCCAACACCAAAGCGTGTATTGCATCAGATATACAGGCATATCAACTTATCTAATGAAATGGCTGAACTTAAAACCGCAACTGTAAAAGACAGTTTTAGAGTGTTCTTCTGGGTTGTGACCATTGAGGCAATTTACAAGGCATCCACACCATATTCAACAAAACCAAAAATTGAAATTGTCCGAGAGTTCTTCTCCAATTATTTAGAAGAAAGAGATCAGGACATCCTGAAAAGAAAAGTTTCCAAAATATCTGAGCCACCTGTGCAAACCACCATTGATATGGTTGCTAATTTGTTAAATACCGTCAGAAATATGGTTGCCCATGAAGGCATCTTTTGGATGTTTACATTCCCAGAAAAATCTGGGGATAGCAACATAGTTACAATTCCAGGTGAGAAAACTTCATACTTATCAACTTACACAATGAGCGATGAAAATCTTGATGCATACACTATTGATATTACACGAATAGAAATGAAAGATATTATTATGAAGGGAGCAATAAAATACCTCAAAATGGTCCTCAAAAAAATCGGAGAAGGTAACGTAGTAAATGAGTGATTGCAATGATTTAATGCATATTTTTAAGCTTATTGAAGCTTATCTTCCAACATCACGAACGTGCCTTCCGATAAACCTTTCATCGCCCTCGTTGACCTAACAATTAACTGATTGTTTAGAGACTCGACCTCAATTTATTAATGGAGACTTATAGAAGAGTCGATGCGATATTGGAAAAGGTGCCCTCCAAAATTCATATTCTTAATAGGAGTTACCGCAGTTTCGTTTGACTGAAACTGCGGACTATTGCTATTTATCACTAGAAAGATACCAGGTCAGCGTTCCCCTTAAATGATCTTTCGAGTTTAATTTAGCTTCAATCATCTTTAGATCTACGTTTTCAGGACGAACCCCTGCCTTACGTAACAAATCCCATTTTGAAAACTTCCTTCCATCCCGCTTCAACTCTTCAATAGCCCATGTAATTCTCCGCCATCGATACTGTTCGTTAGTTTCAACCACAAGCTTTAAATAAGCCTCTGTTAAGGGTAACTTATCAAGATGCTTGTCCACGAGACTTTTATGATCAATCTCATGACCAATTGAACTCTTGCTAATTTGTTTTGGCTTTCCCTCTTTTGCTTGAATAGCAACAACTGCTCTTTTTATTTTCTCCAATAGTTCCTGGTCTCGCTTCTCCCAGTTTACCCTAGGCTTTGGTGTAACTCTCTTGCTCACCTTTGACGGCGATTCCAGTTCAAGCCATTGTCGATCAGAACGATAAAGCCTATTAAATAACGTAGGATTTAATTCCCTCAACTCTGTTCTGGACAAAAAGGGATATTTTTTTTGCATAGCCACCCATTCCACTCGATCCTCATTTCTTTGTATCTCCCCTACCAACTGCAATTCCACCTCTTCCCGCCCATCTGCTTTATCTAAGTATTTTTTAATCGTCTGTACACTTACACCAAGCCTTCTTCCAATCGCTTTCACACTCATTCCCGAATCGACTAACCGTTTACATTCCTCTACCCAAGTCAATCCGAATTGCTTGACCCTTATTTTCTTCACATCTTCACCAGCCCGAAGGGTATAGACAAATCCACACGAGCAATGATATGTGCCAATAGCTATTCTGTCCTTCACTGTCAAAGCAACTTCATTAATGACATATCTTTCATAATGATCAGCGGCGGGATTCAAACATTGCCACGGTCCATTACCAAAAGGCTTGTAGAAATCATTATATAGAAACATATCATCTGGAGTAGAATTTAGAAATTGCAAGAATAATAGATGACGTAAAGGATGGAATGTCCTCTGGTGCTTCCTGGTTAACTGCTTTAGCCAATTGTTTTTTGTATGAATCCCTGACTGCAACCGCTCAAGAAACTCCTCACCAAAATAAGAAATAAAGTCCACATAAAGCCGATCTTGATCAACTTTATGCCCTAGAACACTCGAATACCCTAGTTCTTTTAGCTTATTCCAGTAAAACTGTTCGAACCAATCGAACGCTCGATTTGGATACCTGTTGCGTAGAAGCATCTTTGCACTGTCGCTAAGCAGTTGGTATTTCACAATGTCGCTCGATTGTGTTTCCTTGGCAACACAATTAAGAGGACTATTCCATTCGTCCGCCGCTATAAACTTATATTTGTTTTCTCCGTGTATATGGATTTCACTATCTAAAAGATGAATCCCATGCTCAACACATACGTCTAATCCAGGGATTTGATGCATTCTGTGCCAATAACTTTCGCCATAGATCTCGATGTCACGGGACAGGCACTCCTTACAATATCGAATCAATTTATTCCGCCGTACTGAACTCCCCATAATACCAAGCCGAGAGTAAATTTCGTTTCCGATCCCCTCAACCATAGATCTAAATACTGCATCTGCTTGACCAGCAGGCAAGAATGCCGAATAAAATGGGAACAAGGTATGTTCCATAATCAATTGTTCTACTGTTATTTGAGAGGTAATCGGCAGTCTCTCTACCAGCCCTCCGATTTTTGAGGGGAGATCAACGGAAGCGGAAATATGCTTGTCTCCAAATATGTGTTGCAACATGTTTCGGTGATTCGGTTCACCTGACCACTTTTTATATCTACCGATAATCGAATAAACCAACTCATCTGGATATGGGGTAGGAAAAAACACAAGCATTCTTCTTCACCCCACGTTACCAAAATCATTTCGGATCATACCTGCTTGCTTCAAAGCCTCATATACTGATATATTCATTTCCTTTCCTTCAGCTACTATCACTCTTAAATCCCCTTCATTGTTTATTCTCAGTCTCTTTTTCACAGATTCTTTTTCATTAGGATCACTCAAAGAAAGCTGATACGCCACTTGAACAAGCTCATTCAAATCTGAAATGCTTGGTTGATTAGCCATGGCTTCATACACTAAGCCGCCAGCAAGCTTCTCTGTTAATCCTAATAGTTGAAGCCGAACTATCGCTTCCTCTTTTAAATACTTTATTTGCTGTCCTCTTGATTCCGAACGTTTTTGCGCTTCTTGAATATAGGATTTAACTTGAATTTGCGACTGTTCCTTATGAATAAACTCCATCATGTCAGGCATCATAATATCTTGATAGACTAGCGATTTCCTTCCGCTTTTTAGTGCATCTATCATTGGACGAATGAGTTTCAATTGATCTTTTGCCACTTTCCGAATGAGCGATCCCGTAATGGTTTCATTGCCCGATGAAATAGCTCTTGCCTGTGTCATCATAAACAGTTTCACAGCTATATCTGGAATGCCTTGCGTTTCTTCATAAAAGATAGAGGAAATCTCATCGGTCAACTCAACCGAATTACGAACCCACTGATACTTCCATAATCCATGGATGAATAATTCCCATGTTGCGTCCTTTTTCAACCGATCCCAAAAGAAGTTACCATGTCCATTTAAGCCCCGACGAGCTTGACGGAATTCGCTTTGGAGTACATTTAATGACTTCGGGGTTCCGACCAAAATAATCGGGATATTTGCCGTATTGATTAGTGTTGTGAAAAAGTTGAGAACTGCGGATCCACCACCACTTCTTGCCATACTCAAATGCTGGACTTCATCGATACATAATAATCCCAATCCTAAATTCAGAAGTAGCTTAGAAATTATAGGGATCATGACATTGGTAGATTTCCGTCCGTTTCCATGCTTCTCCATATAATTTGTGCCAAGTAATGCATCAATCGTCATAAAAAATTGTAAACAAAGAGCTTTCAAACTGCCGTCGTATGGGGCTTCAATTCGCAGATGTGAAACCTGGTATCTGGGAAAGTCCTTTCCTCTGTACTTCGAGTGAACAATCACTTGAGGTGTCAAAGAAAGAATTTTAGCAAGTGAGCTGGTCTTTCCTGAACCACTGATTCCCACCAACGTAAGCGATTTAGCACTTGAACTTTGATAGGTCAGACTCCCACTTGCTCCATCCTCTGATGTTAGCCTTCTAATATAGCTTGAAGAAAAAGGATTACGATCCAAGTAACCATTGCGAAGCATGGTAGAAATCGTACTTTCGAGCCTAAGATGTTCCTCAAGGGGTTGGAAGAACTGATTCAATCGTTGCAATAAATGTACCCGCATATATGACTCCAGCAGTCTTTCATTAGGATCAAACGGAGGATAATACGCTAACTGTTCAATCACTTGCTGTGGCGACATGACATCAGGAAGGCATTCAATATAAGGATTTCCCGCATAATCCTTAATGATCTGCTCCCTATATTCAGCTACAACCGCTTCTGTTCCATTTGGTAATTTAACGATCTCCATACAAACCCTCCTGTTGCAATTGTTTCAGCAAGTCATAATGATTCGGAAGTTCATTATCTTTATCTATCTGATCCATATCAGCGGCGGAGGGTTTCGGTTGTTTCACGGCTTTTAAAACGAATTGCTCTTGACCTCGATTCCTCCCTTTCTCTAATTTCCTATTCTCACGAATGTCCCTTAACCTTTTCGCATTAGATTGTGGTACTTTTTCAGCTTTTGTTTTTTGGACTGCTTCCTTAACAATCGTTTCAATTTCAGCTGCCAATGAAATCTTTCGTCCTAACTCCTGTTCCTGTAAGCCCGTTCTTTCTTGCTTTTCCATTGATAATAGAGAGTGAACATCTTCTATTGATTTATCTTTATATCTAGCTTGAGAGTCAAGCAAATAGCAGACATCATACTCATTACGACTTAGTCTTAGATATACCTGGTTAACGCAACGAGGATCATAGTTAACATCTACTTGAAATCGTCCACTTGTCCTTGCACGAATGAACCAGTGTTCACGCAAAGCCGTATCACAACTGTATAGCATGCCATTGACTTTGATTCCCTTTGCAGTGACCACCGCAGACTTCACAGAAGGAAGCAGATTAAATTTGAGAACATCCTGTGAAACTCTACGGAGTTTTCCCGACTTGTTTTGTATGCCATAGTTCCACAAGTGAATCGGAATCGCTCTTACATTCTCAGCTATTTGATTTTCATCACGCTCATAATCCGCTAAGAGATGATGATTGTTATAATGAAGGACAACTTTTATCAGAATCTTTGTCACTTCCGATAAGGTTAGAGAGGCGTTTAAACGATTGTCCTTTACCCCTCGATCATTTGCATCCTTATAAACTGCACCTGGCATAAACGGCTTGATATGCGTCTGAAGCAATCCGAAATAACGTTCGACTTGCGGCTTCCAGTCGGGACGAAATGGGGGCGTATTCTTCACAGCAATTTGGAGATATTCGATCATCGAAAGCGTTTTGTTTGAAATTAACTCCCCCCGATCTGCAAGGATCGACTCTGGCAGATAACCCGATACTGGCCACTCTTCGTCTTTGATCTCTATTCCATATTGCCTACAGAAGTCCACCTTGGATTCGGATGCGTTTAATAAGGCTAACATCGCTCCACCTGCCCAACTCGGTGAATCAAGACCTACATGGAGACCGACAATCAAATGACTATAGCCATCAACCACGAAATATAGAATAGGGCGACCTATAATTTTCGTTCGGTCAAACGCAGATACGATTGTCACATCGGCAATTGTGCTATCTATTTGATAAACGGAACCTGGAGCGTATGCATCTTGCTGGCTCGATCCCAAAACTGAACGATTTTGCTGTTGAAACTTCCTGAACCCCTCTCGACTAAGTACCTCTCGTTTCGGATCTCTCCATTTGTTAAACCAATATCGAAACTGACCAAAACTAGGTATCGGTGAACCTTCCTTTACAACTGGTAGGATAATGCCGCTACTTACCTCCTGTTCTGATGAAAAATACTCTTTAATCATTTGCTCATAAGCCCATCTCAATGATGGTTGCTTTGGTTTTGCCGTGTAATAGTATTTATCCAGTGATATTCGAAACAATCGCTTCAGTTCCTCGCTGATAGCCATATCCGAATAGAGGGAAGCATATTTACGGGGACGACCTAACTTTTTATCCTTTCGAGACGTGCGCTCTTTTCCCGCTCCGCCGCAAGAATCGAAATCTGATAATAGCGAATGCTTTGTTTTACCTCGTTTCCAGTATCGCTTTAAATATTTGACTACAGTAGTTTTATTTACGCCAATAGATTCAGAAGCCTTTACGATCAATTTTGACCGTTCTTTTGGCAGGAAAATATTTGGCTCAAATTCCTTAGACGCAATCATTTGGATGATTTCATTCGCTTGATTCCAGCGTTTTTCTTCCTTTTTAGACATCGTTTCGAGATCAACAATTACGAACCACGGATCTGTTTCTTCTATTATATATATACCTTCTTTTATACCCTCTTCAATGTCCACAATCTGTTTGGCATACGGAAGAAAGTCATTGTGAACGTCTATTACAAAACATGAAGAACGATCTGGAGAAATCCAAAGCACCCTTTCAATTCGAGAAGAATCATCCGCATACCGATACAACGTATTAACTGTTACTAGCATCTTTCGTTTCCCCTCCCCGATCTATAATCTGAACTTCTAGTTCTTCAGGAGAAAATTTAAGATTGATCTCCTTATTCATGTTGATATTTATCCGACGACTGGCAATTAAATAGCGAAATACAAGAAGACCTGTTCCTACCTCTACCTTCATTTCACGATCAAACGAATGAAGGATAGATTGTATTTGTTCATCGGTATTAGTAATAAGTTGCGACATCCACTCTGCATATTGGCTCATTTCCCGCTCTGAAACACCAAAATATTGAATATTCAATGCTGGCAATACCCATTCGATATTTTTGCTTTTTTGAATAGGGATTTCATGAGGTGTAACAATACCGAAATTAATCTTTCGAGAGTTCCAGTAAACTCTTTGTAATTCCAGTCGTTCGATGGTTGCCTTCTTTTCAAGCTCCGCCGCATCTTTTAACGTTCGGGCAAACTGATATTCTTGCCCCTGCTCATTGATCGCTGTCACTAGAAATGTCGTCAGCATGATGTGCGGTACATTTGTCTTGCTGTTCTTCAATCGCTTTAATAACGACTCATCTAGTTGATCCACTATGAGTTCCATCTCCAATAATGGAAATTGCTCGTTGATGTCCGTTATTGATTCATTCCATTCAAGCAGATAGAAATATCTGAGCTGGGTATCCGTAAGCAAATGGACGATACGATTAGCTTTATGTGAAAAGATGCGAGTGGATCTTCCTCTGCTTGGAATATCAGATACAGTGAGCCATGGATGATATTGTTCGTGTTTACCTTGCCCTCTCTTTTCAGAGAGAAACCTTTTGAATTTGGCTTCAGTCCAAGTTGAATTTGTTGCCATTTATCTGTCCCTCCTTTGCCTAATAAAAAGGAAAAGCTTTGGATTGTTTTGTAGGCACTTTGTTCCGTTTATTTACGGTACTGCGCTACTCATCCAAGGCTTTATTAATTAAGATGACACTTTTTAGATTTCTGTCCCCAAAGAAGATTCGAATCCGTTATATCACAACGTCTTCAATCATCTTCCCCTCGATACCGTATATAGAGATCACGAAGTTCCAAAAGATCGTAAAGGCTCATAGCCCTCAATTCCTCGTTACTTTTTCGAATATAACCCTCATCGATCATCCCGTATTTTAGAAGCTCCTGTGAAACTAACTCTCTCCATGTTTCATACATCAAAATCTGAGCACTAGCGAGATCCCGAATATTTACATCTTCTACGGGGATTTCGATGCTGTCTCGTCCCCGCATATCTTGAATTAAGTGATAAACTATCGAAAATGTAATGTCTCGATCCATGCATTCATCTTCCTTCTATTATATTTGCAATCCATCTACCGCTTTTTGTTTATCTTCAGCATTGCTACCTACATAATAACGGTAAACAATGTCAATAGAGCTATGACCTGAGAGTAAGGCGACTGTCTTAGGATCAACGCCGCTTTTGATTAGTTGCGTACAGAATGTGTGTCTAGCGGCGTGGGGGTTAACTTTTTGTTCCAACTGAGCCTTTGAGGAGTATTTATCCAAAATTTTGTTTATTGCCAATCTACTCAAGGGTCCTCGTTGACCGATTAACAATCTATTCGATGGATCATAAGGTCTGACTTCCAAATATTCTTTTATGGCAGTCACAGTTGCGGCATTTAAGTTTACCTTCCTGGACTTGTTACCTTTTCCACTTCGAATAAGCACATGACTGTAATTGTTCCTACCATTGCGTTCTGTCAAGGAGAGATCCTCCAAATCAATCCCCACCATCTCTGAACATCTTATTCCAGTCCCAAACAACAAATAATAAATAGCAATATCACGCTTGTTATTTTCCGCTTCGACGGTTCGTTTTAATCGATACAATTCTTGTTTCTCCACTACTTTTACTTCGTGATCAAAATCTAACGTATGTTTTAACAACACCTTTTTTAGCTCGATCTCCTCTTTACAAATTCCCGCCCTTACCAAAAATCTCTGATACAACACTACGCTCTTCAGCTTCCGATTGATACTGGTTGGCCTGAGTTTCTTTTGCAAATTCAAATATTGGCGATATTCTCGAACGTCGGTTTCGGTTATCGTATCGCATTCATAACCCAGTGTTCCTCGAAGCCAATCATGGAATTGACTGATGTCGGTACGATAAGCCTCAATCGTAAGAAGACTTCTACCTTCTCTCCCCAGCTCTTTAATGAATATGGCTAACATGATTCCCCTCCTTCAATTTTGTGATTTGATAGTTTTACCTATCGAAATGAGGTAGGTTTCTGTTAAACTATCAGATTGATTAACATTCCAATAGTTAGTCAATATTAGTTGTTTACTTAAATCCCCATTGAAAAATTCACTAGCACCTTGCACCTCACATCTAACAAAATCTTTCTCCTCCATCCATCCTTTGATATAACCATTTTGGAAATGGATAACAAAGTTATATCGATCGATGAATTCTACAGTGGCTTGATTCGTAAGTGCACCATAATAAAAACCAGGAAACTTTCCGAATTTGTTATCAATAAATTCAACAGAAGTTAATGGTAAAAAAGATAAGAAAGGGAAGTAAGAATTTGAACCTAGTAATTTCTTTACAAAATTACGAAATACTTTTACTTCGAATTCGAAAGCCAACATAATAACAGCATTTTGCTTGAAATCATCTTCTGGATCATACTTAAATACCATGCAACGATATTGCTCTTCCATCTACATCACCCTTTCATTTTTGGCAACAAAAAAAAGTGCTTGACTATATGCAATGAACTTCCTTTTTTTTAAGAAAGTATTCGCAATATAGACAAAGCACTTTATGGATTTGTTAACTATAATCTGATTATAGTTACAAATAACTCTATTGACAAGTAAAAATGCTGTACACATATTCTGTTATCATAATTGTCAGTTCTGTAGAGAGTTTTCTTTTTTTCGATTGCGACAAGCCGCATTCCTGCATCAACACTTCGAAAACTAGATTAAAAAAACTTGGTACATAACTTTTTTAGCCCTTTTTGCTTCGAACTTTACTTCTCGAACATGAGTTTCCCGCACAAGTCCCTTCGTCAATTGCCTGTTAGGCATAAAAAATAGCACCCTGCCTACCAGTCAACGGATTCCGTTTTTTTAAACTGATAAGCAGAGTGCTATTAAGTTAATGACTATTTGAGTCAGAGTATACCACATTCAGCATAACTAGTGAAACGTGAGTTTCACACTATGCCGACTTTTTCTCAGCAATTTCCCCCTTTATCTTTTTCATCAGCGCAATCAGCATCTTGCGAAGTTCAACCGCCTCGTTATCTAATCGTTCAAATGTCTGTTTACAGATGATCCCAGCATTATAAGCTAATTCACACCACACCTGGCTCTCTGCGGCTGAACCGAGTGCATTGTTGATAAAGTTGATTTCCTTTTTAAAATATAACTGGCCGTTTCCTTCCGCTAAATTTGCTATTACCGATGTCGATGATCTCAGTAATTGATCCCCGATTACCTGTTTGTCCTCCCACTTCCATTTCTTAACGATCTCTCTAATCTCTCCGATCCATACCACACCTTTTTGATATACGGTCAATCTTCTGAAATCACGGATTTGCGGCTCCCTCATCGCTATCATTTATTAATCCACTCCTTATATTTTTCTGATCACTTGTTTTTTTGAATACCTTCACTCTCTATCTCTTACACTTTAATCATACTTTATTTTGCAACCCCTCAGTCGCTATTTTACGTCGAATGTGGTTCGAGAATTATCTATCTTCGTGAGTTATACTTCAGTGACTAAATACAATCTCTCCTCATCAAAAATGTAATTTATTGGTTGCATATATTAAATATCTTTAATTTGCAGAAAAACCACTCGGATTTACTGCAAATCCGCAATTTCATAGTGGTAGTGTCTCCAGCAACTTATATAAGAGCATTATATTCACTAAACGCCTACGCTTAGGTATTTTCGTAAACTCATCAAGTTATACCGAACGTTGATCTTTCTGTTTAATTCACTGTTTCAATCTATGAACACAGCACAGCATAACATTCACTAATGGCCTGCGCTTGGGTATTTCCGCAAACTCGGCAAGTTATACTGCCTTTCGCAATTTCTTTTTCGATATACTGTTGTTGCTGGGGAATATGAAAAAAAATTCACTAAACGCATTCGCAAACTTGATTAGGGCGTGTCTGAAAACTCGTAACTGAGTCAGCCTAGAGATGGCGGCTACGTATATAAATGCTAGGAATGACTTGCCATATACTCGATACTACCAAACAGGTAAGCAATCGTGAATGAGCTACGCAAAACACTTCTCTATGCCGATAATAGGCTTAGGGGGAGTAATATATGCGAAATAATCACTGGTCAGTAAACTGTGCAATTATTTATTTAATTCTTATTTTCATCATTAATATTGGTTTTTCAACTTGGTCAACTATTGAACACAGCCGACTAACACACGATTTTAATAACTCAGGCCAAGCAGCAACCATTTCTCAAGGATTTGAGAGACTAATTGAATCTTTACAAAGCATACCTGAAAGTAATAACTCAAATGAAATACAAATAAAAGCAGAGCAATTAGCTAGTACGGCTAGGTCCGCTCTTATCCACCTCTTACTAAGCAGCTTTGCAAGTATTTTCACAACCATTGCATTAATGTTTCCAAAAATCGCAATGGAGATAATCGAAAAGTTTATTGAAATCCCCGATATTGACTATGATTCAATTGGAAAATTTCAATTAGTTATGGTTCTAGCTAATATCAGCATTTTTTTATGGGATATTTATGGAGTATTTGATACATTCAAATATATTTAGCCCACTTGCGACAAGTATTACGGTATAAGATAATGGCTCTTACTAGGACGTGTTTGAAAACTCACAGTTTCAATTAAAAATGGCAGCTACAACAATCTGTAGTTTTCAGACACGTCCTAGTTATACCGTATTATCGCAATTTGTCATTCGGTGTACTGCTAAAGTAAACTCATGCCTTCAATGCGTTATTCAAGTTAGAAAGTGCGAATTAAAAAAGCGAAGTGCCACTACTCCGCTTCAGAATGGTATATCATCAAATTTTTCAATGTATGGATTATCATCATCATTCAGTCGAACACCTACTGTATCAGACTTATTCTTTGGAACATGGTAATCCGACAGAAAAACTCTATCTGCAATCTCTTTACCAAATACCTTTTCTACTTTTTCCCTTTTAATTTGGCTTTCCCACATTCCAGACTCATGAACCTTTGTTGCTATATCTTCAGCCGAATCTAATGTTTGTTTTGTATATTTCGGTACTTGATAGAAAGTGATACGTTTCCCACCTTTATACCCCTTATTAATCCGTCGTTCTAAAATTCGATTTGATATTTCAAGCAAATGACTCGGAAGTTGATTATGCGGTATTTTCTCAATCATGCCAAGTAGAGTTAACAAATTGACCGACCTTGTAACCGTTGATTGGCTTTTTCCCAATTTTTCTTTTATTCGATTAGTCGATGTAAAAAACACATGCTCCTCTCTATAGCTAAAAGATCGGAAAATCCCCTCTTCCTCATGTGTATTGAAATACTCTAAGTAAGTCAGGTATTTTTGAACCAATTTATAGAGGCTGGGAAACTCTCGTTCAAACTTTTGATTATTGTCTCGTAGTGCCTGCAAGTTATTTTGGTACTTTTCCCACTGATTTATCTTCCACTCATCCCTAAGACCCTCCAGATCCAACAATCTCGCCAATTCTTCTTGTGCATGACGAAAGCCCGCTTTTTCCCCGATATTTACACCATCGATGATTTCGATTAGATCAAAAATACTTAAACCTATTGTGTTACCTCCATCTCGCTTTGAGTAATAACGGTATACATCCTTCTCGTGCTTTGAGATCCAGGCAAAATTGTTTTGCACTAATTGGCATGGAAAATAGGTATTCTCTTGAATACATTTCAAATTTTCAAAAACGATCTCGAACATATTCACTCGATTTGCAAGATCAACAAGCTTTTGCGTTGTTCCTATGAGCTTATATAACTGTAAACGATGCTGTGTTTTAACGAACTGATTCAATCTCCCAGTATCAATTGCATGTTCTCGAAGAACTATTTTGTCACGACCTTTGACTTTAACATACCCCTCCTCCATCCTTCTTTCCCCTATTTTTTTGATATGGAATGCCGCTTTAGATAGTTGCCTGCCCATCAACCCTTCTTGTCTTTTCTCGTCTACCATTTTACGTACTCGATTTATTACAACAGCTTTTTGCCGTCTCGTTACTGTGTTAAATATGCGATCAATATCAGTCACTCTCAGTATTCCCTCCTCGGACTATCTCTATATACAAAGATACTGGTTTTTGAAGTCACGATAAAGAAGTTATGTGTCGAGTTAGGTCGGACGTATTTGGGGTTGACTATTAGAAGAAAGAGTGAAGAGCCATTAATAGTAGAACTATCTCCTATTTAGTCCGCCCTTTTCGCACCTCCGTGCTTATCAAACACTATTCGACCAAATTAGTACGACTATTTCCGATTAAATCTCATTTTTTTGAATATGATAGAGAATCAAAAATAACAAGGAGGTAGATTTCAAATGAATCAAAAATTTATAGTAGGAGTGGATTCGGGGAAATATTCAACAAAGGCGTTAATGGCAGAGGGGGACACGCTCCACCGAGTAAAGTTTCGAACTAAAGCGTGGGAAACTGACGTTAGTTTAGGAAAGGAAGTATTGGCAAGCGGAAATACGTTCCGAGTAGAGTATGATGGTAAAACTTATCTGTTAGGCGATGCGGTTTCCGAGGAAAAGTCATCATACCAGCTCAGCAAAAATTCGATTGAGCACATCCTTAGCATATATGTTGCCATTTGCCAATGTTTGAGCAAGTCAAAGCAATCTATTGGCTTCGCCGCTGTGCATTTAGCCTGTAACATTCCGATTAATTTATATAAATCAGAGGAACAGAAGAATGCCTATGCAGAGACAATTCAAAATAGTGGTGAGCCGATTTGCTTAACGGTCAATGGAAAAGCCTATGCATTCCGTATAAAGCAAATTGTGCTTCTTCCAGAATCTCTCGGCCCCATTTATGAAAACACAGCCGAATATCGATCCAAACGTGCAACAATCCTCGATATTGGTGGCTTAAATGCAAGTGTCATGCAAGTAAATCAACTCATTCCTTCATTTGATCAAATGGTTAGTGCTAATTATGGGATGAATATACTAAGAGGTAAGATAGCTGATCATTTCTCAAGTAAGTATGGGATTGCCATAACAGAAAATGATGCCGAACAAATCATGCGAGATAAATTCCTGATTTTAAATGGTACAAAGCAGGAAGATAGTTATGAACTCATTAATCACATGTTCTCTGACCATATACAGGAAATTACCAACTTTGCATTGAGTCGTGGGGTCACGAATACGAATAGTGAATTAGTATTCTGTGGTGGTGGCAGTTTACTCCTGAGAGAGCATATTCTTCGGCAATTTCCATCCGCAACTATATGTGATGATCCGCAGTTCGGCAACGTCAGAAGCTACTTGAAGGTAGGCGAAGCGAAATGGCTGAGCACAAATTCTCAATAAGTTTCAGGAGGCAATATATACACATCTACAAACACCTTCTGCTTCAACCGAACCGTAGTGATTATGTATGTCGGCTGATAGAGGCTGATATGAACAAGAAGGGGCAATTTTCAGAGGATGAGATAAGACGGGTAGTGGTGGGGATACTTGGGGAGCAGATCAGTAGGCATTGGGGGCTGAGGGAAGAGAAGAAAAGTACGCTTTCAAATGAGGATGTTAATCTGATCAATCAGTTGTTCTGACATTGAGCCTCGTAAGATGCAAATGTAAATAGAAGCCACTGTAGTTGTCAGTGGCTTTTTGAATTCTTTCATACAGGGTTCTACGAAACTTGTTCCTTATGAAAGACTGTAAGAATATCCCTTGGCACACGAATTGTATTATCGTTGCCATCCAGCTTATCAGCACGGCCAGTTCCATATGCACCTAAACCATGTTTGCCTTTTTCTGCTCGAATCGTTATCCGATAGGTATCTCTTGTATAATCGTAATCAAGACAATCTCTTACATCGGAAAGTGAAAGCAAAGCGACCTCACTTCCCTTAAACTCTTTCTTCCCGCAGATTAAAGCGAAGTAATATTTCTTGTTATTCTCAGTAAAATTCCGAATCATCTCGATTTCATCCTGCACAAAAACAAACTGCCATAATTGGACATCCTTCTTCTGCCTGGCTAATGGTTCGGAAGCATACTTTGAATAAATCATAAAGTCGCCAGTGTTCGCAGTAATATTATATAGCCTACGGTTTTCCGCTTGCTCAATGATAGCTGGAGCAAATCCACTATTTATCAGCCCCGATAATAATGCTCCATAATAAAAATCCGCCTTACTTAAAACTCCCATCCCCATTTACCTCCCCTTTCAAAGTTTTCCTTTACAGTTCTCTAACTATTTCTTCATCCAGCATCGCCTTCCGTTTTCCCCAATCAGGCATCAACGAAAAAAGCATATTATAGAAGCTATCCTTATGATCATTATATTGAAAATGAATTAACTCATGTAAAACAACATAATCAATACAATGTTTCGGTGCTTTGATCAACTCAGAGTTAAGCAGAATCGTATTCGAATCGATAAGAGCCGAACCCCATCGAGCCTTCATTACACGTTGTTCAATCTTTGGTCTTTGTATTCCATACTTTTGCACCAATAGGTACTGTTTTTCTAATGATTCTTCAAATATCCTTGTTGCCTTCTCATGATACCAATCATCCATCAACTTAACCTTTCGAGCACGATTACTCGGATCTTTAACCATCAAGATAATGAAACCCCTATAATACTTAACTCGTTCTTCTTCGGATGTTACCTCGACTCGTAATCGGTATTGCTTGCCTAAGTATTTGTACGATTCGCCGCTGACATATTCCCGTTCACTTTGTTTATATGGCTGGACCTGTTCGAAGGTCTTCACATTTTTGACGATCCAGCCGCCTTTACTCTTGACGAAATCGTAAATAAAACTGAGCGGTACTTTCTCCGAAGCAGATACCATAATCGTCATGTCAGGTTTAATGTTTAGGTTCACATTCTTTACATCTTTACGTTCAATGAAAAATTCGATTATTCGATTGGCATACTCAATCTGATGCTTATCCATGCTGTCACAACCTTAATAACGACGTAATGCTACTGTTTTTATTTGTTCGATAATCTTATCTACTTGCTCGAATCCCAGGCTAACTTTATGTTCTTTTGTAAAATCAAAAATGAGATCATCTAACTTCTGGGCAATTCGATTGTGAACTTCCATGTTGTCATACCAATCTACCTTGGTATAGGAGCGAATGATGTCTTCCATTTGCAAGGCTAATTCAGCTAACAACTCATCACTCATCTTCTGTTCTTGCATAATATCTTTAGCTACTCCATAGAAGGCCTGTGCATTAGAATTTTTCTTGATGCTGTCAGGGTACGCTTCAACAGGTTCACCTTGCTGATACTCCTTCTTCAGATCATTCATTCGCTGTAAATACTCAGCTTCCGAAATGCGCTGTTGCTTATAAGCATCAATAGCTTCCTTGATCCGTTCCGAAAACTTTTTGTAGTAGGCAGGGTTCTCATCCCACCTTGTATTAATACTCTTCGTAAGACGTGTCCGAATTGCATCTGCTTTGGCACGTTTTGATTCTAACCGTTCCAATTCCTCTTCAAATGCTTTTTCATTGAGAATATCCACAGGATTCGTGATACGAATGACTTCTTCTGCCGAAATGTAATGATCCATTAGATTTTGCATTTTTGCTTCGTATTCTTTATGATCAATGGAATCCGAATACCGTAGCTTGACTGCCTTTCTAAGCTCTTGATAAAACTTCAAGTCTCTCTTATATTTCTTTAGCTCTTCTGCTGGCAGTGCGTTATAGACTTTCTCGGACTCCAACGCAATACCAAGGTTTTGACCAAACTTCGAGAGGACTCCATAGAACTCTTGCCTACGCTCTTCATCTTCCAACCACACTTCATATTCTTCCGTATCCTGTTTGTTCTTGATTGGAGCGAAAATTTGAAGTAAGTCGGAGTAATATTGCCGCAGTGATCCAATGATACTGATCACATCGTAAATAGCCCCCTGCAAATCCTTTGGATCGAAGTTCTCCAGCCCTGAACCTGAATATAATTCTAACGCTTGATCGAGTCGGTTCAGCAGACCTCGATAATCAATAATAAATCCATAATCCTTGCCTTCATACAAACGATTGACTCTAGCGATTGCTTGCAGTAACGTATGTTCCTTCATTGGTTTATCGATATATAAAACAGTTGCTCTTGGTGCATCAAAACCTGTAAGAAGCTTATCAACGACAATTAACAGCTCAATCTCATCGCCTTCGATGAAATCCTCTTTTATAGCATCTTCGTATGATTCATCGTCACCGTACTTATTCATCATTCGATTCCAAAAATTGAGTACCTTATCTCTTGATACCTCATCAACAACCTCATGCCCTTCTCGTTGATCAGGAGGTGAAATAACAACCGCACAGGTAAGATCGCCAAACTCCTCGAATGCCTCCAAATAGCGGATCGCTTCGATCTTGCTATTCGTCGCAAGCATGGCTTTGAATTGGCTACCCTGCGTTTTATAGTTGTCCAAAAAGTGTTGGTTAATATCAAAGGCAATCATGCTGATCCGTTGATTAGACGATGCAATTCGTTCGAACTGACTCCACTTTTTCATGACCTCATCTTTTTGCTTGTCATTTAAGTTGCGTGTGATCATCTCTAAGCGGGTATCAATTGCCTTCTGATTGACGGTCTGATCAACCATCTTTCCTTCATATAAAAGAGGAACAATCGCCTTATCTCTTACGCCGTCTGCAATCGTGTATGTATGTATCAACTTGCCGAACTTAATCATGGTGTTCTTTTCTTTCTTCATCAGCGGCGTACCCGTGAAACCCAGATAACATGCGTTCGGGAACACTTTTTTCATTTTGATGTGAAACTCACCATACTGTGTACGATGGGATTCATCAACCAAGATAAAAATATCCCTAGATTCAACAGGCTTTTGCTTTGCCGAAGCGGTATCAAACTTGTGTACCAATGTCGTTACAATATCCGCATTATTGTCATTGATAAGTTCTACCAAATGTGAGCCTGATGTTGCCCTGCTCGCCTTCAACCTGGTGTGCTTAAATGTCTTAAATATTTGTTTATCCAGCTCCACCCGATCCGTAACAACAACTACTTTCGGATTATACTCATTCATTTCAGAAAGGATATATTTCGCCAGCATCACCATCGTTAAACTTTTGCCTGAGCCTTGCGTATGCCAAATAACCCCAGACTGACGATTTCCGTTTTCATCACGTTCTTGAATAGTCTTGATGATCTCCTTGATTGCAAAATACTGCTGGTAACGAGTAACCTTCTTAACATCTTTATCAAACAGGGTAAAGAAATCAGTTAGCTCTATTAATCGTTCTGGATGAAAAAGCGAAATGATATTCTTATCCTGCATCGTCGGCAAACGACCATCAACTGTTTCATCCAATAACGCCTGCAACCATTCTTCCTTTTCTTCTTTCCACACTGACCAGAACTTTTTTGGCGTGTTGCATGTTGCATACTTGGTTTCATTTTTGTTCGTTGACATGACGATCTGCACGTACTTAAAGAGCTGAGGAGCGTAGTCTTTCCCCTGATTACGAATCATCTGGCTAATACCTTGCTCCATGGAAATCGATGCCTTCTTGCATTCAATAACTGCAAATGGAATCCCATTTACAAACAACACAATATCAGGACGTACCGTCCCACGCCCGTCCATACGCTCTACTGCGAACTCTTCAACTACATGGAAAACATTATTCTCGAAGTTCTCCCAATCAATATATTGGATTGTAAATGATTTCTTTGAGCCATCGGGCAAAAATTCCGTATAGCTCCGTCCCAGCATCAATGTCTCGAAGATCTTTTCATTGGTTTTGACCAGTCCATCTGTTAATGGCTCGTCAAGATCCCGCATAGCTTGCTGAATATTGTTCTGACTGAACTTATATGTCACACCTTTGTACTCATAAGAGTTGAACTCTTTTAGCTGGTCTTCCAATACCGTTTTCAACAAAACGTTATAGAAACCGCCACGCATAGACTCGGCTTGCTCTGGAGTTAGAGGCTTATAATCTAAGCGATGTAACAACTCAAGTGCAGGCTGTTGGCTGATGTATTGCTCGTCATAACTATTTGGTCGTTCCACGTTTACACCTCCATGATAAGGATAAAAGGAAAGGGGAAAGGCTAGACCTTTACCCTTAATTTCCCTGTAAGTAAGAGTTGCATAAGACCTCTCTTTTGTTCCTTTATAGATACAACTTCTTTCTCAAGACAATCTATTTCATTGCCCGCATTCGTTAGTACCTCAGCAATTTTAAGTTGCTCATGCTTGGGTGGACAAACTACTGGAATGTTGAAAAAGTCACTTGCATCGACATTCAACAATCCATCATTCCTAACACCAGTATTTATCACTTTGCCTAAATGTCTATTCATTTTTCCTGATGCAAAGTAATGCTTATAGAACTCAGTTTCACCCTCAACGATCTGAAAACTATAATAAATATTTGGGACAAGAGCCTCTTCATAGTCTTCGAGTCTAAAAATACATCCACAAGGGTACGTTTTAGAATTACCTTTGTTATAGGCAAATTCGTTTTTCTTAATCAATGTATATTTCGATAGATTTTCACCCGCAATAACTTTACTAAATCTATCACTTTGATTAAGAAAACCACTTAACGAAGAAATCGTTAAAACAGGCTTATCTTCTTTTCCTTCATTTTTTCGCTGAATCCTTTTCGAAATCTCTTTTAACTTTTTTGCCGTCCATTCTTCGGGGAGTATTCCTGCTTTTGTGTCCATATAGCCTTCTGGCACTTCGCCACGACTAATCATTGCAATACGATCTTGTACCTCCTCTGTAGTACACCTCTCCCTATCATTCCACCTGATTTGTCCCGTCAATAACTTCTGCATTAATCCTTTTCTTTGCTCTTTTTTCAGTTCAATTAGTTTTTCTTTTAGTTCGATTGCTTCGTCCCAGGTAGACAATACATTCGCAATACCCTTTTGTTCATTAACACTAATGGGAATTGTGACTTCTGTTTCTGCAAACTCCTTTTGCCCTAAAGTTTTATTTCGACCTGCTCCACCAGGGGATGCTAACTTCAACAAGTGTTTGCCCTTGCTGGATTTAAAGAAGTGCGTAATAAAGTCAATGCTTAGTTTACTTTCAACTGGTCTGTACATTGGGAATCTATGAGACGCAATAAAACCTAATTCTCTATTTGTCGTTTTTGCTACTGCCATTTCCCATGCAAAGACAATATTGACTATAAAGCAGTCAGGCTCGATCCAAAAAACTGATTTACCACCTAAATCCTTTCCAGTAATGCTCTCTTTATAAAAGATTCCTTTCCCATGTGAACGTATTCCGATTTCTCTATAAGTTTCATCATCTTTTACATTCACGGGATTTTTCAATCTCACTAACAACTCGTTAATCTTATAAACACTCCAGCCTTCAGGAACATGTTTTTTTCTTGCAGATTGTCTCTCTTTAACTTCCATACTCATTGTGCTACCACCTTTAACAATCATATTGGATAGAAGTTATATTACACTTACAATCCAAGATCTTTTAGATACTTTTCCATCTGAGCTTCAGCATGAGCAAGTTCTTTTTTTATTTGATCTATATTCAACCTTGTTTGTCTTATATCAATTTCTTTTTCTTCTTCATACGTATCAACATATCGAGGAATATTTAAGTTATAATCGTTCTCGACTATTTCATCACTCGAAGCAACGTATGAGTATTTATCAATTACTTGGAATCCTTCATATGTGCTAATAATTTTTTGAATATCCTCTTCCCTGATTATATATTGGTTAATTGCTTTATCATAATTGTCTTCTGAAGAAGCATCAATGAACAGTACATCTTTACGCTTACGATTTTTTTTGAAAATCATAATACATGCAGGAATACTTGTACCAAAGAATAAATTCTCTGGTAGACCAATTACCGCCTCTAATAGATTCATATCTATTATTTGTTTTCGAATTGCTCGCTCACTCGCCCCTCTGAACAATACCCCATGAGGAAGAATAGTTGCCATTCTGCCATTCTCAGCTAATGAATAAAGCATATGCTGAACAAAAGCATAGTCACCATATTTCCCAGGTGGAACCCCCCATTCAAATCGTTTATGCTGATCCAAACTCGCCGCCATTTTAAATTTTTCATCAGTGTTTCCCTCACCTGCAAAACCTATTGCCCACTTATCGAGCGAAAAAGGCGGGTTGGCAACGATTACCTGATACTTCATCAACTTACCGTCTTCTAAGTGAAGTGGGTTTGATAATGTATCTCCCCATTCGATTTTTGCATCATCAATACCATGCAAATACATGTTCATCAGTGCAAGAGAGTGAGTTTGTCCGTTCCGTTCTTGCCCATAGATAGCGACCTTCTTGGATGGAACTTGATTTGCCACCTTTATCAGCAAGGAGCCTGATCCGCATGTTGGGTCATAAATGCGATCATTTTCTTTTGGCTTAACCAATCGAGCCAGCAGTTCCGACACCATCGAAGGCGTAAAAAATTCCCCACCTTTTTTGCCAGCATCAGAAGCAAACCGTTCGATCATAAACTGATACGCATCACCAATGACATCTTCACTACCGACAATGGAAGGCTTCAAGGTAAGCTTATTGAAGTCTTCCAGCAATGCACGAAGCATCGCATTTCGTTCTTTTGCTTTTCCAAGAGTGGCTTCACTGTTAAAGTCGATATTACGGAATACACCACGCAGTTTCCCTGTGTTCTCGTTCTCCAAACGTTCCAAAGCCTTGTTGATGATTTCACCAATCTCCGTATCCGTTCGTTTACTATATAAATAATCGAAAGTGGATAGTTCATCTAATACGAAACGTTCTCTGGATAAAGCACGTTGAATTCGATGTTGATCGCCATCATAACGTTTTGTATATTCTTCGACATGTTCTTTGTACGCATCGCTCAGATACTTGATAAACAACATAGTAAGGATATAATCCTTATATGTACTGGAGTCAATTTTCCCCCGAAATGTATCCGCCGCTTGCCATAAAACTGCATTTATTTGCTGTGAAGTCACTTGCTCACTCATCCTTGTTCCCCCTATGAACTTTTCCGTTTTTTCCATAAACCAGCTCTTCAATTATACATGAAAGGAAGGGAAGGGAGTATGCCTCCCCCTCCTAACAATTTTCGGGATTAATCATTTTTCACATAAGCATCTGAGATACCCATCATTTGATAGCTATCCGTGTAACTTCGCTCATGCTTAACCTTGGCTTCATCCATCGCCTTTTGGTACAATTCATCAGCTTGAAGCAACATCTGGCCAACTTCTCGTTGCTGATCAAATGTAAGTTTCGGCATCTTAATCGAAGCAACATCCTTATGGCTGAGTACCGTGACTGTCGTACCTCGCTGATACGCTTGTAAATAATACTGTCCGATTGGACTTTCCAGGAATGCCTTAATGAAATGAGGTTCATACTTTGCTCGATCTGACACCCGAATCCGAAGAAAGTTACTCGAAAATACAAGTGGTTTCTCTTGGATGTCTTCTGGTGTCACAACAGTCATTTTAAGCATCGTTCCTCGACTGGATAGCAAGACATCACCTGGTTCAAGTTCATAATTTCTTGCTCGCCTTGAACTTAAAGTGACTCCCTTCAATCCCTCAGCAATGATTCGATCCTCCTTAACGTTAGCCAGATTAACCAGATAGTGCGTTGCCTCTGACTCCTCGCTTTCATCTTTGGTCGGATTGATTCCTCGTTCAACATCAGCAATCTCGCCAAGCAAGACCTTAGGAAGCTCCGACTGCTCGTATTTCTTTCGGTTAATATTTGCATTCCCTATCCTTGAAGAAACCTCTGCTTTTTCAAAATACCTCATTGGATGCAAACTCCAATCGTTGTCAGCAAGCTCGTTAATCGGAACAATTCGACTATAACCCTCAATCTGCTTATAGTTCTGATAAGCATGAACAATATCTACGATGTCAGACTCCCGCAGAACATTCTGATTCCGAATCGCTTTTCCATAACTGTCCTCGGCATTAATAAACTGTATTCGATCCTTCATTGCATCAGGTTTGTTCTTATTTATCACCAGCACAGCTACAGGAATACCTGTGCCGATAAAAAGATTCGCTGGCAAACCAATGACTGCTTCAATCAGATTTTCTTGAATCAAGCTGGTACGAATCTTCGCTTCAGATGCCCCTCTGAATAGAACGCCATGCGGAACTATAACCACTGCCTTACCATCCTCTTTGAGAGATGCGATGCTATGTAGAACAAATGCCATGTCCCCATAAGACCGACTCGGTAGGCCATAACGAAAACGTCCATATACATCTTTTTCTGCTTCTTCATATCCCCAGTTACTCAATGCGAATGGCGGGGATGACAGTATCCCATCAAACTTCATTAATTGACCATCATCATCCTTTAGTTGAGGGTTCGTGATGGTATTACCGAGTTTCACATCTGCGGTATCAGGGTACATACCATGAATAATTAGGGTCATAATTCCTAGTGCACGAGTCTGTGCATTGATTTCCTGACCGTACAGTTTAACTTCACCTTTGTTCAATTGTGCATATTTATTTGCTTCAATAAGAAAACCATTTAAACCTGAAGCGTGATCGCATATCGTACCACTCGACTTATCAAGTAGGCGTGGAAGAAGCGTCGTGATACTCCTCGGACTACTTGCTTCTCCTCCGTAAGCACCTTCCCTAGAAACGAAAGCCTCTAGCAAATCTTCTAAGTACCTTGTTACAGTTCCAGTCAACGGATTAGGGTCATCATACAACTCTCGATTGAATGATTGACGATTTAGCACCTTATCTGCAACCTTGAATAAGCTCAGATCATCCTTAATGCTGTCGAAGTTAAAGATTGTAAAGACATCCTTTAATGATGGATTACAGTTCTCGAACTGCTGGAAAGCCATATGAAGCTTTTTACCAAAATCAATACCATTAGAAGTGATTGCTTCCCAGGAATGACTTTCGGGAATAATAAAGCTGTGATTTGTGTTTTCACAAAGAAGCTTGTAGGTCAACATTGGCTGTAGATAGTGCCTTATCTCAGTTGTTTGCATGATGCCTCTCCAACTATCCCCAATAACCCACGCATCTTTGTCAGCCTCATTCATTAACGTTTTTCTCATTATCATCCTCGCCTTTCGTTTTTAATTACTTTTTTTGTGTATTAGCAATACACTTTATATGGATTCATTGATAAATCCTTATTCGCATTTCCCATCTGTTACCTATGCTATCATGTCGTCAATTCTTTGTAAAGTGTATCTATGATACTTTTTTTGAATATAAAAAATCCATTTTATCTAAATTTTATAAACCTACTGATTGCAACGGGATTCTGATTCAGATACGCCAAAGTATTCATTGATCCAATTTTCAATATTAAAAATAGAGATGGGTTGCCCCATCCCCTCGAACCTTTTTATCCCCCGCTTTACTACATTGCAATTTTTAATTCATCAATCAGCTCAGATAAAACGAACAAATCTCGTACTTTTGTTTGTTCTTTCCATGGGCAAGTAATTACATGATCATTGATCTTCACAAAAATTTCCTTTATTTCCCTACTCACTAGTTCTCCATCAAGCATGAAATCGTTTGAGATCATCATTTCTTGCAACGTATTTTCCATAGTCCTTTCTTTCTCTACATCTTTGAAAGCTGTTTTTAGGGCCTCGTGATATGGAATATCCAGTGCTTCGCAGATCTGAAATATTTTCGAGATGGACGGCGACTTTCTTTCTCCTGAT
This sequence comes from Paenibacillus sp. RUD330, assembly GCF_002243345.2. Taxonomy (NCBI): domain Bacteria; kingdom Bacillati; phylum Bacillota; class Bacilli; order Caryophanales; family Paenibacillaceae; genus Paenibacillus; species Paenibacillus sp. RUD330. The sequence goes on from NZ_CP022655.2 coordinate 4,675,485, forward strand.
TCAAGTCTGAAAATGTATGAGGAACTGACCCCGCTAATATCCTCCAGCTCCTTGAGTGAATAGTTCCGCAGTAACCTAAAATGTTTAAGTAATAGTCCGAAGCTGTCCGAGATTTCTATCCCCTTCCCTTTTTCCGATTCATCCTCATCCAAATGCACCTGCTTCTGATTGTCGTCATTCATTTTGATCGACTCCTTTTTCAATTCTCAATTAAGAATCCTTTTTTTCTATTAACGCTGTATTATAAGCAAATCTAACGTTCATGATTACTTCATTAGTACAACAATTAGATTTTTGGATAGCCATCATAACAGTTGCAGATAGCTCTTAATAAACGGATTCGCATATAATTCCAATCGTGTTTGGGTTGTAACTCTATGAGAGTAAATATGAACACTTTCTCTCAAGCGATCTCTCCTCTGAGCAAGTATCCCTTTTGGCAAAATCAATTATTATCTATTACAGAGCTAGTTACCCCAGAGTCAGATTGTCTTGATCTCTAGCAATTTACGTAAATATTTCATACAACATTCATCAGAAATATGATCATCTTCATTTCTTCACAGCGAAAACTCCAATCTCTATCACTACACATCTTATAAACCTCATAATTTGTGCATAATTCTTTAGCAAGTCTTTCATAACTATTATGAGGTAGGTTCACAACTTGGCAGATAACAAGCACTGCAATCTCCTACAGATCACCAATTTCTTTGAGATGCCCCCTCCATTCCTTACCTTCCCTGCACCACTTCCAATCATTACTTTGATATGGATCCCCCATCGTTTTTACAACTTCCTCAAACGTTCCTCCATATCTATCTTCGAAAAAGCATATCATATTCACTATTTCTTTGATTCTCTCTGTATTATAAATTTGATCGTCCAATGATAGCCTCCTCTTCGATTCCGACCTCAGTACCCTTTGCCAGTTTTAAGGCCTAGAACGTTGCTTCACAGCAATTCACAAACGCAAATATCATATTGCATCATATCTCTGCTATTCTCATACAGCTCGACAGGATCAAATTCCATTATGAGTTTGAATGTTCGTGTCGGATAGACTGAGGTTACTTTCATTTTAGAACCTCCACAACATGTCTAGTATAGGCTTAAAATCAAGGATAAAGCGGTATGCCGAGCTTCTTGCGGCGGTAAACCTCATAGGAGTTCATGTCTTTCTGCAACACCTTAATTTCATAAAGCGGAACCTCCTCAGATTCTTGCAGATCGTGAGTAATTTCGAGCAAATCGATTAATCTTTGCTTCCATTCTTTTTTCTCCGTTTCATAGAATATCGTCGCAATAATCGTATTAAAAACACGTTCAAGTTTGAGTTCTTTTCTCATCGCATAATAAGTCCAAAACTCTTCCTTGCTTTTCATGAACCACATCGCAATGAACCGATTCTTTCTATAGTTGTCTTCTATGCCAGCAATGATTTCATCAATCGATTCCCCCGCAAAAAAGCTCTCTCTCCACCAAATCAAATATGAATCAAACATATATGATGTCCTCCCATCTCATTTGCATCTACAGGAATTTTAGAAACAGGCGAGTTTACTTTCAAATATTGTAGTGCATCCTGCGACAATTTTAATTCTCTAGTTCCCATTTGCGGGATCTTAGTCTCAAATTTACAACTCTTTTGGGGTAATTCTTTCTTTACCTTAACCAAAAATCGTTCCCTCCCCTCTAATTCAACTCCATATTCGTACTATTACTTCGATTTCCTTTTGAGTTCTTCAATATACTTTAGCAATCTCTGATTTTCCTTCGAGACAGAGAAGCTCATATCAAGCACCTTCATGTCTTTTCTATTCGGATTTTTAACTTCACGATTTCGTCTCAGCGGCAATCTAACCCCCTCCTCATTCTTCCATAAACTGCTCAAGCTCATCTGCACTAAGTTCAGACGGTTCCTTGCCAACCTGTTTGCAATAATTAAACAATGCACGAACCTTTACTTTTGAGGATGAAGGTATAGCGAAAACGCCATCTTGAAAATCATCTTCAAGTGCAAGTTCGATGCGATCCTTCTCTTTTTCGAGATCCCGCCAATCAAAGATGTCTACAGCTTCGGGGTGGGCGTCTATTTCAAAGTCGTCAGCAAGATGACCAAAACAGTTTTCATATGTATCGCCATACTGTGATTGAAACACCTGGATCCGTGCTTTAATCTTGCTCAATCTTCCTTCAATCGTCTGATCACTTGCTTCCTTCATTTGTCGATGCCATTCTCTTTCAAATGCAGATGCGTGGATGTGATATTGCATTCTTTCTTTTATCAAATCAGCTTCGTCTTCAAGCAATCGCTCCAACTCACCAGGGGAATAGTCGGTATACTTAGCGACCTCTTCCATTTGCATCCCGCTATCGGCCATCCTTCTGACAACCATTAATATACCGATCTCGAAAGCTTTTTCATATGCAGATGCATACGCCTTATATTCTTCCCAATTGAACTCAGCTACATTGTTCTTGTAAGCATATTTTAGTGCAGCATCAACGGGTAACTTTGAATCATATGACTCCTTGTTGCATTGCGAACAGAAGTAATGTGGAATGTTATGAATGACGATTTTCCGAGTACCTACGAATAATTCATTCGAGCCGACTCTAAACTCTTTGGTTTTGCCACAAGTACAAATAGATTCCATTGTCACATTCCTCCTCTTTTCTCCTGATTCTTAGCCAATTGCTCTTTTGAATATGACCGTATTTTAACCCCTCCTCGTATTACCCTGATCTTACTTTCGACGTTTATCCGAAAATATGTAGATAACAATTACGCATCCTGCACCAAGCTAGAAATAGGTCCAGTTATCATTTGAACTGCTATATGATTCTGGAAATAGCTCCAAAACAGTAGCAGACCTCACCAATAACCCCCCCAAAGACTGAATACTCCTGTTTCAATATAGAAAGTATTCTTTGTTTTTGTTCTTCAAATTCTCTCCAATCAAAGTTGTCCACTGCTTCATTCATTCTATCAACCTCACTATTTGTAAAAAAGAGATCCCAAGCCTTTCAGCTTCTCTTTGTCAGGAGCGCTGACTTTAGACAACAGCATCAAATTTATGACTATATGCAATAATAAAAAACCTGCCGATCTAATGACCGACAGGTAATTTCAAAAATATTTTGTTGGGTTCGTTTCGAAATATACACATTCGAATCCCCTCAATTTCGATTAAGTTGATTTTATTTTTTTAGTATAGCACATTTCCCGTCCTTAGTACGTGAAATAAAGTTGTTTCATTGTGTAATATTAAACCCTATGCCCAACTCTTCCTACTCCTCTTCCATTTCACGCCATCATTTCTGGGAACCTCCGTAGAATTTCTGTATAACAGTAATCACACACAATGATATTCTTCTCGACCATCCCAATGAACTTCGCCTCTACTCTATAACTAGCCCCTTCTTCAACTGTCTCTGGCAACAGACTCTCATTACATACCGAACATCCCCCTCGAAGCTTCATGTAGCAATCCAAACAAAGCGCTCCTATATCATTGATCATGTGATTGAATAGCATCTCTGATTCATTAGAACAAAACGTGCAACATTTCATATTCTTCATCCTCCATTTTGTTTCGGAAACGCAAAAAGACCGCAGACTTAACCCGTTTAAAGGTTTTTGTCTGCGGTACTTCCGCAAATCCGATCAATATTTATTTGATTTTAATATACTTGATAACCATAGTATACGCAAGATTTTTTTGCTGTCTGACTGTTCAAGAAAAGGAATCCGTCACTTCCCAGCATTAGCACAACCCATCACTAATCCTCCCAAACATCCTTCATCAGCTCTTTTATTACCCCAACTCTACTTTTCGTTTCATCATCATCAGTCACCCATTTGCCATCAATCAGGATCACTGAATCTCCAGGCTCAACGGCACTGTCCACTTCCGATCTTGCAAAGTCCTTCGTTACTCCGTTTATCTCAATGACAACGAATTCGCCTTCAAATCGATCAACTATCCCCTTCATATCTATCCCTCCCATTCTATCATTCACATGCTATGCCATCGCCATCCCTATCTAGCTTTGTGGAATAGCCAGGATCGCCTTTGTGTAACGGAGCCTTCCCAGCCTCTCTGACTGCTGTACAGTTCTTGTACACCACATTATCTTCCTGCTTTTTCGGAACTTCAGTCGGCTTTGCCGCCGCTGGCTCGGATGGCTTTGCAGTCGATTTCGATGGACTCCCTCCACCCGATGTCTTTACTGTTATTTCCTTGCCATTCGTTGTGAAAATGATATTTCCTTGTTCGTCATTCCGATATATCTTGATTTTCTTAGCGTTTAGCCGCTGAAACACCTCAGAGGTTGGATGACCGTATTTGTTGTCTATGCCGACCTGGATGACAGCATATGTTGGTTGAACAGCATTTAAGAAGGCTTGAGTTGTAGATGATTTTGAACCATGATGCCCGACCATCAAGACATCAGCCCGTAAATTTGCATTGGAGCTAATCATATCTTTTTCGGATCCAGCCTCAGCGTCACCTGTGAGCAAAAAGGAGGTAGAGCCGTAACTAAGATGAATAACCGCACTCATTTCATTCGTTTCATCGTACTGATTGACAGGAGCAATCATCTTTACTGTCACATTCGACTCCCACTCAAGTGTTAAACCTGCTTTTGCTGTGGTAATCTTCAATCCCTTCCTTTGAATTGCTAATAGGACATCTTCAAAGGTCTTTGTATTAGACTGTACCTTCGGCATATAGATCTTGCCAATATCGAAATTATCAATGACCGCATCCAATCCGCCAATATGGTCGGCATCGGGATGAGTTCCGATCAAAATATCAATTTTGTTAACCTTCTGTTTCTTCAAATAGGCTACAATCAATTCCTCTTTATCGTTATTGCCTGCATCAATCAACATTGTCTTACCCGATGGTCCAACAATGAGCTGAGATGCGCCTTGACCTACATCAATAAAATGAACAGCCATGTTCCCTTTCAACACTTCGGGACTCGTCGCTTGTTTTTTGGATTGAGTTGATTCTTCACTCGATTTAATCAAATCAATAGATGATGTTGTTGTTTCTGATACCGATTGCTGAGTAGTTGACTTTGTTTCGGCGACCTGTTTCACATCTGCATTGTCATTGCCATGGATTTGCTGTACGATCGAATTTGTTTGAGTACAACCGACAAGTAAAACAATAGACATGATCATTGCAAATGTTAATTTCATTATTCTTGTAATCAAGATTCCCCCCCTAAATAGCTATCATCAGTTTTTTATTGCCTCCTCCTGATCGGAGTTTGCATTTGAAGCATCTTCTACATCTGATATTTTGATCGTAAACTCTCATTATCAATGTGAATATAATTCTTGAAGTAGCCATTCTCCCGTTCCATATATTTAGGATGTTCAGATAGATAGAGTTCAAAATGTTTTTCTAATGCATGTGTCTCACCGTATAGCTTTAAGTCTTTAAGCCCATCATGTCTAATCAAATGTTTGATTATTCGACCAACAGATTCGGGATAATCCTGTTGTAACATATACTCCTCTATTGACTTCTCGAATTTTCTTTCAATGTAATCTTTATAATTAATTTTTCCTTCATGAATATCCCGAAATTCTATATATGCTTCATCCATTTCAACTTTACTTACGTTGTTTACCTGTCTTAATTCTTTTGTCACATCAAACAAATAATCGATATGCCTTCTTAACAGCGGGAGATTGGCATTTAACAAACACTCAATTTCTTCAGAAAACTCGATCTCATTAATATGCTTGATTATAGACTGTGGCAACTTGGTATCATTCCGCCAAATTTTATCTAAAATCTCATCCAATTCAATGTTAATCTGATGAATCCCCTTATGTACCTGTCTTGCAATATGATCAGGAATATCCAACTCTTTTTGAAAGTGTGTTCTCCCTAAACTTATTTTTTGCCCGCTCTTTATATCTCTAAGTATAAATTCGTATCGTAACGACTTTCCACAGAGGCAAGTAACCCCCTTTTTAACTCCCCCGTGATCGACATAGCCATCAAAGAAAAAACGTTCAGTTCCTTTATAAGAAGCTAATACATTGGCGAAATATGATTGTTTTGATAATCTTGAGAAAACGTGTAAAGCATTTCTTTGGCTCTTCGATAATGATCGGATAATTGCTTTCCGCTCTTCTTCTGTAAAGTACATCTTTATATCTCCTCTCGATGTAAAATCAATATCCGAATATCTCCTCTAATATCCCTATGTGCTTCCAACTATCGATGAGCATCAAAGACTGAATCAAATCAGCACTCTTCTTAAAAGATTCTTTTAGATTTTCGTCAATACTTTCAGGATGAATAAGTTGAAAATACACCTTCAACCTAACCATTTCATACACCGTATCCGTAGGATCCTCATCCACTTGCGGAGAATAAATCATTAATTCACCTTTATACGAAACAACCCCTAAGCCAACTTCTGTTGCGAGATCAATATCAACTCTGTCTTTTATCCTGTAAAATGCAAGATTGCTATTGCTCTGAAATTGAGTAGTGAATACAGCTTCAATATCGTCTAACTTCCCTTTCTCTTTCAGTAGACTCCTTGCTTGTTCTAAAGCACCACTATTCCCTTGAAATAAGTCATTGCTACTGGTTCCAAGGAAACCACCCAATGAATAAGTATCAAACTCATTGTCCATTACAATCATCGAAACTATCTCAAAATCAACATCCTTAACCAATTCAGACGCATCAATTATTAAATCAATATATTTTTCAAGTGCTCCAACATCCCTCTTCTGAAAGTAAACCAATTCCCCCATATCTCTTCCCCCAATTATGTATATTTCCTGTTAGTTATGATCGAATTATATTACCGTTTTTTTCATTTGTATAGGCATATAATAGAGACTATTTTTCACACGCATTTATAAAAAAATATTGAAAAATTATTGAACTGAAAAACTGCTGTTCTATACAATCTGCCGTAGAAATCCATTTTGAATCACATCAAAACAATCGAAACAGGCAACGTAATTATTCTCACCCATCCTAACAAACTTAGCTCTGACTTGATAATTCACATTTTCTTTGATCTCTGTCGGTAAAAAGCTCCCGCCACAAGTACCGTACGATCCATGTAATTGCAAGTAGCAACTAGCACAAAGCGTTCCGATCTCATGTACAGGGTGGTTAAATACCATCTCGGTTTTTTCGGAACAGAACGTACAATATTTCATCTTCTCAATCCTCCAATTTGTTTTAGAATGCAAAAAAACCGCAGACTAACCCATTAGGGTTGGTCTGCGGTGCTTCCGATTCAATATTCAATTCACATTCACTATAACAATTGATTCAAAAGTATTCAGCGGCGGTATGAGTTTTATTTGCGTTATGTGTTTATTTTGGTGGATATAGTAAAATGGTATGTGCTTGTCACTATATACAAAACGAGTATTTGTAATTTTGATTAAATGTTGTCTGTGTGCTGTCATAAGTATATACTCCACATTGCTTACAGTATTGGTCATACTTATACTCAAGCGGAATTCCCAATTTATTAGCGTCACTTTACGTAAGCCAAGTTTTCTGATGATTTGACTGATGAAACCCCTTTGTAACATATAAACGATGTATTGATTCATAGCATGATGGTTGTTCTACAGACTTATCTTAATCCCAAATGACATATACTCCCGTACCATTAATTTTAGCACATTCATCAATTTGGTTTATCGTAAGAGTTACAGAAGGACTTATTGTTTCCAATAATTCTTTACACATATTCAGTCTCCTCAATTTGTAAGTTCCACTCCTTAGTGAACCGAATGACCTAGGGATTCGTAAAGCAGTAAAGTAAAGTCGCATTATATGCGGCTATTTCTAGTGATTGCTTGAGCCGTTATTGCTTGGTTCTTTGTAAGTAACATATAAGAAAAGTGTCTTCATATTCCGAATCGAAAGCAAAATCGAGTGTATTGTTATGGTAAGCCATGAACCTGCCAGCCCCCATGCCCACCATGAAATTTGCCACTCTTTTAGATTCTGAGGGATGAAAGAACCAACGTAAAATAGAATAATGCTCAAAAAAACAACTATAAGTTGAATTATTACCGCCCAAGTAAAGAAGCAAATTAACATATCATAAAGATTCATTGCTCCATCACTGGATCTTCTATTTCTCAATACACCCGTTGGACCACTTGTAATCGTAGAGAGGATTGTAATACTTGCTATATTGAATCCTGCAAGAATAGAAATAGCGGCAATTACTTGCCCACTAATTTGTTGAAACTTTTCTATTAAAATTGATAACTTATCAACTGAATATGATGTAAAGAATAATAAAACGATAGAAATCAAGATAGGAAAGAAAAAATCGACCAGGATTTCGGAGACAGAAGCATATTTCCAATATCTTTTGAATGTAATCCAAGGGAAATTGTTTGCTTTATAAAAAGCTTTTAGCTTTCGCATTTCAAACTATCCTCTCCTTAGTAATTCCCTTCTTTGTGCAATCTCAAATAGAACTGTCTCTACAGACCTTAATGTGGGTTGCCCAGTACCATCTACTTCGACACTTCGCTTGTATTTTTCTTGTGATTCATCCATCCTGATAACCTTTTCGGCTCCTGCTAACTTTCCTTTTACAACGATTTTGGTTACGCCAGGTTTATCTTTATACCTCCTTACAAATGGAACTGCACCAGCAAGACCGCTTCTTCTATATTTCGCCGAGAAATCCAGCTTTACACTTGTAGCGTCAGTAAGTTCCGCCTCATCTTGTAGTGCCCTCACAGCCGCATTTTCATCAGCGGCAGGCTGCGCTGTCGTCACTTCAATTGAAATTTTATTTACTGAGTTTAAAGCTTGAATATTTTCAAAAAATGAGTTATCTAACAAGGTGCATATTTGTATATACGTTAATTGGTTCTGTCTAATGACTGGATCTCCGAATCGCTCAATATACTCCTCAATACGAGGACGATTCAATTTCGAATGTGACTGAAGTAGAAGCAACCCATCACTTTTTCTAATCAAAAAATATGTATAGATTGTTTCTCCTTCCCTTAAATGTTTTGGGTTTGGTCGTCTAGTAAGGTTATCCGCATGAATTAATTCTCCAGTTGTTCCATATTCCGCATATGCAAACCGCCCAAACAAATAATTTGTCTCAATCGAAAAATGGTCAAGGTAAATTAACCATGAATCATGAAACCTCTCAGTCTTTATTGCGCTGGGTAATTGGGAAATATGATCCATTAGAGTGCTCATTATTGTAAAATCCCATTTAATCGAATCAACTTGTCTTTGTCCATCCAAGAAATGTAAATCAATCTGATATGCATAGAAGCTTTTTCTTTTTGCAGGCACAATCACCATCTCCTTTCATTTTGCTTATTCGACAAATTATTGGAAATACCTCCCTTTTTAACCTGCTAGCTAGTTACAAGATCAGATCGCATTTAATAGAACAAGTAATCTGGTAAAGAAAATTTCCGAAAAGACACCTTATCAACATGAAATTGATTTATGTACAAGGGAAAACATTTAGTTTGCTTCTCCCATATCAATCTTCATAAACTGATTCAATTCTGGAACGATAAAGTATCCACAGCTTCGAAGCTCTTCTTTCATATCTTCAACAGCAATGTATATGTCTGCCGCTAATACCTCCAGCGATTCAAAATTTCCCGATCGCAAATACCTGTATAAAAAGTCAACACATTTGGAGATTCGATACTGATAAAACTGATGCCCGTACAAGTTAAGCACCTCCTCTTTTGATTTCTTCTATGTACTTGATTGTACGACATAACTACCAATTTGGTTCTCTAGCATGCTTGAGCTTTAGCCTTTTCAGGGGAAGGGTAGGGGATAGAAAAAGGAGGGGTTAGGAGAAGCGCTACCCCTAAACCCTCTTGCTCTATTCCTTGCTGACCCTTGTGATTACAGGCATTTTACCCAACTTGTCCTATTTTAACTCCGCTATTCCCAACATTTCCTGCTTTTCGTTGGGAGATAGGTTGGAGGTTGAGATAAATGAAATTAGCTATTTGCTCTAGGACGAGTTTTTCGGCGAATAAAAATGCGTGAGTTATGTAACAGCTACACATTGAGCAATCAATATGGAGTAGGAAGATCAAAACATCTTTGATTACCGACTCTATATCTTTACGTTTTCTTTGCCTCACTCCGTCGGCTCAGTAACAACTTTACGATTTGCTACTGAATTCATTCATGGTTGAGATAATTGGTTTAAAATATTCCTGTGTTAGTTCTTGATAGTATCTCAGCATGAAGCTTCCTGCGGTTTCATTTATATCATCTCTTCTTCCCCATTCCTTTGATGTTCTTAGTGGGAATGGAAGCAAGAAGATATTGAATGTTCGAGCCTCCAGTTGTATTTCTGCTTTTAAACTTGAATGAGTTGGGTGAACTGTCGATTGAAAAGTTCTAAATTCAGCTTCAGGAAAAATTTTTTCTAACACACGTCTTTTAGTGGGTATTTCACCCAAACACATCATGATTGGAGAATTTGTACTATTAAAGAGATTGCGCAAAATAGCAAGGCGTTTCTCTACATCCTCGGTATAGTTCGTATTGTTGTCACAGAACTCCTGTTCATATTTTAATGAAAATGCCCTTTCATATAACTTTGAATCCAAACCAAATTGTGTAGATGTCGGTTGAAATTCAATTGGCCACTTTTTCATATCTCTTCTAGGCAATGGCTTCCAATCAGTAAGAGCAGTATGTAGAAGATCATCAGTAGAGGATTGAAATAGTGTTTGTATACGATCCTTGATTTTTCTGGCTATGTCCTTATCATCATTCATTAATCGAAACCAGTAATCTTTACTTTCTTTTGGTTGTTCTAATTCCAGGCACATCCTTGCAATTATCTCGTTAAATGCTCCCTTAGCTGGCTTTCCAGTTAACAAAGTTCTATCCCTTTTATATATGTAATCTCTGATTTTTTGACCACCTGACTGAGCATTTGGTTCCCAATAACCTTGTTCTCTATTTGGAGGACTGAGTGCGGAGGTAAGATTACCGTTGGAATCAAAGGAACCAAATTTTTCGACTCTAGCAACAATATTTGATTCCTCATCATGTCCACCCAGTCCCTCTTCAATTCCAAAAACGTAAATCTTCGATTTCTGAAAATCTCCGCATCCAACATACGATAAAAGTGTTTGATACTGCTCTTTGCTTATGTGCCATTTCGTCATTCTTTTAGCTCCTTGTAGTTTTTGAATTGTCGAATATAACTCCATTAAAGTATTTACTCAACAATTGATCTATTTCGTACTTATGCGAATTACTTCAGGATCATAAGTTGCTTACCATTTTTTGAACCATTTTCACAATAACGTCTGCGGAAGATATATTTCAACTATCAATCCATCTAAAAACAAACTAGTCACATTCTTTCGAAATTAGTAACTGCTCTACGACACCCCAGTTGTTGTAAAATCTACTGCAATCATAAACTCCTTCTCGATCATCAATCCATTTTCCATGAATATGATTGACATAAAAATGATAATTACCGTTCGAATCGGTTGTTTTATGTCTTATCCACTCTTGAATTTCGGTTTTATTCAAAACAAGAACATGTAGCTCTTTGTCAAAGTCCTTTACCACGAAAAAGTAAATATCATACTTATTCAAAAGACTTTCATTAAAGGTAAACCACCCTGATGCATATCCTTCTTTTTCTCGAAATGACTTTGATGTTCGAATCAATATTCTATCTATGGTATTTTCTCCGTTTGAAATCGTTAGTTTCCCTAGTGAACGACTTCCATTTGTAAACTGCAATTGTGGATTCAGTTTGAACAACTGACTCTTAATATAATCACGCACATCATTAATGGACAATTTATCAACTTCTGAAGCCAAATCTGGTTGAGTATGTTGTAACTGATTCTTCAAAAGTGCTACCTCCTCTTTTAATATATCAATCTCATTTTTCATAGAACCAATCAGTGATAAAACTTTCAATTCAAAATCAGAATGCATGAACTATTCACCTCACTATATTTGGGCTTGGATAATAACTCCTTGTAGGAAAATGTTATCACAAAAGTACACAATAAATCAAATACGATATTTACAAATATCATTTTATATTAGTTCTATAATTGATCTATATTCGATCCATTAAAAAGATACGTTTTCACCTTATTTTATCCTCAGAAACCGAATGGGGTCTCTGACAATTGAGACGATCCCTTTTCACGCTTAATTCAAGTTCTTCTTAATGCAATTGTAAAAACACATGTCCTCCCTGTCCCCTTTTCCCAATACAAACAACTCAATCAAAATAGCAAAACCTATTATTATCCCTACTATGTGAACTACTCAAAAAGTCGTGTTGCGCCACCATCCCCCACCAAATCGCCACAAATCCTTGCGCCACTTGGCTTTAACGCCTCTCACCCTAACTCCCCTGTTTCAACACGAGCAAATAAAGTCGTCCTATAAATCGGAGTAATATCGGGGGCAAATCGGAGAAAAACTGTGATAAAAAAGTAAATAAAGTCGAATTAAGAGCAGGGGGAAAGGCAGGGTAGAGCAGGGATAAAACAGGGATCAGAGGAAAAGAAATCGGAGTAAAAATTGGAGAAGATATTGAGGAAAAGCTTGATAGAACAAGGGATTCGAGGAGTTTGAGTTCTCCCCTTCTCCCTAAACCCGCTTCCCTGATTTACAAAAGAAGCCGAGGAAAACAGGAGTGGATACCTGCGTTTCGCTCGGCTCGTGAGACGACTATTTAGGCTTTGAGATGACTTTTTAGGCTCTGAGATGACTTTTTGAGATATTCACATCCTTTTGTACTAACAGCGCCACCGACTCCACATGCACCGTATGCGGGAACATATCCACCGGTTGTACCTCAACCGTCCTATACCCTCCGGCCTCCAACACCTGCAGATCCCTCGCCAAGGTCGCTGGGTTACACGACACATATACAACCCGCTCCGGCTTCATCTCCAGAATCGTATCCAGCAGCTGCTCGTCGCAGCCTTTACGAGGCGGATCGACGACGATGACGTCCGGCTTGATGCCTTCCGAGCGCCAGCGTGGAATGACGACCTCGGCAGCTCCCGCTTCAAACGATGCATTTTCAATTCCATTCAATGAAGCGTTCCGCTTGGCATCCTCGATCGCTTCCGGAACAATCTCAACCCCATACACATGTCCCGCGCGGCGGGCCAGGAACAGCGAGATCGTCCCGATGCCGCAATAGGCGTCGATGACATTCTCGCTGCCGGTCAAGCCGGCATAATCGACGGCGGACTGGTAGAGCCGGAGCGTCTGCGCCGGATTGACCTGGTAGAACGAACGTGCAGAGATGGCGAAGCGGATTCCGTCGAGCTCGTCGTAAATGACATCGCTGCCCCAGAGGGTGCGCGTCTCGTCGCCGAAGATGACGTTGGTCTGCCGCTTGTTGATGTTCTGCACGATGCTCGTCACTGCGGGCAGTGCTTCGCGAATACCCTGGATCCAGTCCTCAAGGCGCGGAATGCGCGGTCCGTTCGTGACGAGGACGACCATCATCTCGCCGGTGACGAATCCAGTCCGGACGACGACATGGCGGAGGATACCGCGCCCTGTGGCTTCGTCGTACGCGGAGATGCCGACGCGGTTGCCGATGGCTTTGACCTGCCGCACCGCAGAGTCATTGTTCTCGTGCTGAATCAAGCACGAGTCCATGTCGACGATGCGGTGCGAGCCGCGGGCGTAGAAGCCGCCGATCAGGCTGCCGGCCGCGCCTCCGTCCAGGTCCGCCATCGCCATGCCGATGGGGACCTGCGCCTTGTTGCGGTAGCGCCATGGCTCGTCCATCCCGATCGTCGAATGGACGACCACGCCTGCGCGCGAGCCATGCTCTTCGGAGACCGCAGCAGCGCCGGACTCAGCGGTCTCGCGGCCTTCAACCGCCCGCGAGCTGCCGGTCACGGTCAGCTTGCCGATGCGCTCCAGGCTGTCGATGACATGCTGCCTTTTCCAGGCCAGCTGTCCTTCGTAGCTCATATGCTGCAGCTGGCAGCCGCCGCACTGCTTGTAGATCGGGCACGGAGCCTCGACCCGGTCCGGGCTTGCCTGGAGCAGCTCCAGCTGCTTGGCATATCCATAGGTCTTCTTGGTCTTGAGCACCTTGGCGGTGACTTTCTCGCCCGGCAGCGCTCCCTGGACGAATAGAGTAAAGCCGTCGACTCGGCCTACCCCTTCGCCTTCATGCGTCAGCCCGATGATGTCGAGCGTGACCGTATCGTTTTTGCCGACTGGCAAAGCTGGTTTCATCTCTTCGTTTCATCCGTTCTCTTCGTAGTCTAAAAGCTCCGATAAGAGGCTTGATGCCTCTTATGTCGCGGAACGAACGGTTCCGCTCGCGGCCTTGTCCGTCTGTCAAGAATACCATATTTCCGCCTCTTTCGCTCCGTGGCAGAAGTCTCCAAGCCCTTTTCAGAGGGATGCGACCATAGAGCGTTCTCGATGGTCGGTCTACTGGCGAGCCGAAGCGGTGATCCTAATCCTGAGCCTCCTGAAAGCAAAGCAGCAGGAAGACAAAGAGCGCCAGACATCATGATGTCTGGCGCTCTTTTCATTGACATGTGTTGACATCGGCCACCGATGTGCAAATATACCATTCAACGAGCATATTAACAGGTACAGAAAGTGAGGTTGACACTTTCAAAGAAGTGGGCTAAGGGCGGAAGGTGAGGCCAGTTCCTCCATATAAGTTCATTTCCTACATGTCACAGGCTTCCATGTGGCGGGCTTCAGCCACCTATATGCAACCTACTCAATGGTGCAGGAAGCGTAGCATGCAGCCATGGATAAGCACTTAATCCTTCTAGCCGGAGAGGCCGGAATGGTCGTGAAGAAGCGTAAGCGTTCGCCTTTGAAGGCCGGGTTTCCCCCATCAAGGGGGTAATCAAATCAAGAAATCCGGCCTTCAACAGCGATCGGAACGACCTTCCGGCTTCGGAGGCTGCTCTTCAAGAGCTTCTCCAATTGCTAGTAGCTAGCCTTCCCATCCTGGTCCACAAAGATATTCAAATGCGAAGGAAGCATCGTGAACATGCAGGGCAGCGTGCCGCCGTACTCGCCGTCGAGATTGAGCTGGACGTAGTCCGGCGTAGTGATCTGCATGCGCGGCGTCTTGAAGTGAATCAGATGCGGGTCGTTGAAATGCTCGCCGCGCAGGGCGAGCGTGACGATGCGGATGAACTCCGCCAGGTTGCATTTCTTGAGCACGACGACCTCGAACAGGCCGTCGTCCAGCCTCGCATCGGGGGCCAGCTTCTCGAAGCCGCCGACGGAGTTGCTGTTGCAGATGAGGAAAAGCATGATCTCCTCATGGATGTCCGGAATTCCCTCCGCCTGGATGGATACCTCGGTGGCGCGCAGGCGCGTCATCTTCTCCAGACCCTTCATGTAATAGGCGAGCTGCCCGATCAGCGTCTTGAGCTTGCTCGGCACCTCGTAGGTCAGCTCCGTCATGGAGCCGCCGCCGGCGATATTGATGAAGTACTTCTTGCCCGCGCGGCCGACGTCGATGGGACGGGTATATTGGCGTGTGATGAGCTCGCACGCATATTCCAGGTTGCGCGGAATGCCGAGCGCCCGGGCGAAGTCGTTGGTCGTGCCGACCGGCAGAATGCCGAGCGGCGGGCGGTTCTCCTTCTCGCCGAGGCCGTTGATGACCTCGTAGAGCGTGCCGTCTCCGCCGGCGGCGATGATCATGTCGAAGCCGCGGTCAGCCGCATCGGCCGCCGCGATGGAGGCGTCGCCCTCCCCGGCTGTGGCATGGGTGCTCGTCTCGATGCCCCCGCGCTCCAGCATGGTGAGGATATCGCCAAGCCTTTTCTTCATCTCTTCGCGCCCGGAAGTCGGATTGTAGATCAGACGGGCTCTCTTGTACGTCTTGCTCATGCTTCATCCTCCTGCTTGTTCCAGCCACTGCAGCATCTGCCGCCGCATCCAGCGGACGACCGCTTCATCCGGGAGCATCCCCCGACCATTATATTCATATTCTAACTCACTCAGGCGTCCGGGAATCACCGAGGTTGTGAAATATCCTTGGCTAAGAAAAAGCGGAACGACGATGACGCGCTCCCGAGGCCGCTTGCGCCGCATCGCCGACAGCTTGCATGCCGCCTGATCCGGCAGCAGCATCGCCGTCTCCGCGCGGGCGAAGCCGCCCGCAGCCCGGATCCGCTCCGCCATCCGGGTCATCCCTTCGCGCCAGCGGCCGTGGAACACAGGCTCGCGCGAGCCGTGGCCGATCAGCAGCAGCGCCTCGCTCGCCGGATCGCGGGAGAGCTCCCGGATATTCGCGAGCAGCAGCTCCGCGATCTCCGGCTCGTCGTCGATCGGCCGGCCGGGATGGATGCGGGCGCCGCCGACACGAAACATCCCGAGCTCTCCTGCCCGCTTCCCCGCAGGAGGCTGGCCGAACGCCTGCATGATGTCGTCGACATGCGTCGCTCCCGACGAGACGAACAGCGGCAGCACGAGCATATCCGTCACTCCGCGTCCCAGCAGCTCGTCGACCCCGTCCTGGATCAGACGCCCGTCCACGAGCTCCAGGAACGACGAAACGACCGGCACAGGGCCGGCCGGTTGCTGAAGTCGTATCGCTGCCGCCTCGACGGCTTCGTCCACGAGCGCCACCCAGCCCCCGTCGCGGGAGCCGTGGCTGATGACAAGAATGCCGGGACGGACAATCGGGGAAGGAAAAGAGGATGATGGCGTCGCCGATGCTTGCAAGGACCGCTCCCCATCCGGGTTGCCGAGCGGAACAGGATGGCCTGCGGAGCTCATTAGCGGTTCAGGCGGTCGAGGGTCATCTTGTACCCGTCATTGCCGTAGTTCAGGCAGCGCTTGACGCGCGAGATCGTCGCCGTGCTCGCTCCCGTCTCGGCTTCGATCTGGTTATAGGTGCTTCCCTTGCCCAGCATGCGCGCGACTTCCAGACGCTGAGAGAGGGACTGGACCTCGTTGACCGTGCACAGGTCGTCAAAAAACACATAACATTCTTCCACGCTCTTGAGCGTGAGCACCGCTTCGAATAATTGGTCGATTGCTTTATCGTTCAGCTTCTTTAGCTGCATTAATCCTTCACCTCGGTAAGAGTATCGCTGACTTTCTGGCTAGTGTCGCTACCTTTCATTCTAAAGGGATACGGCGAAGAAAACAACCAGTCACCGTGTTCACGCTTTAGAGGACAATAGAAAAATGAAAACGCTATCGTAATAAATCGCCGAAACAGCTCTTATTCCGCGGCGGAGCTCTCCCTCGGCAAGCCCGGTCTCATGCTGCCTAAACGCTGCCTAACGGCTGCTTTCACGCCATCCATATCGGCGTCGCCGCGCGGCATTCTGCCGATGCTTCCGGCTGGCCGCCGCTCTCATCGGGAGAAGGCGAAAGAGTATCCTCCAAGGAGTCTGGAGATGCGGTCCCAACGCAACCTGCTCGCACCAGCCAATGAATCCCCGTTTTGTTCCTGACCATCTCCATGCCGCAGGACCGGAAGCTCTCCTTTCCCATGGGAATTTCCCGCTGGCGTCCCCCCATGGGTTTTTCGGCAAAAACCGGGCTATCGTCCATACCTTCCGCCCGCCTATTCCATACACTGTAACAAAAGCGGAGTAAATCCGCCTCATACCAAGGATGTGATTGCAAGTGAACCCGAATTATTACCCTCCATCCGGCCAGCGCAACACACCTGCTTCCGGACCGCCTTCTCAGGGAGGCATTTTCCCAGGCCTCGGCGATTCGTTCCCTTTTCAGCATATGCCCCAGCAGTCGCTCTTCGCTCCGATGCCGTCTTCGTTCCCTTCCGCGATGCCGTCGGGTCCCGCTACGTCGATCGGACCGCTGGCCACGCTGGAAGCGGCCGCTCCCGCAGCCGAGAAGAAGGGCAGCCTGTTCTCGCTCGACAAGCTGTCGGATCTCAAAGGCTTCGTAGACCGGATCGGCGGTCTTGACGGCATTCTCGGCACGATGACCAAAGCCCAGAAAATCATCGGCAGCGTCCAGCAGATGGCTCCGCTGGTGAAGGTCATGATGGGATCGTTCGGCAAGAAGGGCTCGGACAAATCCAAGCTGGTGAATCTCGAGGACGACGACTGGAAACCTTCGAAAAAAAGAAGAAAGAACAAGAAACGCCGGCCGGCCGGTTCCCGCAAAGGCAAAGGCGGTTACGCCAAAGGCCCGCGCAGCCGCAGCCGCAGGCGCCGGAAAGGACGCAGACAGAAGTTTGATGAATAACGTCAGCCTTGTTGAGGCGCAAAAGACAGCCCGCCCGGCCGCTTGAAGCGGTCCGGACGGGCTGCTTGCCTTGCAGGATGAAGAGGAGCCGTCCAATGCGCCTACAGGAAGATCCACTCGATGATCTTGTACATCAGGGCGGACAGGCCCATCGCGATCGGAATCGTGATGATCCACGAGATGACGATGCGTCCCGCCATGCTCCACTTGACGTTGGCGAAGCGCTTCGCGCTGCCGACGCCGAGCAGGGACGATGTGATGACATGCGTCGTGCTGACCGGGAAGTGGATCAGCGTCGCGGTGAAGATGACGGCGGCAGAGCCGAGATCGGCCGCGAAGCCGTTGATTGGCTCGATCTTGAAGATTTTGGTGCCCATCGTCTTGATGATCTTCCAGCCGCCGACCGACGTGCCGAGCGCCATCGCCGTCGCTGCGGACAGCTTGACCCACAGCGGAACCTCCAGATGGTCCTGGATGCCTGCGGCCACGAGCGCGAAGGTGATGATGCCCATCGCCTTCTGCGCGTCGTTGGTGCCGTGCGTATACGACTGGAATGCAGCCGTGATGATCTGGCCGGTGCGGAAGCCCTTGTTGAGCTGATGAGGGTTGCCGTTGGCGAAGATCAGCTTCAGAATCCACATGAGCGTGAAGCCGATCGCAAAGGCGATGAACGGAGAGAAGATCAGGCCCTTGATGATGTTCGTGAAGCCGCCTGCGTTGATGGCTCCGAAGCCGTCCGCCGCGATGACTGCGCCGGCAAGGCCGCCGATCAGCGCGTGGGAGGAGGACGACGGGATGCCGAACCACCAGGTGACCAGGTTCCAGATGATGGCGCCGAGCAGCGCCGCGATGACGATCTGCTCGCCGTGGGCGAGCGTGGCCGGGTCGGCGACGCTGCCGCCGATCGTCTTGGCGACGCCGGTGAAGCTGAGCGCGCCGACAAAGTTCATGACGGCGGCCATGATGATGGCTACGCGCGGCTTGAGCGCCCGGGTCGAGACCGAGGTGGCGATGGCGTTGGCCGTGTCGTGGAATCCGTTGATGAAATCGAATGCCAACGCCAGAAACACCACCGCTATCATGACGACAAATGTAGTATCCATGGGCTGCGGTTAGTCCCCTATCCTATTTAGCTGTTACGCATGATGATGGTTTCAAGCGTGTTGGCGACGTCCTCGAAGTAGTCGGTCGTCTGCTCCAGCATTTCATACAGTTCCTTGCGCTTGATGAGCTCGATCGGGTCCTTGACGTTCGTGAAGAGCGCCTTGATGCAGACGCGCAGCAGATCGTCGGCCTGGTTCTCCAGCTCGTTGATGGCGATATTCGGCTCGCGGATGGCAAGCAGCTTTTTCTGGGACAGCAGGTAGATCGCTTTCTTGACTTGATGCGAGTTGCGGACCAGATTGTCTGCGAACAGGCGGATGTATTCGTCATGGTCGGTAACCTGATACATCTCGAAGCGGGAGGAGCAGGCCTCGATCTCGTCCACGACATCGTCGAGAGCCGTCGTCAGCGCCATGATGTCCTCGCGCTCGATCGGCGTAATGAACGTCTTGTTGAGCTCCATAATGATCGTATGTGTATAGCGGTCGCACTGGCTCTCGTAATCTTTCATCACCTTGGCAAACTCGCCGACATTCGTCAGATCCTCGACACCGCGGGCGAAATACTCCACGCATTCGACAATTGTGTCCGCCATCTCTTCCAGCGTCTTGAAGAAAATATTCTTCTTGGCCATGTTCGTCCCCTTTGCTTTCAGGAAAATGATGCTGCTTGCCCATTTTGGGCCGAACTAATCTTATCACAGTTGCTCCGCATCTTGTAAAGAATTTGTAAACGAAAACGGACCGCCGGACACGAAATTGTCGTTTTTTCGACAACGTTCGACCTTTTTCGCTGTTCCCAGTCTTCCCCTTTCTTCCGCTCCTATGCCGAAAAAGGAAGAACGAAAAACGCCGGGCGGGTTATCCGCTCCGGCGTCCATGTATGCGGGAGCTGCTGCCCTCCCGGCTTCTAGGCTCGAATGAATTCAGCTGTACGTGACATGCCCCTCAAGCGAAGGATCGAGCGGCATGACATGCCAGAACGTCTTGCCCGGCACGAAGCTCAGCTCCCGCCCGTCCTTCACGAGGCGGAACGAGCCGTCCGAGCCCCGCTTCCACTGCGCCTCCATGACCTGCCCGCGCTGGATGAGCAGCGCCGGCCCTCCATCCTTCAGGCCGACCTCCAGCCGTCCATAATCGTCGTACGCCCGGTGCTTGGCCCCGATGACGACCAGATTGGCGGCGGAGAGCTGCTCCTTGGTCTCCCGGTCCTCATGCGGCTTGCCGTCGATGAAGCGCTTGTACGTTGCCGAGCCGGCATCGTACTCATAGGCAACCTTGTAATTCTGCAGCTGGAACTTCAGCTCCACGGAGGTGGCCGCAGGAGAGGCGGCATCCACCGCAGGGCTCGAGGAGAAGGTATAGGAAGGCCCTCCCGCCGACTTCAGATAGCCCTTGCGCTCGGCGATCTTCGTGATCTTCTCCAGATCGGTGTACAGGTTATGCGGCGCCTTGCGCGTCTTGTCCCGCCAGTAGTAGCCGCCCGCATTGGATATCTCGTCGAGATACGGCTTGCCCTGATGCTGCAGGATATCGTAGGCGTCCGTGCTCGCGCCCGCATGCGTGAGGACGCCGTGGAAAGACTCTCCGATCTCGATCAGATAGGGCCGGATGCTGCGGACGGGGCCGACGGCTCCGTTGTACCCGGCGTCGCTCTGGAAGACGGCGATCAGCCTTGTGATTCCGCCTTCGGCGAGCACCTCCCACAGCATGTCCGCATGGGTCAGCCCGCTCTGGGGGCGAGCCGCGGAGAAGTTGTTGACCATGACCGTATACGGCCTTTCCGTCAGGGCGGCTCCGTCCGCCAGCGGCAGCCCCGTCAGCGGCGCGGCCGGTCCGGCCTGCTCCGGCGGAGCGGAAGGGCTCGGCTCCGGCGACGGGCTCTCCGGGGCGGGCGCCGATGTCGGCGCCGCCGTCGGCTGCACCGAGGCGGGAGAGCCGCATCCGCCGAGCAGCAAGCCGGCGGCCAGCAGCAGCGCTGCCGCCGTCTTGAAGCGCCTGGGACGGGGCAGCAAGCCGGGGCTCCGCAGTTCCATGTGCATATCCAGATGTTCCTCCTCCAATATCCATAGGTTGGCAGTTATGTCCATTTAAGCATACTTGCCGCCGCTTGTCTCCCGCCGGACTTCGGATAGAGGAGGAAAAAGTGGATCATACTACCAATTGCCATCATGATTTCCATCCCGGAAGGGGATGTCAATTCGGACAGGAAAGCGGTGCGACTCATGAATCCCGGCTCGCATATTCGAACCATCGGCATCTGGACCAGCCTCTCTCTCGCCCTGCTGAGCAGCGGGGCTGTCGCCAACATCATCGTTCCGCCTTATATCCTCAGCCTGGCGCGGAACGACGCCTGGGTATCCGTGCTCGCGGCGGTTCCCGCCGGGCTACTCTGGGCGACAGGCGCCTGGTATGTCGTGAAGCGCCTCGACGGCCGCTCTCTGGAATCGTGGCTCCAGCAGACGCTCGGCTCCTTCTTCTCCTGGGCATTCCGGCTCCTGGCCGTTCTGGCGCTGTTCCTGCAGGCGTCCACGACGATGTGGGAGACCGGCCATATCGCTGTCCGCAGCTACATGGCGAACATGCCGCTCCTTCTGATCGCCGGCTCGATGGTCTTGCTCTGCGCCTTCTCGGCTATGAGCGGCCTGCGCGCCATCGGACTCACGAGCGTCATTCTCATCCCGATCGCGATCGTGCTGGACGCGCTGCTGCTCATGCTCAACCGGCCGAACCAGGATTACCGCCAGCTGTTTCCCGTTCTCCAGCACGGCTACGCTCCTATGCTGACCGGCGCCGGTCTTGCGCTCGTCTCCATGATGGAGATCTGGACGCTGATCTGGATGCAGCAGGAAGTCAAGGGAACGTTCCGGTGGCATCACTTCGCCTTCAGCGCCCTCTTCCTGGCCTGGCTCTCTCTCATTCCGATCATCTCGGCCATCACCGTATTCGGGCCCATAGAGGCCGTCCGTCTGCGCAATCCGGTGCTGGAGGTATGGCGCGTCGTCTCGCTGGGCAGAACCATCGAGCATATCGATCTGTTCGCCATCGTACAGCGGATTTCCAGCGGCTTCGCCCGCATTTCCCTTGAATTCTATCTCATGGTCCGGCTTCTCGGCTTCAAATCCCTCCAAGGCCGGAGCTGGGCGATGGCGGCCATCTCGGCTGCCGTGCTGGCCATCGCGGTGTGGCCGATTCCGGACACGGCCGTCATCCGGTACATGACCTACGTCCAATATCCGTTCTTCCTCGCCGGAGGCGTGCTCATGGTCTCGTTCCTCGCCGCCGTGCTGGGATGGACAGGCAGCGGGAAAAAAGGAAACAAGGAAACGGAGGCTGCCGAATCATGAACGCAAAGGTGCAGGAAGCCTTCCCGAGCTATGAAGCTCTCTCGAAATGGTATGCCGGCAATGATGATGTGGCCGTTCTGCGGTTTCCCCATCCGCAACCGCAGCCGCAAGGCGATCTCGCCGCAGCGAGCGTCGGGGCTTCTTCTGTGGCCAAGAACGATGCCGAGCCGGAAAGGACCGCTCCTCTCCCGAGCTCGGTTATGGAGACCGACACGGCAAGCCGCTCGGAATCAATAGCCGGCTCCAAAAGCAGCGTGGCTGCCGATACCGGCTCGGGTGGCCCCCAGCTGCTGCTTCTCTACTGCAGCTCGATGGCGGATGTGCGGCTGCAGAACCGCATCCTTCCGCAAGCCCGGGCCGGCTTGCCGCAACGCCTGCAGGCCGCGGCAGGAGACCGGCAGGAAGACATGCCGGACGGCTGGAAGCCGCTTGAGCATCCGGGCAGCTCCGGCGATTCGGGGATCGGCTGGCAGGCGCTGCTGAACAGCCTCATTTTCCAGGCGGAAGCCATTCTCCTCGATCCCGTCTCCCGGCAGGCCTGGTCCGCGCTTGCGGGCAGCATCCCGGGACGCACGCCTTCCGAGGCGGCGACGGAGGTGTCGGTCCGCGGTCCCAAGGACGGCTTCGTCGAGCAGATCGAGGTCAATACTGCGCTCATCCGCTTCCGCCTCCGCTCCCCGGCTCTGAAATGCGAGCATCTCTGGATCGGCGACCGGTCCCGCACCAAGGTCGCCATCCTGTACGAGAGCTCCATCGCCAACCCGGCTCTCTCCGACGGCATCCGGAGCAGGCTGCTGCAGCTGAAGGTCGACGACGTCGGCTCGGTGCGCCAGCTGCAGGACCTGCTCGTCGGGAAATCCTGGACTCTCGTGCCGCTGTCCACGTACACCGGGAGGCCGGACTTCGCGGTGGAATGCCTCATGAACGGGCGGGTCGTCATCATGCTCGAGGGCAATCCGACGGTCATCGTCGCTCCCGCCAATCTGTTCCTCCTGATGAAGGCGGCCGAGGATGTCCAATCCAATTACATGTACGTCAATTTCACCCGGCTGCTGCGCTATGTCTGCCTGTTCATCTCCGCTTTCCTGCCGGGGTTGTATGTGGCCTTGGCGCTGTTCCATGTGGATCAGATTCCGTTCAGCCTGCTTGCGACGATCCTGAACGCCAGGCGCGGCCTGCCGCTCAACGTGGAGCAGGAGATGATCCTCGCCCTGCTGCTGATCGAAATATTCCGCGAAGCCGGCGCCCGCCTGCCCGGCGCGATCGGCCAGACGCTGACCGTCGTCGGCGGCCTGATCATCGGGGATGCCGCCGTCCGCTCCGGCCTCGTCTCCCCCGTCATGATCGTCATCGCCGCCATGACATTCGTCGCAGGCTCCACGCTGGTCAACCAGAGCCTTTCCGGGGCTGTGACGCTGATCCGCTTCTACTGCTTCGTCTGTTCCGCCATGCTCGGCATCTTCGGCTTCATGCTGGCGGTGATCAGTGTCGCCGTTTACCTCGCGCGCCTGGAGTCGTTCGGCGTTCCGTTCCTGGCTCCGCTGTCGCCGATGCGTCCGAAGGATCTGCTGACGGGGCTGTTTATCCTCCCGTTCCGGCGCAAGCCCGAGCGGCCGGGCTATCTCGACGTCCAGGACCCGTTCAAATGAAGCTCTCCAGCCTGTCCCCGGCCATCCGCCTTGCTCCTGCGCTGCTTCTGCTTGCGCTGACTGCGGGCTGCTTCAAGAGCGAGATCTCCGCCAACCTGATGTTCGTCAAAGCCGTCGGCATCGACTACGACGAGGAGAGCAAGGACTACACCGTCTATGTCCAGATGCTGGACTTCAGCAACGAAGCCAAGCGGGAGAGCGCGCCGGGATCGGAGAACGCGACTCCGATCTGGACCGGCAAAGGCAAGGCGAAGGACATCAACATGGCCTTCAGCCAAATGTACGAGTCGTCCCAGATGCGGATGAGCTTCACCCATGTATCGGCTCTGCTGCTGTCCCGGAAAGCCAAGGAGCATATGACCAGCTATGATTACCGCGAGGTTCTAGGAGCTCACCCCGAGGTGCGGTTCAACATCTGGATCTACGGCACGCAGGAATCGCTGGAGGATATATTCACGGCCAAGGGCTTCTTCAACCTGTCCGACACGACAACGCTGCTGCATATGCCGGAGGAGAGCTACAAGCAGCAATCCCTGATCCAACCTGTATATCTGTTCCGGTTCCTGCGGGAGGTGAACCATCCGGCTCTTACCGCTTACGTGCCGGAGCTGTCTTTGGACAAGAAGAGCTGGAAGCTGATGGAGAAGCCGAGCTCAAAGATGAAAGTCGACGGGGCTTGCTTCTATCGCGGAGGAAAATTCGCCGGGATGCTGACCGAGGAGCAGCTGGAGGGCTGGACCTGGATGAACCCCAACATGAAGAACAAGCTGTTCATGGTGAAAAAAGGGGCGCTCGACCTCGGCACCGCCCATATGCAAGCTCCCAAGGTCAAGATCGGCCTGAAGCTCGATGCCCAGGGCCGCCCCCGGTATCACGCCCGCGTCAGCATCAAGGGCATCCAGCAGACGATGATGGAGCCGATTGCGATGAAGGAGATGGAGGAGTTCGCTGCCGGACAGATCAAGCGGCAGATCGAAGCGGTCTATCGGAACGCGCTGGCGATCGAAGCCGATCCTTTCGGCCTGGAGGAGATCATGTACCGCAAACATCCCGGACGCTGGAAGCAGCTGACCCGGGATGGCAAGGAGTATATGCTGAGGAAAGATTCCTTCGATGTGGAAGTTGCCGTGGATTTGCAGACGTCGGGGAAATACAAGCCGCTGTGAGGCTCGGATGCTTCAGTGCCGCGGCTCCGCCATCCTCTCAGATGCTCCAGTGCTGCCACTCCTGCCGGCGGCCCTCCAGCTTCTCCAGCCAGTCGGCTGTCAGCCGGATCGCTTCCTCCTGATGGGCGCGGGTCGAATAGGTGTGGTCCGCCTGGAAAATGATCTCCTTGTCGCACAGCCCGTCGCCCCGGGTCCAGAAAACCTTCTGGTACAGGAAGCTGTAGTCGGCCGGGATGACATCGTCGCTCGTGCCGTGCACGAGCAGCACGTCGCCGCCGAAGCGGGACGCCGCCTGGAACGGCTGATGCTGCTGCAGCGAGTCGAAGAACACCGGCTCGAGCGTGTAGCCCGCATAATCCGTGGAGCCCTTGAGCACGGCTTCGTCGTAGCCTCCGCGTCCGACGATGCGGACGATGTCGTTGAACGGATAGCCGACGGAGGACCACATGACCAGTCTCGTCACCCTTTTGTCCTTGACCGCCGTATACAGGGCGACCGCTCCGCCGAGACTGTGGC
This sequence comes from Paenibacillus sp. RUD330, assembly GCF_002243345.2. Lineage (NCBI taxonomy): Bacteria > Bacillati > Bacillota > Bacilli > Caryophanales > Paenibacillaceae > Paenibacillus > Paenibacillus sp. RUD330. The sequence goes on from NZ_CP022655.2 coordinate 4,701,538, forward strand.
CCAGCAGGGTGATCCGCTGCGGATCGACGCAGTCCATCGAGAGGATGTAATCAAGCGCGGTCCGGGTCTGCTCCACCATGGAATCGAAGCCGAGCGAGCCGTAGCTGCCGCCGCTCTCCCCGCAGCCGCCGTAGTCGAAGCGCAGCACATAGGAGCCCTGCGCCGCAAGCCGGCGGGCCGTCTTGACGAACAGCCGGTCCACGCCGATCCGGCTGCCGACGAAGCCGTGGCAGATCAGGACGGCGGGCTTGCGCTCCTCCCGCTCCGCTCCTCCTCCGGCAGGGTAATGCAAGGTAGCTGTCAGTTCCAGTCCGCCATGATGCAAAGTCAGCTGTTTTTCCATATGCGCTCCATCCTCTCTATCAGGGTCCGATTCATTCATCCTCATAATTCCGACCGAATTAGTGAGTATTATCTGAGATCAGCTTAGCATCTCCCTCCGCCGTCTGTCAATGGAACGAGGCTGGCGGCCGGAACGCGGCAAAAAAGCCGCTCCGAATGGAACGGCTTGGCCGGTGCAACCCTATATGGCGTACAGACATGATCAAGAGACAGGAGAGAAGTCCACATGGAACAGCTCATCGATTGGATCGGGCGCCACTGGCTGGCTGCATTCCTGGCCGCAGCGCTGCTCGTGGCGCTCGGATTCGTATTCGTCAACCGCAAGTCGCTCTTCTACAAGGAATGAGCCTCCTGCCTCTCGGCTCCGGCGCGGGCCGGCAGCAGAGGCAGGATGAGCTCGGCGGAGGTGCCGGATCCCGGCTCGCTCCGTAGCAGCAGCCGTCCGCCGTGCAGCTCGGCGATTTCCTGGCAGATGGCCAGCCCCAGACCGCTTCCCGAGCGGGATGAGCCGGCCTTGTAGAACTTGTCGGTCACATGCGGCAGGTCCTCCGGCTCGATGCCGACCCCGGTATCCTCGACGCGCAGCACCGCCTCGTCGCCTTCGCGGGAGGACATGACGCGGATCGTTCCGCCGTGAGGGGTGAATTTGAAGGCGTTGTCGATCAGGTTGATCATCACCTGGCGCAGCCGGTTCGGATCGCCGGCTACATACAGCGGCTGCGGCTCCAGCAGGCTGATCAGGCGCACGCCGGTCTCCTCCTGCCGCACCGCAAGCTGCTGGACGCATTCGCGCACAGGCAGATTGAGGTCGAGCTCTTCTTCATGGAGATCCATGCTCTTGGAGCTCAGCTTGGAGAAATCGAGCAGATCCTCGACCAGCCCCGTCAGCCGCTCCGTCTCGCGGGAGATGATGGACAGCCCTTCGCGCAGCTCTTCCCTATCCGTATGGGGATCGGCGAGCGTCTCGCTCCAGCCCTTGATCGAGGTGAGCGGCGTCCGGAGCTCGTGGGATACGGAGGAAATGAAGTCGTTCTTCAGCTTCTCCCGCTTGTTGAGCTCGACAGCGAGCGTATGGAGCGTGTCCGACAGCTGGCCGATCTCATTGCGCTTGCCGCTGCCGGAGATGCCGAGCGACCAGTCGCCATCCGCCATGCGGCGGGCTCTGCGGGTAAGCTCCCGGAGCGGCCGCACGATCAGGTTGGCCATCAGGACGCTGAGCAGCAGGAAAAGAGCGACGATGGCGGCGGCTGTCAATGCGGTCATCTGGAACAGACGCGCGACCATCGCGTCGACTTCCTTCAGCGAGGCGGAATAACGGATGATCGCTATGATCCGGCCGTCCCGGTAGAGCGGCGAGGAGGCTGCGGCGATCCGCTCTCCGGTCGCGTCGTCCTTGCCGTACCAGGCCGTCGTATCTCCCGCCGCCGCGTGCACGACATCGGGCGTGCGGATCGTCCGGTTGTCGGAGATGCCGTCCGAATCCATGAACATGCGTCCGTCGGCCTGCAGCATCTGAATGCGGGGGTAGCCCTCGGTCATGTTCTGAAGCATGTAATCCGCCCGCTCGTTCGGCGTCATCCACTGCATGGAACGGGCGTGCAGCGTCATCGAGGACTCCACGCGCTGCTTCATCGCGCTGGAGGCGCTGCCGTAGTAATAGTTCCAGATAAGGGTCATGAACATGCCGCCGAGCACGAGCACGACGAGGAAGATGAGCAGGAAATAGCTGAGCACCATCTGGGTCCGGAGGCTTTTCATGCTTCGCCCCGCTTCCAGCGGTAGCCGTAGCCCCATACCGTCTCGATGATCGCCGGCTCGGAAGGATTGCTCTCGATTTTCTGCCGGATGCGGCGGATGTTGACGTCGACGACCTTCAGATCCCCGACGTAATAACGTCCCCACACCTCGCTGAGAATCTCGTCCCGCGATACGCTCTGGCCGCATCTCTCCATGAGCAGCTTGACGAGCGTCCATTCGGTCGGCGTAAGCACGATCTCGCTTCCGTCCTTCCACAGCTTGTGGAGCCGCTCCGACAAGCGGAACGGACCGGCGGCGAGCATGTCGGCCGCTTCGGGCTCGAAGGACGCGGCCGCCTGCCCCCGGGAGAGAGAGGCCGATTCCTGGGCGCCGCCGGCAACCGGGCCCGCCGCGGCTTGGCCAGCCGGCCGCAAGGAGGCGTCGGCATCTCCGGATGCCGGCACGTGGCTGCCCGCCGCGGGAGCGGACAGGCGCAGCCGGCGGGAGAGCGAATGGATTCTCGCCATGAGCTCGCCGGGGCTGAACGGCTTGTGGATATAGTCGTCCGCGCCGAGCTCGAGGCCGCGGATCTTGTCCTCTTCCTGCGCCTTGGCCGTCAGCATGATGATGCCCATCGCCGGATAGGCTTCCCTCAGCGAGGCGCAGACGTCGAAGCCGCTCATGCCGGGCAGCATGACGTCAAGCAGCGCGATATCGACCGCTCCTTGCGACAGCACCAGCTCCAGAGCCTCTTCGCCGCTGCCGGCCTCCAGCATCTCCATGCCGCTGCGCTTCAGGTTGATGCGGACGAAGCCGCGGATCGCCTCTTCATCTTCCACCAGCAAGATTCTCAAGCTTCCCTCTCCTCCTTTCCGCTTGAAATGGGAACCGTCCGTTCCATGGCATCGCTAATTTTCCGGGAGCAGCCTGACCGATGAGGCCAGCTGCTCGTCGGTCAGCCGCATGGAGCGGTACTGGTTCAGCTCCGCCTCCGGCCACTTGCCGTCGGGATCGGGCTCCTGCACGGCCGCGTAGACGAATCCCCCCGCCGTGCGGAGGTTGACGACTTTTTTGCGCGGAGCGCCGAGCCCGGCCGACCAGCCGTCCCATTCCTTGACCGGAACGGCGCAGATCGTCCAGAGCGGGGCGATGCGGCCCGACTTGGCGTTGTAATAATTGACGGTGATGATTCCGTTCGCGATGTCTTCCGGGCGCGTCAGCGTGAACTGGCCCCGCCAGCGCGACGGGATCTGCAGCGACAAGCCGTACGGATAGCTGTTGTACTCGATCGACACCGGCGCGAACGGCTCCCTGGCATCGTATTTCTCGTCGCCGGGCAGCAGGCCGTTCCACTGCATCCACTCCGTGTAGAACAGCATGTCGGCATATGGAGTGTCCTGCTTCTGTCCGGCCGCCTCCGTGAGGCGGCTCCATTCGAGAATGCCGTCTCCGTTGATGTCTCCGTTCATGACGCCGCTCGGACTGAAGCCGAGGTCGGGATTGCCGTACGGAGGATACACCTGCTCGAGAGCTCCTTTGCTCCACATGAACATGGCGCTCATGGAGGAATGCGCTCCAACGCTTGCTTCGGCGATGAGGCCGTACCGCTCCTTGGACACTTTGCCCGCGGCGATCCTGTCGTACAGATTCACGTCGGGATACAGCGGCAGGGATGCCGCTTCCGCCAAGCGGCCTTCGGCCAAGCGGTACACGCGAAGCGTAGGGAGAGTTCCTTTTTTGTTCCGGTTCACGAGGGAAATCTCGGGCAAGCCGTCTCCATCCACATCGCCGGTCTCAGCCGTCTCGTAGGCGAGCTCGGCGAGCGGCTTCAGCACGAGCCCGCTGTCCCCTTCCTCGAATTGCGGATTCAGGAACGAGTAAACCTGCAGCATATATTGCTGCACGGCCGTCGAATCACCGGGCACGCTGACCGCCCAGCCCGCCACAAGCTCGGGCCGCTTGTCGCCGTCGAGATCGACGATGGACAGCCAGTCCAGGCTGGTGCTGGCCGCAGAGCGGATGGTAGCCCACTTCTTCCAGCCGGAGGCCTCCTCCTTGGCGATCATGAGCTGGCAGCCCCCATAGCTGTCTGTATAGGAGACCAGCGCCTCGGGCTTGCCGTCGCCGTCGAGATCCAGCGTGCGTATGGCTTCCGGCTGCTTCTCCCGCTGCGGCAGGGCGAGCGAGCTTCCCGGAGGCAGCAAAGCCCGGACTTCCTGCGTCAGCTTGCCGGACGGCTGGGCCGCCTCCGGCGCCGTGAGCAGGTCGGCGGGCGCAGCCGTGTAACGGCAGCCTGCCAGCAGCATAAGGCAAGCCGCTGCGGCCAGGCAGGCCGTGCGGCGTTTCAAGGACGGACGGCGGGCAGGGCCCGCCTCCCGCCGAGTGTATTTAAAGCGCATGGTCAAGTCGCCTGCTCCTCCTTCATGCCGATTATCCCCGCCCTGCGATTCCCGCATGGCGGCGGGAATCAGGCTTCAGGCAGCTCGTCGACTGTGACGAACACGTAGCCTTTGTTCTTCAAATCCTTTATGATCAGCGGCAGCAGCTCGGCCGTATGCAGCTTGCTGCCGAAAGAGTGCATGAGAATGACGCTTCCGGGCTTCACGTTGCGATTCACGTTGGCCCGCATCGTGGCGACGGATGTGCCGGCCCAGTCCCGGGTATCGACGTTCCAGAGCTCCATGCTCCGGCCGCTGTCCCGCAGCAGCTGCTTCAGCTGCGGCGATGTCGAGCCGTATGGCGGGCGGAACAGGCTCGGAATGATCCCGGTGGCCCTTTCGATAAGTGTATCATTATACGCGATTTCTTGCAGGGTCTTTGTCCTGCCTGTTTTAGCCAGATCGGCATGATGATAGGTATGATTGCCTAGGGCATGGCCTTCCTTGACGATGCGGGCGACGACATCCGGATACTGCTTGACCTGCGTGCCGACGACGAAAAAGGTCGCCTTGATGTCATTTTTCTTCAGCATATCGAGAATGGCCGGCGTCGTGCGGCCGTCCGGCCCGTCGTCGAACGTCAGGGCAACCGCGCGCGTTCCCTTCGCAACCTTCGCCGTATGCTGCCTTCCGTCATTCGGCTTGGCCAGGCCGGCAACCGACGGCTTTCCTTGGCCGTAGACGCTGTCGGCCACGTTGTTTCCAGGAGCCGGCGCAGGATTCACATGCGGCTTGGGACTCGGACTCGCAGTTGGCCGCGGGCTCGGGCTCGGAGTAGCCGGAACGGCTGACGGATCCGGGCTTCCGGCCGGCATCGGCGATGTCACGGATGCATCCGTCCCCGGCGAGACGGACGGAACTGGACTCGCGGGAAATCCTCCGGCCGATACGCGGTCAGCCAGCTCGCCAGCGGAACAGCCTCCCGCTGCCGCCAAAGCCGCGGCCAGCGGCAGCAGCAGCAGCCTCCGGCCGATCCAAGCCCCCTGCGATCTTCCTTTTCCTGTTGCGGTATGATGGCGAGGCTGCTCCCTGGACGCCGCTCCCGCGTTGTTTTCTTCCCAATGCCCGAACGTCTGTCGTGTCATGATGTCGTTTTTCCTTCGTTCTTTCATTTCGCGCAACTTCTCCCCACATGATTGGATGACACCATCGTAAGGGATCCGGCTCCAGGAGGAGTTACAATCCGGTAACACGGCCTGACAGCCGTCCCCGATATTCGACACGGTCTGTGGTACAATATGTCTATATCATTCGATGCAGACATTTCCGTAAAGGGGGTGGCGGTCCTGAACAAGTCATCCGCCCGTTCCAATCCGCTGCGGCTCATCATCCTCGGCATGCTCATGGAGAAAGACCGGCATCCTTACGAAATCTATACGACGATGCTCGAGCGCAGAATCGACCAGCATACGAAGGTCCAGATGGGCTCGCTCTACTATGCGGTCGACCAGCTGGCGGCCAGCCATGACATCGAGCCGGCCCGCACCGTCCTGAATCCGCGCGGCCTGGAGAAGACGGTCTATCGCATCACCGAGCCGGGCAAAATGCTGTTCCATGAACTGTTCATGGCCCGGATGAATGAGATCGGCCCGATCTACCACCCTATGCTCGGAGCGCTCGGATTCGCCCGCTTCATCGATCCGCAGGAGCTCGTCTCCAGTCTGGAGAACCGCATCCGGGAGCAGGAAGAGGTCGTACGGCACTGGGAGGCTGTGTACGAGGAGCACATATCCGATGTGCCGCGGGCTGCCCTGCACATGATGTCCGGCATGCACGAGCATGCTCTGACGGAGCTGCGCTGGCTGCGCAGGCTGCATGCGGATGCCGCCGCCGGACGGCTCGGGGAGATCGGCGCTCCGCTGGACCCGCTGGAGGATTGATGGCTGCGCAGGCTCCTGCCCGGGATGGCGGGGCGGGGCTGGAATGGTGTCCTTGCCCGCAGCCTGCCGGTATCAAAAAAAGAGCTTCGTTCCCGAATGGGACGAAGCTCTTTTGAATGGAATGGAACCTTTTGCCGATGGAATCGAGGCTCTTTTAATGGTCCCTCACTGGGCCAGCAGCAGCACGATGGAGAACAGTCCGAAGCAGATGTTCACCAGATAAAGAAAGGACACGACTTGGACCGGCTTCATCCCGGTGGCAAGCAGCCGGTAATGCGCCTGGGAGGCGTCCGCCTTGTAGAACGGCACTCCGCTGCGGATGCGGGAAATGACGACGCGCAGGTTGTCGAGAATCGGCACGCCGAGCGACAGGATCGGAATGAACAGCGACAGCAGCGTCGCCTGCTTGAACGCGCCGTCAAGCGCGATGACGCCAAGCATGAAGCCCAGATAGGTCGCACCCGCATCTCCCATGAACACCTTGGCCGGGGGGCGGTTGAAGACGAGATAGCCCGCCGAGATGCCGACGGTGATGACGGCCATCATCGCGGAGCCCTGCTGGCTCATGACGAGCGCGACGACGAGCAGCGTGCCCGCCGAGATCGCGGACAGGCCGCCGGCGAGGCCGTCCATGCCGTCCGAGAAGTTGATGACCGTGGTCACGCCGAATATCCAGAGGACCGTGAAAAGGAACGAGAGCCACTCCGGCAGCGAGACGTAGGAGCCGGTGAACGGATTTTCGAAGCCCGCGAATACGATGCCCGAAGCATAGACGAGCACGGCTGCGGACAGCTGGACCGCCATCTTGGGCAGCGCCGGGAACTCCTTGCCATGCGTCTTGTACCAGTCGTCCACGAGGCCGATCAGCAGGATGAGCAGCCCTCCCCCGAGAATGGCAAGCGACTGCGTCCACGTGTCGCGGACAAAGATTAAGTAGACGGCGGTGAACCCGGCGAAGATCGCAATTCCGGCTGTCAGCGGAATCGGCTCCCGGTGTATTTTGCGCTCGCTGTCCGCACGGGGCTTATCCACGAAGCCGATTCGCAGGGCGGCTCTGCGAAGCGGCGGAATCAAGGCGACGACAATAATGAACGATAGCAGAAAAGCGATTGCGTAACTCATGCCCCACTCCCTTCCAGGTTTGTCCATTCGATCTTATCTGGGCAAAAATGGCATTGTCAACGACAATATCTCCCGGCAGCTCCTGTTAATGGACCTGCTTCGACACCTTTCGAGACAGGCCCAGGAAACGCCGCTCCCGGTCGGAGCGGACAAGCAGAGCCTGCCAGGCTGCCGAGGCTGACGCCATGAAAGAGAATCCTTCCGCAAACAGGCTCATGCCCACTGTAACCGGCGACCGTGAACGCCAGATGAACGTCAGATGAACGCTTCATTAAACGGCGGACGGAGACTTCCGAAGCATGGCATGACAAAAAAAGCCCCTTTCTCCCGGCGGTCCGGAGGAAAGGGGCTTTCACGGTGCTGCATGACGCGGCATCCTTGTCCTCTGCTCGGCAGCCGCGGCTTCAGCCTATCTGTCGGCTTGCAGCGCCTTCATCGCGATGTCGGAGCGGAGCTGCATGCCCTCGAAGGAAACGGCTGCCGCCGCCTCGTAGGCTCGGGAGCGCGCTTCCGCGATATCGCGGCCGCGGCCGACGATGCCGAGCACGCGTCCGCCGTTCGTGACGATTCGGCCGTCCTGCAGCGCCGTACCGGCGTGGAAGACGAGCGCGCCGGCGGCTTTGGCTTCCTCAAGGCCGGAGATGGTGCGGCCCTTCGGATACGAGCCGGGATAACCCTCCGATGCGGCAATGACGCATACGGCCGCCTCGTCGCTCCATGAAATCTCGATCCGGTCCAGCGTGCCGTCCATGGCGGCGAGCACGATATCGAGCAGATCCGTCCGCAGCCTGGGCAGCACGACCTGGGTTTCGGGATCGCCCATGCGCGCGTTGAACTCGACCGTCTTGACTCCCTCGGGCGTCAGCATGAGGCCGGCGAACAGGACGCCGCGGAACCGGCGGCCTTCGCTGACCATCGCCCGTGCCGTCGGCTCGATGATGGTGCGGAGTGCCTCCTCGACGAGAGCCGGATCCACATGCGGCAGCGGTGAATAGGTGCCCATTCCGCCCGTATTGGGACCGAGATCGCCGTCAAAGATCGGCTTGTGGTCCTGAGCCGGAACCATCGCCCGCACGGTCTCGCCATCCACGAAGGCGAGGATGCTCATCTCCTGTCCGGTCATGAACTCCTCGATAACGACCTGGCTGCCGGAGGCGCCGAACATGCCGCCCAGCATCATGCCCCGGAGCGCTTCCTCCGCTTCCTCCAGCGTCGCGGCCACGGTCACGCCTTTGCCCGCGGCGAGGCCGTCCGCCTTCACGACAACCGGCAGCGGCTGCAGCCGCAAGTAGGCGAGAGCCTGCTCGAAGTCCGTGAACGCTTCATAACGGGCGGTGGGGATGTTGTATTTGCGCAGCAGGTTTTTCATGAAAATTTTGCTGCCTTCGATTTCAGCGGCTTTTTTGTCCGGGCCGAATGCCGGAATGCCGGCCGCCTCGAAGACATCGACGATGCCGGCTGCAAGCGGATCGTCGGGACCGACGAACACCAGGTCGATGGCCGCCTCCTTGGCGAAGGCGGCCAGCTCCGCGAACTTGTCGGCCGCGATCGGCACGCACTCCGCGACTTCCGCGATGCCCGCGTTGCCCGGCGCGCAGTACAGCTTCTCCACTCTGGCGCTCTTCGCGAGCGACCATGCGATGGCATGCTCGCGGCCGCCGCCGCCGATGATCAGAATACGCATATTCATGCCCCCTGTAGATGATATAGGTCGATCCTTCCGCCCTCCCGATCGGGCGAGCCGGAACTAGAGAAGACGTCGTCATGACCGGCGAAGGACAAAACGAGAGGCGCCTCTAAGCGCCTCTCGATGCGTTCCGCCTTTCCGCGCCGGACGCCTGCCGGCAGACGGCGGAAGGCCTTGTTGCCGAAGCTGTCCTCAGTGCTTGAAATGGCGGACGCCGGTAAACACCATCGCGATGCCATGCTCGTTGGCCGCCTTGATGGACTCCTCGTCCTTGATGGAGCCGCCAGGCTGGATGATCGCCGTTATGCCGGCAGCAGCGGCGAGCTCGACGGTGTCGCCCATCGGGAAGAAAGCGTCGGATGCGAGCACCGCTCCCTTCGCCTGCCCGCCGGCTTGCTCCACCGCGATGCGGGCCGCGCCGACGCGGTTCATCTGGCCGGCGCCGACGCCGACCGTCATGTCATCCTTGGCCAGCAGGATGGCGTTGGACTTCACATGCTTGACGACTTTCCAGCCGAAAAGAAGCTGCTTCAGCTCTTCCTCGGTCGGCTGGCGGTCGGTCACGACCTTGAGATCTCCTTCCGCGATGCTGTGCACGTCGCTCTCCTGCACGACCATGCCGCCGGCGACGCTCGTGATCACCCAATCGCTCTTGCGCTGTGAAGCAGCCGGAAGCTCGCCGGTTTTCAGCAGGCGGATGTTTTTCTTGCGGGAGAGAATTTCCAGCGCTTCCGGCGTGAAGTCCGGCGCCAGGACGATCTCCAGGAAGATTTCCGACAGCAGCGCCGCCGTATCGGCGCCGATGATCCGGTTCGCTGCGACGATGCCGCCGAAGATCGAGGTCGGGTCGGCCGCATAGGCTTTTTGATAGGCCTGGTGGATATCGGCTCCGACGCCGACCCCGCAAGGGTTCATATGCTTGATCGCTACGACCGCAGGCTCGTCGAATTCCTTGGCGATGGCGAGCGCCGCGTTCGCGTCGTTGATGTTGTTGTAGCTGAGCTCCTTGCCGTGGATCTGCTCGGCCGTCGTGACGTTGCCTTCCTCGGCCAGAGGCTTCCGGTAGAAGGCCGCGCGCTGATGCGGGTTTTCGCCGTAGCGGAGATCCTGCACCTTCTCGTAGGTGACCGTATAACGCTCCGGCAGCGGCTCGCCGCCGAGCTTGGAGAGATAGTCGCCGATCAGGGCGTCGTAAGCGCCGGTATGGCGGAACACCTTGGCCGCGAGGCGCTTGCGGGTGTCCAGCGCCGTGTCGCCGTCCGCCTTGATTTCCTCCAGCACGGAGGCGTAATCGGCGGCATCCACGACGACGGTGACGAAGGCATGGTTTTTGGCCGCGGAGCGGAGCATCGTCGGACCGCCGATGTCGATGTTCTCGATCGCATCCTCATAGGTGACATCCGGCTTCGCGATCGTAGCGGCGAACGGATACAGGTTCACGACGACGAGATCGATGTAATCCAGCCCGAGCTCCTGGATCGCCTTGCGGTGCTCCTCGTTGTCGCGCACGGCAAGCAGGCCGCTGTGGACGGCGGGATGGAGCGTCTTGACGCGTCCGTCCATGATTTCCGGGAAGCCCGTCACGTCGGAGATGCCGATGACCGGGACGCCTTCCTTTTCGAGGAGGCTGTGGGTGCCCCCGGTGGAAATGATCTGTACGCCCTGAGCCGCAAGCTCGCGGGCAAATTCGACGATGCCGGTCTTGTCCGATACGCTGATTAACGCCCTGCGGATAGCCAATTTGTCCCCTCCTGATCGGTTGTATTCAATGATTCATAATGGCGGATTGCATCACTAACAATGACGGAATAAATGCCGCTGGCTATTTGTCCTCCGAATCGTGCTCCGGCACGATGCGGTCCGGAAGCCGGACCCGGCGGCCCTCCAGCGCGATGAGGCCTGAGGCGAACTGCCTCACGACCCAAGGATAAAGGACGTTTTCCGCCGCATGCATGCGCTCCGCGAGGGAAGCCTCCGTCTCGTCCTCGCCGATCTCGATCGCGCGCTGGGCGATGATCGGACCGCTGTCGAGGCCTCCGTCGACGAAATGCACGGTGACTCCCGTCACCTTGGAGCCATGCTCCAGCGCCTGGCGGATCGCATGCATGCCCGGAAATGCCGGCAGCAGCGACGGATGGATGTTGATGATTTTGCCTTCAAAGGCTTCGACAAGCAGCGGCGTCAAAATACGCATGTAACCCGCCAGCACGACGAGGCCGACGCCTCGCTGCCGCAGCTCGGCCAGAATTCCGCTCTCGTACTCTTCGCGGGAGGAATAGTCCTTGGGGGCAAAGGTCCAGGCATCGATGCCTGCCGCCTGCGCCTTGGCGACGACGGGGGCCGACGGCCTGTCGCAGACAAGCAGCTCCACCGACGCGCCGGCCAGACGGCCGACGGATGCGGCCGCGGCCAGCGCCGCGAAGTTGCTGCCCTCGCCAGAGGCGAAAACCGCTACGCGCAATGGCGCCATTAGACGTCGGCTCCGCGGAACGTGACGATGCGGCTTCCCTCCGTGACCGTGCCGATGCGGAATGCCTGCTCGCCCAGCTCGTTCGCCGCGGCAACGGCCGCCTCCGCCTGATCGGCGGGGACGACGACGACGAGGCCGATGCCCATGTTGAACGTCGTGAACATGTCGCGATGCGTGATGGCGCCTTTTTCCTGCATGAGGGAGAAAATCGGCTGGATCGGCCAGCTGCCGTACTGGATCTCCACGTTCACGCCTTCCGGCAGCACGCGCGGGATGTTCTCGATGAAGCCGCCGCCGGTAATATGGGCCATGCCCTTCACCTCGACGCGCTTGATCAGCTCCAGAGCCGGCTTGACGTAGATTTTCGTCGGCTCGAGCAGGACGCCGCCCAGCTTCTTGCCGCCGAGCTCCTGGAGCTCATCCTGCAGGCCGTAGCCCGCCTGCTCCAGCAGCAGCCGGCGCACGAGCGAGTATCCGTTGCTGTGGATGCCGCTCGAGGCCAGGCCGATGACGGCGTCTCCCGGCGCGATCGTCGTGCCGTCGATGATCTTCTTGCGGTCGACGACGCCGACCGTAAAGCCGCCGATATCGTACTCCTCCGGCGTGTACATGCCCGGCATCTCGGCAGTCTCGCCCCCGATCAGGGCGCAGCCGGCCTGCACGCAGCCTTCGGCGATGCCGGCGACGATCGCCTCGATCTTGGACGGCTCCACCTTGCCCGTCGCCAGGTAGTCGAGGAAGAACAGCGGCTCGGCGCCCTGCACGATGATGTCGTTCACGCACATGGCGACGGCGTCGATGCCGATCGTATCATGCTTGTCCATGGCAAAAGCGAGCATCAGCTTCGTGCCGACGCCGTCGGTGCCGGAGACGAGCACCGGCTCCTCGTACTTGTCCTTGTCGAGGCCGAACATGCCTCCGAAGCCGCCCAGGCCGCCCAGCACCTCGGGGCGGAGCGTTCTTTTCACATGCTTCTTCATCCGTTCGACCGCTTCGTTGCCCGCCGCGATGTCGACTCCGGCCTGCTTGTATGCCTCTGCCACTGAACGTTCACTCCTTTGGTATGAAAAACATCGACTGGCTGAAATGGCTGCGCCTGAGGGAAGTTCCACAGCTGGCTTCGCCTGAGGGAAGTTCCACAGCTGGCTTCGCCTGAGGGAATTCAAAAGCTGGCTCCGCCCGACCGCCCGATCCTCCGATCGCTGTTGAAGCCGGATGGCCTGAATGTACGATGACAAGGAAGCCATCCGCCTTCAAATGCGAACGCTAAAGCTTCTACGGATTCGAGCGGTCAGGCTGCGCCGATCTTGAATGCCAACGCTTCCCCGTTGGAAAGGGCCAAAAGCTCGCCAACGAGCGGGAATGCCGTCGTCAACACGCTTATTTGGGGATGATTCCGCCCTCGCGCAATCGCTCAAGGGCGGCAAGTCCGACCTGCAGGCCCCCGCGCCGGCGGGCCTGGATGGCCGGGCGGATGAATCCGCCGGCAAGAGCTTGCCCGGGCGGTCGAGCACCGCTCCGGGCTCATTCTCGGCCGCTCGCCGAATGCGCAGGCGAGCGTGCTCTTAGCTGCCGGGACAGCTGCGGCTGGGCCTTGGCACTGCTTGGCTTAGCCCTGTCGCCCACAGCGGCAGCGCGAAGCCTTTGGAGCGGCGCTGCCGTTGCCGCCAGTTCTGGAATTCGCGCGATGCCGAGCGCGCGAAGCCCTTTGGGCCAGCCGTAGCTGCTATCCCGGCGAAGCTGCCGAGACGGAGGTTGAGCGGCTGCTTTTGACGGGGCCGGCGAGCTGCGATGCCGGGCTCCACCCTCCCTTTCCTCGGCTGGAGGGAAGGAATTGGGTGGAGCGGTTGGGAGGGGGAAGGCGGAGAAGGCAGATGGATTCCGGAGAAGCGCCAGCGCTCGCATTTGAAACCGGATTCCATCCCTGACTAAAACTTCAATCGAGGAATCCGGGTTCGACAGCGATCGGAGGAACCATCAGCTTTCGCAGCAGCTTTTCCTGACGTCCAGTCCGACATCAGCGATTTCTTCCCTCCGAGGTTCGACAGCGATCGGAGGAACCATCAGCTTTCGCAGCAGCTTTTCCTGACGTCCAGTCCGACATAAGCGATTTCTTCCCTCCGAGGTTCGACAGCGATCGGAGGAACCGTCCGCTTTCGCGGCGGCAATCACCCACCCTTTGCTTCTAGCTCAGCCGTTCAAAACGCCTCTAACAGCTGCAGCTCTTGTCCGAGCTCTCGTCGATCGGAGTCGGATACTCATTCGTAAAGCAGGCGAGGCAAAGGCCGCCGCCCCTGGAGTCGCCCGGCACGGAAGCCGCCTCGATCAAGCCTTCGGCGCTGAGGAAATACAGCGAGTCGGCGTTGATCGCCTGGCGGATCTCCTCGACCGTCTTCGACGAGGCGATCAGCTCGCGCCGGTCCGGCGTGTCGATGCCGTAATAGCAAGGGTTGGCGAACGGCGGAGAGCTGATCCTCACATGCACTTCCTTGGCGCCGGCCTCGCGGAGCATGTTGACGATCCGCAGGGACGTCGTGCCGCGAACGATGGAGTCGTCGATCATGACGACGCGCTTGCCCTCGACGATTTTGCGGACGGCGGACAGCTTCATCTTGACGCCCTTCTCGCGCAGCTCCTGCGAAGGCTGGATGAACGTGCGGCCGGTGTATTTGTTTTTGATGAGGCCCATCTCATACGGAATGCCCGTCTGCTCCGCGTAGCCGATGGCGGCGGAAATGCTGGAATCCGGCACGCCCGTGACGATGTCGGCGTCGATGAACGCCTCCACCGCGAGGCGGCGGCCCATCTGCTTGCGGGCGGTATGGATGTTGACCTCGTTGATGTCGCTGTCGGGGCGCGCGAAGTAGATGTACTCCATCGCGCAGGATGCCCGGCGCTGCTCCTGCTCGAAGCGGTCGGCGCGCAGGCCGTCCTTGTCGAGGATGAGCAGTTCGCCCGGCTGGACGTCGCGGACATAAGTCGCGCCGATCGTCTCGAACGCGCAGGTCTCCGAGGCGAAGATATACCCATCGCCGAGGCGGCCCATGACAAGCGGACGCAGCCCGTTGGGATCCGAGGCGACGAGCAGCAGGTCGTTGGTCATGATCAGGAAGGCGAAACCGCCGATGATCCGCTGCAGCGCGTCCTTGGCGGCTTCGACGAAGTCCTTGGACGAGCGCGCGATGAGATGCGCGATAACCTCGGTGTCGCTCGTCGTCTGGAAGATCGAGCCCTGCGCCTCCAGCTCGCGGCGGATCGACGGCGCATTGACGATGTTGCCGTTGGTCGCTACGGCGAGGTCGCCGCCGCGGTATTTGAAGACGAGCGGCTGGGCGTTGCCGAGCTGGCTGCCCCCGGAGGTGGAATATCGGACATGGCCGATCGCGCGGTCGCCCGGCAGCGAAGCCAGGATGTCCGTCGTGAACACTTCCTTGACCAGTCCCATGCCGCGGTGGTACGCGAAGCTGCCATCCGAGCTTTCCACGGTGCAGACGCCCGAGCTTTCCTCTCCGCGATGCTGCAGAGCATGCAGGCCGTAGTAGGCCAGCGACGAAGCATTCGGGGTGTTGAATACCCCGAACACGCCGCATTCTTCCTTCAGCTTGTCGAAAATGTCGTCGCGGCCGATGCCCGCATTGTAATGGGCATTTTCCCATGTGCGGGATACGGATTGAAGCTCCTTGGATTGGGGGCCGGAAAGTCGGCGGGCGGGTGCTGTGGCGTCGGCAGGCCGAACCTCGGGTACTGAACCCCCTCTAGGCATGCCCCCAGGAGCCGGCAGCTCCGGCGCCGAACCCGTCAGCGCGATGCCGTCGCCGTCCAGCTCGGGAACGGCGGACGGACCGCCCTCTCCCCAGCGGGAGCCGAGCTGGACCGCTATGCTTACTTCATCAGGCATGGAATCGCATCCTTCCAGACTTTCCGGAGCCCGCCGACCGAAGCCTGGACGCCAGGCTTGCCGTTCACCTTGATGAGAAGCTCTTCTCCGCCGACTGTGCCGATCTCCGCATGGGGAACGCCGCGCTCCGCGAGCAGCGCCAGCAGCGCCGCCTTGTTGTCCTGCGATGCGCTCAGCAGGATGCGCGACTGCGATTCGCTGAACAGCGCGTGGTCCGGACGAAGGTCCGTCGCCACGTTCACTTCGGCGCCGAGGCCGCGGCCAAAAGCGGATTCCGCCAGAGCGACAGCCAAGCCGCCCTCCGACAGGTCATGCGCCGAGGCGACGAGACCGCCGCGGATGGCGGACAGGACGGTTTCGAGCAGCCGCTTCTCCACCGAGAGATCGAGGCCCGGAGGGCGTCCTTCCGTCTTGCCTTCCAGCACTTGCTGCAGCTCGCTGCCGCCGAGCTCGGCCTTCGTTTCTCCGAGCAGGATGATGGCGTCGCCGGCATTCTTGAATTCCTGCGTCGTAATATGGCTGAGGTCCTCCACGAGACCGACCATGCCGATGACCGGCGTCGGATAGATGGCGCCCTTGGCGTTCTCGTTGTAAAGGCTGACGTTGCCGCCGATGACCGGCGTCTCCAGCACGCGGCAGGCTTCGCTCATGCCGTCCGCGGATTTCTCCAGTTGCCAGAACACTTCCGGCTTCTCCGGGTTGCCGAAGTTCAGGTTGTCCGTAATCGCCAGCGGCTCGGCGCCTGAGCAGACGATGTTGCGCGCCGCTTCGGCGACCGCGATCGCGCCGCCGACCTCGGGATCGAGATAGACGTAGCGGCCGTTGCAGTCGGTCGTCATCGCCAGCGCCTTGCGCGTGCCGGGAATCGTCACGACCGCCGCGTCGGAGCCCGGCGGAACCGCCGTGCTGGTGCGGACCATATGGTCGTACTGCTTGTATACCCATTCCTTGCTTGCAACCGTCGGGGAGGCCAGAACCTTTTCCAGAGCGGCGTTCAGGTCGGCGGCTTCGCCATAGGCAGCCGTGTCAACGCGCCCGTTCGCCGCATAATAGGCCGGCTCCTTGGATGGCTTGTCGTACACCGGGCATTCGTCGACGAGCGCGGTGACCGGCATGTCGGCCACTTCCTCGCCTTGGTGGAACAGGCGCAGGCGGCCGTCGTCGGTCACCTTGCCGACCTTGGCGCAGATGACGCCCCAGCGTTCGAAGATTTCGCGCGCCTGAGCTTCGTTCTCCGGCGTGACGACGAACAGCATGCGCTCCTGCGACTCGGACAGCATCATCTCGTAGGGCGTCATGCCTTCCTCGCGCTGCGGCACCTCGTCGAGGTATAGCTCGAGGCCGTTGCCGGCCTTGGACGCCATCTCGGCGCTGGAGCAGGTGAGGCCGGCCGCGCCCATGTCCTGGATGCCGAGCACGATGCCGGAATCGATCAGCTCAAGCGTCGCTTCCATGACGAGCTTCTCCATGAACGGATCGCCGACCTGGACGGCGGTGCGCTTCTCTTCGGATTCTTCCGACAATTCGACGGAAGCGAAGGTCGCGCCGTGGATGCCGTCGCGGCCCGTTGCGGGTCCGACGTAGAACACCGGGTTGCCGACACCCTTGGCGACGCCGCGCTGGATCTTGTCATGGTCGATGAGGCCGACGCACATCGCGTTGACGAGCGGATTGCCCTCGTAGCTCTCGTCGAACATCACCTCGCCCGCGACGGTCGGTATGCCGATGCAGTTGCCGTAGCCCGCGATGCCGCTGACGACATGCTCGAACAGGTATTTGACGCGGTCATTTTCCAGCTTGCCGAAGCGAAGGCTGTTCAGCAGCGCCACCGGGCGGGCGCCCATGGAGAAGATGTCGCGGATGATGCCGCCGACGCCGGTCGCGGCGCCCTGGTAAGGCTCGACTGCGGACGGATGGTTATGGGATTCGATTTTGAACACGACCGCCTGATTGTCCCCGATATCCACGATGCCCGCGCCTTCGCCCGGACCCATGAGCACCTTCGGCCCCGTCACCGGGAACTTCCTCAGAATCGGCTTGGAATTCTTGTAGGAGCAGTGCTCCGACCACATGACGCTGAATACGCCGATCTCGGTGTAGTTCGGCAGGCGGCCCATGAAACCGCAGATAAGCCCATACTCATGATCGGTTACGCCGAACTGCTGGTAGATCTTCTGCTCGGCAATCTGCTCCGCCGTCGGTTCCTTAGCTGTTAACTGCTGCGTCATGCTGTTCCCTCCATGCGTTCAAAATCGATGCAAACATCCGCTTGCCGTCTTCGGAGCCGAGAATCTGATCTACCGCTCGCTCCGGATGGGGCATCATGCCGACGACGTTGCCGCGCTCGTTGGAGACTCCGGCGATGTCATAGACGGAGCCGTTCGGATTGCCGCCGTTCGCGTAGCGGAACACGATCTGGTTGTTCGCCCGGAGGCGCTGGAGCGTCTCGTCGTCGCAGTAGTAGTTGCCTTCGCCATGGGCGATCGGGATCGAGATGACCTCGCCCTGCGCGTATTGGTTCGTGAAAGGAGTCGCCGCGTTGACGACCTCCAGAGGCGACTGGTGGCAAAGGAACTTCAGATCCCGGTTGCGCAGCAGCGCTCCCGGCAGCAGTCCCGCCTCGGTCAGGATCTGGAAGCCGTTGCAGATGCCGAGCACGTATTTGCCGGCTTCGGCCGCCTTGACAACCTCGTTCATGACCGGGGCAAAACGGGCGATCGCGCCGCAGCGCAGGTAATCCCCGTAAGAGAAGCCGCCCGGCACGAGAATCGCGTCGTACGCCGAGAGGTCGGTTGCCGTGTGCCAGACATAGTCGACGGACTGCCCGATCGTTTCTTCAACGGCCTTGTAGCAGTCGATGTCGCAGTTGGAGCCCGGGAAAACGATGACCGCAAACTTCATCGGCTCAGCCCTCCAGCTCGAAGCGATAGTCTTCGACGACGGTGTTCGCCAGCAGCTTCTCGCACATGGCGCGCACCCGCTGCTCCGCTTCGGCGCGGTCTTCGGTGTCCAGTGTCAGCTCCAGGTATTTGCCGATGCGCACTTTGTCCACTTCCGCAAAGCCCATGCTGTGAAGCGCTCCCTGCACGGCCGTTCCCTGCGGGTCCAGCACGTTCTGCTTGATCGTCACGTATACCGTTGCTTTCATTATGGCAACTCCTCTTATGGGGGAATGTGAGATGAATAAGTTGAAAAGTCCGGAATGCGTTTGGAATGCTCGACCGTCTGAAAAGCTTGTTGTCCGGAAACCGCTCCGCGCATGGCGCCGATCCTCCGATCGCTGCTGAACCCGGGATGGCTTCACTCGGAACTACTCTCACAAGGAGGCCATCCCGTCTTCAAAGGCGAACGCTTGCACACCGCTTCCCTCGCTCTACGCGAGGGACTGTACGACCAGACCAGCTTCTCCAGATTCGGCCTCCTCCGCTCCGCTTGCGGAAAAAGAACAGCCTTAGGCCATGCTCCGCATGGCGCGGCGGCTCTGCAAGGCTCGTTTCGAGCCTTAAACCACGCTCCGCATGGCGCCAGCGGCTCTGCAAGGCTCGTTTCGAGCCTTAAACCACGCTCCGCATGGCGCCAGCGGCTCTGCAAGGCTCGTTTCGAGCCTTAAACCACGCTCCGCATGGCGCCAGCGGCTCTGCAAGGCTCGTTTCGAGCCTTAAACCACGCTCCGCATGGCGCCAGCGGCTCTGCAAGGCTCGTTTCGAGCCTTAAACCACGCTTCGCATGGCGCCAGCGGCTCTGCAAGGCTCGTTTCGAGCCTTAAACCACGCTTCGCATGGCGTCGGCGGCTCTATGCTCAGCTAAAGGCTGAGGCCAAGCGGCTTTAGGCATTCCTCATCAGTCGGAAACGGAGGTCGCCCTATACCAGCTCCGCGCCGGTCAGAAGGCGGTAGATCTCCCGGTAGCGCTCCGTCGTCTTCGAGACGACAGCCTCGGGCAGAGGAGCCGGCTTGCTGTCGCGGTCCCAGTCGGTTCCGAGCAGGTAGTCGCGGACGATCTGCTTGTCCATGCTGTCGATGTCGGCGTCGAGCACGTACTTGTCCTCCGCCCAGAAGCGGGAGGAGTCCGGCGTGAAGATCTCGTCGATCAGGACGATCTCGCCATCAATGAGGCCGAACTCGAACTTGCAGTCGGCGAGGATGATGCCGCGCTCCGCACAGTACCCGCGGGCGAATTCATACAGCCGGATGCTGCGGTCCCGCAATTGGGCCGCGATATCGGCGCCGACGAGCTCTTCCATGCGGGCGAACGGAATGTCCTCGTCATGGCCGACATCGTTCTTGGCCGCGGGAGTGAAGATCGGCTCCGGGAACCGCTCGTTTTTGCGCAGCCCTTCCGGCAGCCGGATGCCGTTGATCTCGCCGTTCTGCCGGTATTGCTTCCAGCCTCCGCCCGTGATGTATCCCCGCACGACGCATTCGATATCGATTCGCTCAGCCTTGCGGGTCACCATGATGCGGTTGCGCAAGGCTTCCTTGTCGGTGACGATGCCGCCAAGCCGCTCCACATCCGTGTGGACGACATGGCCCGCCTGGATGCCGGCCGTCTGCTGAAACCAGAAGGCGCTCAGCCGGTTCAGCACATTGCCCTTGTCCGGCACGGCCGGGTCAAGCATGTAATCGAACGCGCTGATGCGGTCCGTCACGACGATAAGATAGTGCTCGCCAAGATCGTACAGCTCCCGCACCTTGCCCTTGTAGAGCAGCGGCGCCTGGATAAGATCCGCTGCCGTGGACAGCGCTTCGGACGTTGCGGCCATGATTTCTCCCCTGCCTCAATTAGAAATAAATGAATGGATCTTGCTTGCTCCCGATTGGAGGCTGCTGCGGATTGGAGCCTAGATAAGCTCCAGCCTGCGGAAAATCGTATCGACATGCTTCAGATGCCAGCTCGGGTTGAACGCATCGTCGAGCTCTTCCGCGCTCAGCACCGCCGTAATCTCCGGCGTTGAGCCGATGATGTCGCGGAACTGGCGCTGCTCCTCCCAGGCTTGCATCGCGCGAGGCTGCACGGTGTCGTACGCCTGCTCGCGGCTGAAGCCCTTGTCGATGAGCTTGGTCATGACGCGGCCGGAGAACGGAACGCCGAACGTGCGGCCCATGTTGCGCTTCATGTTTTCCGGGAATACCTGCAGGTTCTTCAAAATATTGCCCAAACGGTTCAGCATGTAGTTCAGCAGCATCGTCGCATCCGGCAGGATGACGCGCTCCACCGAGGAGTGGCTGATGTCGCGCTCATGCCAGAGCGGCACGTTCTCGTAGGCGCTGATCATATGGCCGCGGATGACGCGGGCAAGGCCGGAGATGTTCTCGCAGCCGATCGGATTGCGCTTGTGCGGCATCGCGGACGATCCCTTCTGCCCTTTGGCGAAAGGCTCCTCCACCTCGCGGAACTCGCTCTTCTGAAGGGCGCGGATCTCGGTCGCGAACTTGTCGAGCGACGTCGCGATCAGGGCAAGCGTCGCCATGTACTCCGCGTGGCGGTCGCGCTGAAGCGTCTGCGTGCTGATCGGCGCCGGCTTCGTGCCGAGCTTGCGGCAGACGAACTCTTCCACGAAGGGGTCGATGTTCGCATAGGTGCCGACAGCGCCGGAGATCTTGCCGAACTGCACGCCGTCGGCCGCATGGCGGAAGCGGTCCAGGTTGCGCTTCATTTCCTCGTACCAGAGCGCCAGCTTCAGGCCGAACGTCGTCGGCTCGGCGTGGACACCATGCGTGCGGCCCATCATGACGGTATCCTTGTAAGCGACGGCTTGTCCGCGCAAAATGTCGATGAATTGAACGATATCCTTCTCCAGAATTTCATTGGCCTGACGAAGGATATACCCCATAGCCGTATCCACGACGTCGGTCGAGGTGAGGCCGTAATGAACCCACTTGCGTTCGGCTCCGAGCGTCTCCGAGACGGCGCGGGTGAAGGCGATGACGTCATGGCGCGTCTCCAGCTCGATCTCGTTGATCCGGTCGATGTCGAAGCCGGCTTTCTCGCGGATCGCGGCTACATCCTCGCGCGGGATGACTCCAAGCTCGGACCATGCCTCGCAGGCGCAGATCTCGACCTCCAGCCACGCCTTGAATTTGTTCTCTTCCGTCCAAATCGCCCTCATCTCGGGCCTGCTGTAACGCTCAAGCATGCATTCATCCACCTTTGTCTGTTTTATTCGAAGCCGCTTGCTTCGGCGGGCCGAAGCTCTCTCCGGCCATCGATTGTCTCGGCGCCGGGCTGCGGACGCTGTCGTTGCGTCGCCGGTCCCGGCCAGCCCAAGCTCTCTCCGGCATCCATCGCCTCGGCTCCGGTTCCGGACGATAATCGTTCCATCGCCTTGACCGCCCGGCAAGCAGCGCATCATTTCATTTTACTCCCAAATTCCGATCCGTGTCCTTATGTCGCCCCGCAGGCTCAGCTCCAGATTCCCGTTCCGCGGATCCACTCCAGCGCCGCGGCCGTGTCCGGAGCGAGCACGTTGACATGGCCCATCTTGCGGTCAGGCTTCGCCTCCGCCTTGCCGTACAGATGCAGCTTCGGGACGGCGCCAAGTCTGGCCGCCTCTCCATCGGGCCGCGTCAGATGCCGCACCAGCGGCTCCACATGCTGGCCGAGGACGTTCACCATGACGACGGGGCTCATGAGGCCCGCATCCCCGAGCGGCAAGCCGCATACCGCGCGGACATGCTGCTCGAACTGCGAGGTGCGGCAGGCTTCCATCGTATAATGCCCGCTGTTGTGGGGGCGAGGGGCCAGCTCGTTGACGAACAGCTCCCCTTCCCCGGTCAGGAACAGCTCCACCGCGATCAGGCCGACGACCTCAAGCCCTTCGGCGATCCGGACCGCCAGCCGCTCGGCTTCCTCCAGAACGGCGGCGGGGACGCGGGCGGGAACGACGGATAGATGGAGAATGTTGTCGATGTGGATATTTTCCGCAGCCGGAAACGTCTTCACCTCGCCCAGAGAGCTCCGGGCGGCGATGACGCTCAGCTCCATCCGGAAGGAAACGAACTGCTCCAGCACCAGCTCCGCTCCGGATCGGCTCAGCTCCGCATAGGCTGCCGGAATCTCCGCCTCGCTGCGGATGACCCATTGCCCTTTGCCGTCGTAGCCGCCGGTCGCCGTCTTCAGCACCGCCGGCAAGCCGAGACGGCCGCAAGCCTCCCGCAGGCTTGCCTCGCTTGAAATCTCCTCGTACGGAGCGACGCGCGCTCCCGCCGCCTCGATCGCCCGCTTCTCCCGCAGCCGATGCTGCGTCGTATAGAGAAGCTCGCTGCCTTGCGGTACGTAAGATTGCTCCGCCAGCATGGCGGCGACACCCGCATCCACGTTCTCGAACTCATACGTGATGACATCCGCGCGCGATGCCAGCTCCCGCGCCGCCTCCCGATCGTCGTAGCCGGCCGCGATGCTCTCGGCGACCTGAGCGCAAGGCCCGTCCTCCGCAGGATCAAGCGCCACGAAGCGGTAGCCCATCGCGCTGCCGGCCAGCGCCATCATGCGGCCGAGCTGCCCGCCCCCAAGGATGCCTACAGTCGATCCCGGCGGTATGACGCGCGCTTGATCGGTCCGGACAGCTCCGCTGCCGCTTCCTGTAACCTTGCCGGAATTCCTCACAGCTCTTCGCCGCTTTCGAGCACCTGCAGCTTGACGGCTTCGCGCCGCTCTTCGACTAGCCGCCTGATCTGCGGATCGAATGCGCCGACAATCTGCGCCGCCAGCAGGCCTGCGTTGCTTGCTCCCGCATGGCCGATCGCCACCGTGGCGACGGGGATGCCGGCCGGCATCTGCACGATGGAGAGAAGCGAATCGAGTCCGCTCAGGCTCGACGATTTGACGGGAACGCCAATAACCGGAAGCGCCGTTTTCGCGGCTACCATTCCGGGCAAGTGAGCCGCTCCGCCGGCTCCGGCGATGATGACCTTCAAGCCTCGCTCGACGG
Organism: Paenibacillus sp. RUD330; assembly: GCF_002243345.2. Classification (NCBI taxonomy): domain Bacteria; kingdom Bacillati; phylum Bacillota; class Bacilli; order Caryophanales; family Paenibacillaceae; genus Paenibacillus; species Paenibacillus sp. RUD330. The sequence goes on from NZ_CP022655.2 coordinate 4,725,042, forward strand.
CGGTCTCGGCATAGTCGAACATCAGATCAGGGGTTCGGTGAGCGGATACGACCTTTTTCTCATAAGGAATGCCAAGCTCGTCCAGAATGCCGCAGGCAAGCTTCATCGTTTCCCAGTCGGATTTGCTGCCCATAATGACGCCCACGATAGCAGTCATGATTGTTCATCCCGCCTTTATCTATATTCCTTGTGTCAAAATCCGATCGGATGCCGGAAACAAAAAAAACCGCATGCCGGCCAGCCGGCGGAATCTCCGGTAGGAGAATCCGGCACGGGCGACTCGAAAGCCTGCGGGATGTAGGTACGCTGAAAAGCGCAGCCGAAGCCAAACAGCTCGCTCTCCAGTCGTGGACAGCCAGCCTGCTTCCGGCATCCCGTAGTCCGGCGATTAAGGTCGCCAGGTAGAAACTTTCGGGCCGATTCCCGAAGATATACGAGTTGCTTGAAATCATATGTGGAGCAAGGGAATGCGGCCTCCTACAAGATTCGACAATCTCAGGATGATTCAAACCGCTCCCTGCCCGCTTTGCCTCCCTAGTTTACCAACCCGAGCAGAGCCTGTCAACTCGAAAACACGAACATTAGATAAAAAATATATGATTAAAGTTCGCTTTTGATAAAGCCGCCTTCCAAGGGAAATGCCATGGGCTCCGCAGCGCCATTTCCATGCATGGCCTCCATCTTCCTCCTGATCCTGCAAGCCGGATTGCTCCCGTCGAAGGTCATCCCCTTCATCGACGGCAGCGGAAATCGAGGTTCGACCCGGCTTTTCTCAAGGAAACGCTTCCTCGGACACCTGTCGCTATCTCGGCCCCAATTCCATGACAGCTATTATGCCATGTCTCTAATTCGGAGCAACCCTTCTTCATCCAGCGTCAAGAATGCTGACATAAAAATTTCTATTTCCGTACCGAAAATTCTCTAAATCCGAACTTTATTCCACAATCTCGGCTATCCCTGCCGCATCGGTATTCATGGACAAAAAAAGAAAAAACCCTCGACAAGAGGGTTTGCATTTGCATGGATGGGCGGTCAGGCAAGCTCCATGCCGGGTCGAGGAATCAGTTGACCCAGAACGTCTTGTCCTTGGCCGAAATGCGGCGGCCTTCCGGCGCGGTCATATCGGGGTAGCCGATATAGATAAGGCCGACCAGCTCTTCCTTGTCCTTGAGCCCGAAAGCCGACTTCATGGCCGGATGGTGCATGGGATCTCCGCTGCGCCATACCGCTCCAAGACCTTCTTCATAAGCGCTTAGCAGAAGGTTCTGCACGGCCGCATGCACGGCGGCGAGCTCTTCCGATCGAATGACGCGGGGGTTGTCGGAAGGCGAGCAGGCTGCGGCAATGACGACAGGGGCCCTCATCGCTTTGGCCTCTTCCTTCGACAGCTTCTGTTCCCTTTCCTCCGGATCCAGTCCGGCAAGCGCGTCGGAGGCGGCATTGGCATAAGCTCTTCCGAGCACCCGGCGTCCATCCCCCGTCATGACAAAAAATTTCCAAGGCTCGGTGTGGTGATGGTTAGGCGCCCAGACAGCCGCCTCCAGGATCCGTTCGATTTTCTCCTTCTCGACCGGCCTAGCCTCCACCTTTCCGATGCTGCGGCGCTGACGAATTGCTTGCTGTAGCTCCATTCCTGTCCCTCCTTGAGCGAATGAGTTGAATAGACAATGATTGCCTATGATTATTATACCTGTGAAATGCTCGCCCGGGAAAGGCCGGTCGCCGGAACCAGCCCGTCCATCCGCAGCGCGGGCACAAAAACGGCCTTTCATTCGGCGGTCGGCCGCGCCTTGTCAGCCTGGCCGGGCAGAACGGCGGCGCTACCGAGCTTGCGCCCGAGGAAGGCGTTTATCCGGCAGCCGACAAAATGGCGGCGCATCGAATCAGCTCCGGAGAGTATTCGCACTCGTTTCCTTCTATTTTTCTTTTGCCGAAGCGTCTTTAAGAAAGGCTTCGAATGAAGCCATATGAGAAAAGCGGTTGATTTCGACTCCTTTGCTCCGAAGATAGCTTTCCAGAACAACGCTCAATCGCTCCGCGCCTGCCTGCAGCCGCGTCAGATCATGCGGATCGAGCAGCGGAACAAGCTCGGGCAGCCCCGCCTGCCGGTAGAGGTCGTGATGATCGGCGCTCAGCTTCAAGTCGCTTGGCCACTGTCCGGTCTCCGCATAACAGAGAAAGGCGGCGATATTATCCTGCGCCTTCACAGCATGAAAGTAAGCCGTATCATAATCGTTTCTTTCGCAGGCCGATTGGATTTTGTCCAGAATCCCCTTCTCCTCTTCATAGAATCCCTTCATGCGATCCCCGAAGGAAGGGGTTCCTTTCAAGCGCTCTTTCCGAGCCGATATCAGCGCAACGGTGTCTTCCGCCAGCCGCTCGCAAGCATGGAGAATATCCGCCGCTTGGTCCCCATGCATAATGGCATGCATATAGGAATCCAGCAGCGCCGGTTTCAACGGGAGCCGATGGATTTGATCCTTGTTTTGGCCAAAACCTCTCGTGAAGCAGGATTGGTTCAGCAAAGCAAGCCCCTGCAGGACTCCCTCCAGAATTCCAGCCGCTTCCGTCCGGCTATAGACGCCGCTGCCGAAATCCCCTGCGCGGATCAGCTTGTAGAGCCTGGCGTAGACCCGGCTCAGCTCCGCTTCCGCTTTTTCCACAAACTCGCGTTCATGCTCCGGACTCTGAAGGGCTACAATCCCTTCCTGCAGCCGCAAAAGTCGGCCGCGGTCCTCATCCGAACGCGCATAGAGCAGCTTGCAATCGGCGATGATCGAGGTTTTCGCCTCCTGAAACGCAGCCATCCTCTCCGCCCGTTCCCAGCTGATGGGCCAGAAGTCAAAGCTGATGTCATCCAGGATGAATTGCAGGCTCGCCTCATAACCTCTGGCGGTGGCCGGAATGAAAAAGAAATCCAGGTCCGAGCGCTCCGTCGCGGTCCCTTGTGCGTAAGAGCCGTAATAGGCTGCAAGCGCGACATCATCGGGATAATTGGCCTTGATGTGATCCACAAGCTTATCGGCAACCTCAAACACGTCCGGCATGGTGAGTCCCTCCTTGTCTCCTCATCCTAACCTTTATTTCCCACGTTTCAAGGTAATGGTTGGGTATAGCCGATATGTCCGCAGAGTCCAGAAAGAAGAGAGCGGCCGAACAAGCCTTTCCAGCCCATGCTTCGGACTTTGCCGGACAAAAAAACCTCCGGAACCGGGGTTCCGAAGGTTTTGGAAAGCGCGAAGCCGTTCAGCCGGCCGCGCCGAGGTAAACGTAGCGGGCGATGATCAGGACCGCAAGAATCCACATAAGCGGATGAATCTTGTATTTCTCCTTGCCTTCGGGGAGGCGTCCCGTCGCATTGGCGAAGAAGGCAAGCACGACGTAGAACACGATGCCGAACGAAACGCCGTTGGCGATGTTGTACGTGAACGGCATCAGGATGATGGTGAAGAAAGCCGGAACGGCATAAACCATGTCCTTGAAATCAATGTCGGTTACGGACTGCATCATGAGCAGGCCGACGAGAATGAGCGCCGCCGCCGTCGCGGAGCCTGGAATCAGGGCGATCAGCGGAGCCAGGAACAGCGAGAGCAGGAAGCAGATGCCGGTCGTGACCGCGGTCAGGCCGGTGCGGCCGCCCTGGGCGATGCCCGCGGAGCTCTCGATGAAGGTCGTTACGGTGCTCGTACCGAGGACGGCGCCGCCGCCGACGCCGATCGCGTCCACGAACATCGCTTTGCCGACGCGTTTTTTGCCTTCGGCCGGATTTTTCATGAAGCCGGCGCGGTTGGCCGTGCCGACGAGCGTACCGAACGTATCGAACAGCTCGACGAACGTGAACGTCAGGATGACCGTGACGATGCCGACATGCATGATGCCCGCGAAGTCGAAGTGCCAGAAGTTCAGCTCCGAGAACTGCGGAGCCCAGCTTTTGCCGCTGAGCCCGGCTTGAAGGTCGAGGTTGCCTGTGATCCAGGCGACGACCGTCGTGCCGAGAATTCCCCACAGGAATGCGGCCGGTACGCGCAGCACGAGCAGCAGGCTGATCAGGATCAGGCCGATGATCGTCAGGTAGACCGACGGGTCCTTGATGTCGCCGAAATGGATGACGGATTCAAAGCTGAGCAGGTCCACGTACTGATGCTTCTGCACGTCGGTGACAGCCGTTTCGGCGGCGATCGTCATGATGCCGCTGTTCTTCAGGCCGACGATGGCGATGAACAGGCCGATGCCGACGGTGATCGCATGCTTGAGGCTGTCCGGCACCGCGCTGATGAGCATTTGCCGAACCTGGGTGACGGTCAGGATGATGAAGATGATGCCGGAAATAAATACGGCGGTAAGGCCCATCGCAGGCGAGATCGGCTTGTCCGTCCCCTGGGAGGCGACGATCGTGGCCGCGAAGTAGGCGTTGAGGCCCATGCCCGGAGCGAGCGCGACCGGGAAGTTGACGAACAGCCCCATCGCGATCGTGAAGATGCCGCCGGCCAGCGCCGTCGCCAGAAACACCGAGTTCCAGCTGAGGCCGGAAGCCGACAGCACGCTTGGGTTGACGGCGAGAATGTAGGCCATCGTCATGAACGTCGTGATGCCCGCCATAATTTCCGTGCGGATGTTGGTTCCGTTCTCTTTGAGCTTGAAGAAGCGCTCCATGATGCAAGTTCCCCCCGAAATGCGTTATTTTCCTTGCGCGGAATCCGAAAAAGCAAAAAACCCGGCAGAGACGGAACCGAAGCCGGCATGCCGGCATTGCGATGGCGTCTCTCCCGGGTCCAGGTCGGCTGTCCAGGCAATCGGAGGCAAAGGCCGGCCCGATGGAATGGAAGCTGCAGACGCCCGTCCGAAGCGATGCTTCGTCGTGGACGCCCCCTGAATTTTCGTAGCCTGGTCATTACGGTGACCGAGTAGAGACTTCCGGGCCGATTCCCGGAATTATACGAAAGTTGGTTAGTTATCATTGCGGAACGTAACTAATATTACTGAATTCACGACAAATGTCAACACTCAAACGACTGGAATTCCGGTTATTCCCGAACATTAATGATAAAATAATTGTTTTCGTCAGGAATTAAGGGTTTTTCCGCTGTCGGCCTCGCGGGAGGTCCTTCCTCCTTTGGTTATCATGCCCGTAATCGCATAAATCAAAAAAGCGCCGCCGAGCAGATCGAACAGGCTGCTCTCCGACAGGTAGCGAAGGCCGTATCCGCTCAGGACGGGACCGGCGATGCTGCCGACGGAGAAGTGGATGGACGCGAGAACATTGGCGCCGGGAAGCAGGTTCCTCGGAAGCATGTCGGCCGCATAGGCGAGGCCGAGCGAGAAGAACGAGCCGACGAGCCCTCCGGCCGCGACCATCAGCGCCGCCATCGTCCAGACGGACGATCCGGCCAGCGGAACGGCGAGGAACAGCAGCCCGCCCCCGGCTCCGCAGAAGATCAGCACGGGCAGGCGGCCGATGCGGTCGCTCCACATGCCGAGCGGCAGCTGCAGCAGCAGGCCGCCGATGCCGATAGCCGGCAGCAGGCCGCTGATCGCCGCGCGGTCCAGGCCGATGCCGAGGCCGTACAGCGGGAAGCCGGTATTCATGGATGCTTCCATGATGCCGTAGAGCATGGCCGGAAGCAGCGCGTACCAGGCGACGCGGTAAATCGACTTGTAGCGGCTGAAGCCGGCAGCCTCGCCCTGCTCCCTCGGCTCCGGACGATCGGCGGGAAGCTTCAGCACGAGCAGCAGAACGAGGGCATAAAGCATGGCGCTGATCAGGAAGGGAGCCTGGTCTCCGAAATGCAGCAGATTGATGCCGAGCGGACCGATGCTGAAGCCGACTCCGTACGACATTCCGTACAGGGAGATGAATTTCCCGCGCTGCCGTGCCGGCGCCCGGCTGACGATCCAGAGCTGGGTCGCGAAGTGAAGCCCGCTGTCTCCGATTCCGACCAGGATGCGAAGCGCGAACCAGATGGCGAACGAACCCGCCGTCAGCGGAAACAGCAGCGTCGCGGCGATAATCATGACGATGCCGGCGAGGATGACGATCCGGAAGCCGTAGCGGCGCACCGGCCTTTCAATGAAGAACATGGTAGAGAACGTGCCGATGTATAGAGCCATGGAATTGAGGCCGTTGATATGTTCCGGTACGCCGCCGCGCTCCAGCAGAATCGTAAGCAGCGGCAGCAGCAGGCCTTGGCTTGCTCCGGCGGTAACGACGACCAGCAGCAGGACGATGAGCCGGTAGCTGAAAATCGGCTCCTCGGCGTGCAGCAGGACGCCTTCTTGCTTCAGTGGCATGACGGGTCGGGCTCCTTTTGGTCATTGTTCATGGATGCGGGGCTGAACGGGCCGCGTGATCCCCATCCCGCTGTTCGAATGAAGACGAGACGATCACGGATGATACGGTCGCAGATGACGATGGATGACGATGGATGCGGACGACGATAGACGGATGATGACGGATGACGACTGAATAAGAGCCTCCGCGTCCGGCTCCGCCGCCGCATCGCCGCACGGCTTCGGCAGCGCATCGCCACAGCGCCGGAGCCGTGAAAAAAACAAACACCGGAACCCTGCAACAGCAGGGCTCCGGTGAGAAAAGCAATGGGCTGCACGCCGCTGCGGCGGCAGCCGGAAGGTCAATTAGGATCCGCTTATTCCCACTCGATGGTCGCCGGCGGCTTGGAGGTGATGTCGTACACGACGCGGTTGACGTTGTCGACCTCGTTGACGATGCGCACCGAGATTTTCTCCAGCACATCCCAAGGGATGCGCGCCCAATCGGCCGTCATGCCGTCGATGGACGTGACGGCGCGGATGCCGACGGTGTAGGAATACGTGCGGGCGTCGCCCATGACGCCTACGCTCTTCATGCCCGGAAGGGCGGTGAAGTACTGCCAGATCTCGCGGTCGAGGCCGGCCTTCGCGATTTCGTCGCGCAGGATGGCGTCGGATTCGCGAACGATTTCCAGCTTGTCCTCCGTCACCTCGCCCAGTACGCGAATCGCGAGCCCCGGACCCGGGAACGGCTGGCGCCAGACGATGGCGTCCGGCAAGCCGCACTCGGAGCCGACCTTGCGGACCTCGTCCTTGAACAGCGCGCTCAGCGGCTCGACCAGCTTGAACTTGATGTCCTCCGGCAGCCCGCCTACGTTGTGGTGGGACTTGATCGTCTGCGCCGTCGCCGTGCCGCTCTCCACGATGTCCGTATAGAGGGTTCCTTGCGCCAGGAACTCGTAGTTCGCCAGCTTTTCGGACTCCTCCTGGAACAGGTAGATGAACTCGTTGCCGATGATCTTGCGCTTCTTCTCGGGATCGTCCACGCCCTTCAGCTTGCCGAGGAACCGCTCGCTGGCGTCGATCTTGATCACTTCAATGCCGAACTTGCCGACAAAGGTCTCCATGACGCTGTCCGCCTCGCCCTTGCGCAGAAGGCCATGGTCGATGAACATGCAGGTCAGGCGGTCTCCGATCGCTTTGTGGACGAGCATGGCGACAACGGAGGAATCGACGCCTCCGGACAGGGCGCAGAGCACGCGTCCGGTCTCTCCCACCTTCTCCTGGATGTCGCGCACGGCGTCCTCGATGAAGGTTTCCATGCTCCATGTGCCTTCGCATTTGCAGATCGTGTACAGAAAGTTGCGGATCATATCGTTGCCGTACACGGAGTGGCGAACCTCGGGATGGAACTGGACGGCGTAGAAATTCTTCTCCGGATGGCTCATGGCCGCGATCGGCGCATGCTCCGTACCCGCATCCAAGCGGAAGCCTTCCGGCATTTCGACAACCAGATCCGTATGGCTCATCCATACCGTCTGCGTGTTCTCCAGGCCGAGCGCGAGCGCGGCTCCGTTCTCGAAGGTCACGTCTGCGCGGCCGTATTCCCGCTTGCCCGCACGTTGAACCTTGCCCTTGAGCTGATGGCTCATCAGCTGCATGCCGTAGCAAATACCGAAAATCGGCAGCCCCAGCTCGTAGATCTCCGGATCGACCATCGGGGAATTTTCCTCATATACGCTCGCCGGCCCGCCGGAGAACACGATGCCCTTGGGCGCGAGTTCCCGGATCCGCTCTGCCGACGTGTTGTATGGCAGCAGCTCGCTGTAGACGCCCAAATCCCGGATGCGACGCGCGATCAGCTGGTTGTATTGTCCCCCGAAGTCGAGAACTACGATCATTTCATTTGGCTTGTTCACTGCCGAACCTCCCTCAATCAATTGGACTCATTATATCCAAGCCCTCTCCGGGCAGTCAAGGCGCACGGCAAGCCGTCTCCACAGGTAAAATCCCCCCGGAAATCCAGCGGCGCGCGGGCTGCGGCTTCCCTGGCAGAAGGGAAGCCCGGCTTGCCGAGGGCAGCCCGGCGGCGGGATCAGGCGCCGCGCCGGCGGTCCAAATACGGGAAGGCCGGGGGAGCCTGCTCCGCTTGCAGATGCCGGATGGCCCTTGATGCAGCCGGGATTCAGGAGGCTGCATGCACAGAGCATCAGGCGCCGGACGAGCCCTGCGCCAGGCTTCGCAGACTGCAGGAGCAAGGCGCCTGGCGAGCCCAGATCCGGGCTTCGGCAAACTGCGAGAGAGCTGCGCATCAAGCGCCTGGCGGGCCGGCGCCGGAGGCTGGCCGAGCCAGCAGCAGCGCAGCCGCAGCCGCAAGCTCGCCCGGCGCGGGGCCGCTCCAGGCCGCCGCCGGCGGGCCGAAGCGGGCGGCCTCTTCCCAGGCCGCAAGCCGCCGCAGCGCGGCCGCGGCTTGCGGCTCGAGCGCCGGCGCCAGCGCGGCGGCCCGCTCGCGGGCGCTGCCTGCGGCCAGGTGCGCCGCCGCATGCCTGCGCTCGAGCAGGGCGCCGAGCGCAGCCGCAGCCGCGAGCAGCGCGGCTTGCGGCGCGGCGCGCCGGCCGCGCGGACGGCGGCGCAGCCCGCCGGCGAGCTCCGGCGGCGGGCCGCCGCGGCGCCCGGGCGCGGCGGCTGCGGCGCAGGCGCGCGCGTAGCGGCGCAGCGCAAGCGCGAGGCGCAGCCGCCCGCGCAGCGCGGGCGAAGCCAGCGCGCCGGCCGCGGCGGCGAGCGCCGCGAGCGCAGCCGCGGGGCCGGGCTGCAGCCGCCTGCGCCAGGCGCGCGGCCGCCGAGCCGGCGGCTTGCGCGGCCGCGGCCGCGCTTGCGGCGAGGCGGGCCGCGGCGGAGCCGGCCGCATCGCGCAGCCGCTGCGCGGGCGAGCCGTCCTGCGCGGCGCCAGGCTGCTCAAGCCCGTTCGGCGCTTGCGGACTCGCGCCTTGCGGAGCGGCCGCCGCTCCGGCCGGGCCGGCAAAGCCCGGCGTCGGATCGAACGCGACCCAGCCCGCGCCGTCCAGATAGACCTCTACCCAGGCATGCGCGTCGGCGGCGGTGACCTCGTAAACCCGGCTTCCCGCTTCCGCCTCGCTTTGATCCTTGGCCGGACTTCCGGCGGTGTAGCCTTTGACCCAGCGTGCCGGGATGCCTTGCGAGCGGAGCATGACCGCCATCGCCGTCGAGAAATGCACGCAGTAGCCCGTCTTCTGCACGAAGAGGAACTGGTCGGCCAGATCCTGGCCTTCCTTCGGAATGGAAGTGTCCGTCAGCGAGTAGACGTAATGCTGCTTCAAATATTGACTGACGGCCGCCGCCTGGTCGTACCGGTTCGGACCAGCCGCGCGGACGATGGACGAGGCCAGATCCTTCACCCGCTTCGGCAGGTTGGAGGGAAGCTGCAGATTCGCCTGGATCTGCTCCTGCAGCCACCCCGCATCGGCGCCCTCCGCCGCCTCCTTGACCTCCGCCTGCACGCGGAGAACCGAGGCGGATGTCTCCGGTTTGACCGAGCGCGCCTCGTACTGCAGCTCTCCCGAGCCTCCTTGGGGCAAATAGATCGCTTCGGTAATTTTGTCCTTCAGGTAAGCGGTGGCCCCCTTTTCGGCGCCTTCCCCTTGCGCCGCCATCAGCTCGGCGTTCCTGCCCGATACCGGAAGCGGCTGTCCTTCGGCATGCCTTGCGAGCCGCACCGTCTGGGTGATCTCATCGCCCCCGCCCGACTCCGAGCCCTCGACCGAACCGATCGGAACCGATTGGAGCTGCCCGTAATCCTCCCTCCAGCCGCGTCCTTCATAGACGGACTTGGACTCTCCTCTCCAATAGAGCGGAGCGGGAGAAAGCGCCGTGAAGACTGGCGTCCTGGCCAGCGCGAGAGGCGCCCCCAAGACGGAATCGTCCTGGCTGTAGCCGGAAAAGGCCCCTTGCAGCGTGCCGCTTCCCACGACAAGCCGGGATACGTTCCCTGCGCCCGAAGCCGCTGCGGAGGCGCTTTCCCGGATGCTGTGCTGGACCTCGAGCGCCCAAGACGCCGGGCCGTACAGGCGCGGCTTGCCGCTGGACAGAAGGAGGGCGGCGCCGAGCACGAGCAGGGCGGCGCCCGCCGCCGCAGCCCACCCGCCCAGCCGGACAGGATGCCCTCCGGACGGGAAGCCCCAAGCCCCGGCCGGAACCGGCGGAGGCGCTTCGCCCGCCCGCCGCCGCAGCCGATGTCCGGTCAGCAGCGCGGAGAGCAGCAGGCCCTCCGCCGCCGCACGGGCCATGCCCGGCAGCAAGTCGAGGCCCATCCATTGATAGAGCAGGCCGAGATACAAGCCCGTCAGCACGGTCAGTCCCAATCCCCATTGGCGGATCCAGACCAGTGTCTGGAGCGCGGACAGCAGCGCCGCAAGTCCGGCAAGCAGCAGAAGCGCCTGCGTCGGAGCGGATAGGCCGGAGATGCCCTGGGCGCCCACGCTGCGGATATCATCCGCAAGTATGCCAGGCAAGCCGCCGATCCAGTTCAGCAAGAGCCGCATGCCCCCGGCCATCCATCCCGCCCCGCCGATCAGCACGGCCGTCCTCAGCAGCGAAGCGGCCCAGCCCGGCAGCAAAAGAGCGCCTGCAGCCAAAAAAGCCCCTCCGATAAGCAGCAGGCGCGCCAGCGGAAAGGAACTGTTCCAGCCCGGCAGCTGAGCGAGCGGAAGCAGCCACTCCGCCAGCAGTCCAAGCAGCAGCAGGCTGGTGGCAAGACGCAGCGGCAGGCTCAGCGAATGTCCCGACAGATCGCTTCCCGAAGCGGGAGCGGCGATCTTCCCGCTTCCTCCTGCAGGACGGCCGGAATGTGAGCGCGCGCTCGTGCTCTTCAGCGGCTTATTCGCCGGAGCGGCTGTTCCTGCCGCCGGCAAGCCGGTTCCCGTTGGCGCCAAAAAGCCTCCTGCTGCCGGTTGTCCCGGCTGGCTTCCGGACGGAATGCCGCTTCCTGCCCCATGTGCGGCCAGCAAAGGCAAACCCGCATGACCGGCCTTGCCGGTCAGCGGGGCGGCAGGCGCTGCCGCCTTCAAAGTCGGCCCGGGGAGCGTTCCGCCCCTTGCGCTTTTTCCCTGCCTATCATCAGCTTGCGGAGGATATCCGGCCCCGTGGGCTCTCGATTCTATCCTCGCGCCGGCTCCTTGCCGCTTTCCCGTTCCCTGCTGCATTCCGGTTCCTTGCTGCATTCCGGTTCCTTGCTGCTTGCCGGTTCCTTGCTGTATTCCGATTCCTTGCCGCTTGCCGGCACCCTTACCTCCCGTCATGGCGGCCGCCCTCCTTTCCCTGATGAAGAACCGGCTTGGCGGCCGGCGAGGAAAGAGACATCCAGGAGACGCGGTATCCTCTGGCCTGCGCCCAGCGCATCCGCTCCCGCATGGCGGCGGAAGGCACCGTCTGCAGTATCGGAACCCTGAATTCAAAGCGGCAGCCGGCCGCTTGGGCCGCCTCCGCCGCATGGCTCCATGCTTCTCCGTCCTGCCAGTCCGGCGTCACCATGACCAGGCTGCACCCGTGGGGCAGCAGCCTGTCCGAGCGCAGCCGGTCGAGCTGCTCTGCCAGCGTGCCCATCGATGCCGGGCTGAGCCTCGCGAGCAGACGCGCCGCCGCCTCGACGGCTCCTTTGCCTTGGCCGCCGGCGCGGACAAGCACCGTGCCTGCTCCGGCTTGCAGCCGGACGGAGCGTCCGCTTCGCCGCTCTTCCAGCATCGCAGCCAGCGCGAGTCCCGCGCTGCGGTCTAGCAGCGCGTCGCCTAAGCCGGCTCCCGAGCCCAGAAGCACGACGGCCACGGCGCCGGGACCGGCCTCGTCCGTCTTGATCCGGAGCTCGCGTCCCTTGGCCGCCGCCCGCCAATCGATATGCCGGACGGAGTCTCCCTCCCGGTAAGGCCGCGTGCCCGGGCCGGCGCCGCCGGAACGCCGCTCCCGCCGCCCTTCTCCAGGCTCCCCGCCGCCGATTCCGCCTTGCGGCCTGTCCGCTCCGGCCGGAGGAAGGCTTTCCCGGTCTCCCTCAGGCTGGGGAAGGACGGTGAACTCACCGCCGCATTCCAGCTTCCGCCGGGAAGCGGCAAGTCCGAAAGGCTCGACGGCTGTCACCGTCAAGGCCCGGAACCGGTAGCAGCCCCGTCCCAGGTTCGCCGCTTCATACTTCAGCGTCCACTCCTTTTTCAGCCAAGGAAGAGACCATCCTGCCATCGTCAAAGGCTGCTTGAGGCCCGCCGATTCATTGACCAGCTCCTCCCGGACCTGCAGCATGAGCAGCGGCAGCACCCGGCGCCCCCGAATCACAAGGGTGACCTCCAGCGAGCCGTCCTGGCTTCCCGGCGCCAGCCGCCGCTCCGCCTGAAGCCCGCTGCCCGCCATCCATAATCCCGGCAAGGCGGCAAGCGCAAGCACGCCACCCAGGACAGAAGCGGCGAGCCATTCCGCCGCTCCGCCTCGGACAGCTGCCGCGGCCATAGCGGCGGCAGCCAGCATGGCAAGCGCGGCAAGCGCCAGACGGCGCGGCCTGATGGCCGCGGGCAAGCTCGAAGCGTCCCGGACTGCGAAGCTTCCGGCTCCAGGCTGCGCTTTGGCGGTGCTGCCCTGCATATGGCTTCCCGCCCCAGGCTGCGCTTTATCGGTGCTGCCCTGCATATGGCTTCCCGAGCCAAATGCCGCCACGCCTCCGCCTCCCTGCCGGATGCTCCCGGAGCCGGATGCGGCCATTCCCCCTCCGCCAGCAGCTAAATGCCCTCGAGACGCCATGCTTCCCGCTCCGGGCACCGCCATTCCGCCTGGCGCCGCAATTCCTTGCGCAGCCGCATAACCGGCTCCGTTCGACGCCGGCCCTCCGGCCGCATGCGGCCCCGGCCCTCCCGCACCGCTTCCGGACGCGCTCACAGCTTCGCCCCCCGGGAACCGGGAACCGGCACAGAGCCCAGGATGCGGATCAGCGCGCCTGCCGCGGCTGCCGGGTCCGGCTGGCCGTATCCGTCCCGGGCGCACAGCCTGTGGGACAGCACCGCAGCCGCGACGGCCTTCAAATCATCCGGCAGCACGTAATCCCGGCCTGCCGCGTAAGCCATCGCCTGGCCCGCCCGCAGCCAATCCCGCGACGCCCTCGGGCTTGCTCCGAGCGCAAGCTCCGGGGCCACCCGCGTCGCCTGGACGACCCGTACGATATAAGTCAGCAGCTCCGGGCTGCAATGCACGGTCCGGCTCTCCTCTATCATGGCCTGCCACTGCCGCGCGGAGACGACCGGCCGCAGCAGCTCCGGCTGGCGCTGCTCGCCGGCCGCCATCATTTCCAGCATCCGCACCTCGTCCCGGCTATCCGGATAGCCGATCGACAGCCTCATCATGAAACGGTCCATCTGAGCTTCCGGCAGCGGATGCGTTCCTTCGTCGTCAAGCGGATTCTGGGTCGCGATCAGCAGCCAAGGCTCCGGGAGCCGGCGGGTCGTCCCGTCCACGGTGACGCATCTCTCCTCCATAGCCTCCAGCAGCGCCGACTGCGTTCGAGGCGACGTGCGGTTGATCTCGTCGGCCAGGACGATGTTGGCCATGATCGGACCTTCGCGATAAATGAACTCGCCTGCCCTGCCGTCCCATACCGAGCCTCCCGTCACATCCGCCGGCAGCAGGTCCGAAGTGAACTGGATGCGCTGGAAGCGGCCTCCCGTCAGCCGCGCGAGCGCTCGGGCCAGCAGCGTCTTGCCGACCCCCGGCACATCCTCCAGCAAAATATGACCGCCCGCCAGCATCGCCGCGGCAGCCAGTCCGATCGTCTCCCTCTTCCCGAGCAGCACGCTCTCAGCGCGAGCCTCCAGGCGCGCGACGAGCGCCTGCTTCGGCTCCGGCCACTCCTCAGCCCCACGATGGCCGGGCGTCTCCTGCGGCTGCGGTTCCCTGTTCAGCATTTCGATTCCTCCCGCATGTTCCGGATTCTATGAATCTTCCATGCTATCAGTCTCTCCACCGCAAGGAAGAAATAGACCCCGAACCCCCAGGGATCGCGGAATATAACGGATTCTCCCTCTTTCTTCCCGCCAGCCTAAGCTTGCATGACCGGGCAGACCGATGAAAGCCGAGCACGCTCTTGGGTTTAGGGAGTCCCATTTTCATTCGGTGATCGCTGTGGAAGCGGTATCGTTCGGAATCGGCCAGATGCAAAAAAAGGCCGGGACCGCCGCCGGTCTTGGCCCTTTTATCGAAACAATACGAGGATCTGATTGTCGCCCGTCCGCCTCATGACCCGGTACCCCGTCTCCGAGCTCGTCGCGATGCCCTGATTGTTCGGAAGGCAATAACCGTTGACCGAGCAGGAGCCGTCGTCTCTCACGAGCAGCCTGCCGAGCAGGCCGACGGACACCCATTCCGCCCTCAGCCTTCTGGGGACGTAGCTCCGGGAAGGATCCCAGGCTGGATTGAGGACCGGGTCCGTCAGCGCATAGGCGGGACGGATGAGAGCGCCGTCCGCGTCCCTCTCCTCGGGAACGGCCGCTTCCCGGACCTGCACCCTGCCCCACTCGTCCTTCACATACTTTTCCTCCCACCGGAGCTCCGCTGCATTTCCGACCATCGTCGGAACCGCGCTGGAGATGCCGAGGATGTCGTCGCCGGCGGCAGCCGTCCGGATCCGGTCGCCGTCCAGAGCGATGAAATAACCCGGCTCGATGGCGCTGCCGCCGATCGTCTCGTACATCTCGGCATAGTCGGCGCCGCCGGAAAAATAGCTGCCGTCGATGGACATGTTCCCGGAAGAGCCCTGCAGCACGGCGGCCAGCCCCGGCGCGGCGGCGGAGGTCCCATTCGCCACATGCCAGGAAAAGGGGTACAGCGTCGTCCCATACCGGCCCATGATATGAGATCCATTGAGGCTGGCGGTCGTCTGCAGCCCTTCCGCATGGGAGAAGTCCCCGCTCGCGACCGTAAGCACCCCTTCCGCATGGGCCCGGCTGCCAAGCGCCGACGTATCCGAGCCCTCGGCGTGGGAGCCGAAGCCGCCTGCTGTCGTGCCGACTCCTTCGGCATGAGAGTTGTTGCCCGAGGCGGCCGTCGTGTTGCCCTCCGCATGGGAGGCATAACCGGAAGCCGTGGATGTATACCCTTCCGCATGGGAGTTGAAGGCATTGGCGATCGTATTCGAGCCTTCCGCATGGGCGTAATTGTTGGACGCCTCGGTCATGTAACCTTCCGCATGGGAAAAGTTCCCGGATGCCGTCGTATTGGATCCCTCCGCATGGGCCGAAGTCCCCGATGCCGTCGTGCTGACTCCTTCCGCATGAGTGCCGTTGTTGGAGGAAAGCGTCGATATCCCTTCCGCATGGGAGCCAAGCCCCTCGGCGGCGGATCCGAAGCCTCCCGCATGGGAATACGTTCCGGAAGCCGTCGTCCCGGAGCCTTCCGAGTGGGAGTTCCCGCCGATGGCTGCCGTGCTGCTGCCCTCGGCATGGGAGGCGAAGCCTTCGGCGGCCGTACCGATCCCTTCCGCATGCGAATTGTTTCCGGAGGCGATCGTCGTATTCCCTTCGGCATGGGAGGCATAGCCCTCCGCGGTCGCCGCGTAGCCTTCCGCATGGGTATTGGAGGCGCTGGCGACCGTAAGCGATCCCTCCGCATGGGCATAGTTCGCGCTGGCCGCCGTATTGTAGCCTTCCGTATGGGAATAGTTGCCGGACGCCTCGGTGCCGGAGCCCTCCGCATGGGCGTAATCCCCGCTCGCATCCGTGCCCGAGCCTTCCGCATGGGCGGCCAATCCCGACGCCGTCGCGAATCTCCCCTCGGCGTGGGAGGATTCCCCGCTTGACGCCGTGCGGTAGCCCTCGGCATGCGACGCCGTTCCGCTCGCGTTCGTTTGAGAGCCTTCCGCATGGGCCGCATCCATGCCGGCCGTCGTCGAGAAGCCTTCCGCATGGGAGGCCGAGCCGCTCGCCACCGTCCCCGATCCTTCCGCATGCGCGCTGTCTGCGAGCGATTGCGAATTGTAGCCTTCCGCATGGGAGCCAGTGCCCGTCGCGCGCGTTTCGTCGCCCTCCGCATGGGAGGCTTCTCCGCTTGCCATCGTCTGCGCGCCTTCCGCATGAGCGGCGTTGCCGCTGGCGACCGTTTCCGATCCTTCCGCGTGGGACGCATCGGCATTCGCCGCCGTCCTGAAGCCTTCGGCATGGGACGCCGATCCGCTCGCCGCCGTTTCCGCCCCTTCCGCGTGAGCGCTGTCCGCAATCGACTGGGTGTCGTAGCCCTCGGAATGGGCTGCATTGCCGGATGCGGTCGTGCCGCTCCCTTCCGCATGGGATGCGACTCCGCTTGCCGTCGTATTGATGCCTTCCGCCTCCGAGCAAAGCCCGGAAGGGTCCCGGTTGCAATCTTCGGGCATGGAACGAGCCTCCTCCATCAATCCGTTTTCAAGCATCCTTCCATCCCTATGCATAACCGAAGGAGAAAAGAAGAAAATGCGGCAAAAAGGCCGACCGGAAAGCCGGTCAGCCTTTGCTTTTGATTTTTACGATGGCTTTTGCGATCGTTTTAGAGATGGCTTTTGCGATCGTTTTTGAGATGGCTTCTGCGATCGTTATTGCGATGGCTTCCTGCGAAATTTATGCGACGGCCTCTGCGATCGCCTTTAGGCGGCCGCCTTGCCGGAATCAAGACCCTCGTCCGTCCATACCTCGACAAGCCCGGCGGAGCTGCTCATCTGCACGGCGCGCTGGCCAAGCAGCTCCAGCAGATCGGTCAGCGGCGCCCGCAGGGTGCCGGCCGGCTGCTGGAACACGAGCTCCTTCTGCAGGCTGCCGCTTGCTCCGCTGGCGGCGATGATGGCGGCTGTGCCTGACGCGGCGTCCCATTGCACCGAGCCTCCGAGCGCCTCAACGACGCGGCGGACCGGTACGGACAGCTTGTCTCCATGCAGCGAATAACCGCCGTACGCAAGCTTCAGATCTCCCAGCGGGGTATGAAGGAGAAGATCCGCGTCGAGAGTGCCGTACGCCTTTCCATGTGCCGCTGTTCCGCTGCCTGCCGCATTTGCGGGAAGGCTGTGCGGCTGCACCTGGCCGACAGGAGCCATCGCCGGCACGGAGATCTTGTCCCCGTCGTCCGCAGCCAGCCAGGACTGGCTCGCCCTCAGCCTGCCGCTCTCCGCCGCGAAGGCGGCCGCTTCGCCCGGAAGCGGCGCGGGCCGCTGCCACTTGAGCTGCTTCGCCAGCGGGAACAAGGGAACTTCGGCGGAAGGGGTGACGGCAGCGAAGCTGTAGCCCTTGTCTTTGTAGTAAGCGATAATGGCCGGAAGAGCCTTGACCGACTCCGCATGGCCGGTGCCGTCATGCAGCAGGATCGTCATCTCATGCTTCAGCGGCGCCGAAGTCGCGCCGGCGATGATTTCCTTGGCCGGCACTCCGGCCCGCTTGGAGTCGCCGCTGTCCACATTCCAGTCCACCATCTTGTAGCCCGCATTTTTCATCGCCTCGAAATAACCCGAGTCGAAGTTGCTGTACGTCCCCCCTGGAGCCCGCACCAGATCCGTCGCCACTCCCGCTTCCAGCAGCGCTTTCTCCGTCCGCACCGTCTGCTCCGCATAAACGGAGAAGCTGCCGTAGATCTCGGAGTAGACATGATCATAGGAGTGGTTGCCGATGGAATGGCCGGCCGCCTTGACCTTGCGCACCAGGTCCGGACGCTCCTCGACATGGCGGCCGACCATGAAGAAGGTCGCCTTGATTCCATTTTTCTTCAATATATCCAGCACCTGAGGCGTGTAGATGCTCGGCCCGTCGTCGAAGGTCAGGTAGACGGTCGGCTTGGCGGGACGCTCCGCAGCCGCGCTCTTGCCCGTGCCCGCAGCAGAAGCTGCGGCGCTGGTTCCGGCCGTTCCGCCAGCCTCCGCCGCCGCTCCCTGCTTGTCCGCTTCAGGCGCCGCGCCGGAATCGCCCCGGCCTGCCTGAGCCGCGTCCGCCGTCCCTCCGTCCTGTCCCGCGCCGGAAGCCTGCTCCAATGCCGCGATCAGCTGCTTCTCCGTCATTCCGGACAAGGCGATGCTGTTCCATCCTGCGGCCGCTCCGCCTGATTTTCCGGATCCGGCTTGTCCCGCAGCGGCGACGGCAGCTCCTGAAGGAAGCGGCCTGCCCGCTTGAGCGGCGGCTCCATCCGAAGCGAACGGTGCAGAAGCTGCGGCCATCGCCGCAGGCGGCCCCGCTGTCAGCGCCCGGCCTGGAGCGAGAGAAGCCCAATCGTTGCCGAATCCCGTCAATCCTGTCAGCAGCGCCGCGGCGGCCGCCATCAATCGAAGCGTACTTTTTCCCATGAATGGATGCACCCTTTCTATGAAAAACGAATCCTCTTTGCTAGATTCTATGAGAGAGGGTCCGGCTCTATGACAAGCTTGCCTCATCCATTCCCCGCCCGGCGCTGGCGTTACTTCTTCAAGCCCGGCTTCGGCCTTCTCTGCGACCAGAACGATCCCAGAGCCTCCGGGTCGTCCGTGAGGATGCCGTCCGCCCCCGCCGCCGCGGCCTTGAGCGCCTGCCGCTTGCTGTCGACCGTCCAGATGAACGTATGCAGGCCGCTGTCGTGGATCATCTTCACCTTGAGCGGCTTGGCCAGCTGCTTGCGGATATTGGCGTAATCGGCCCATTCCGCCATGGCGTGCAGCGCCGCCGGATTCAGCGCCTTGTCTTCCGAGATCAGCACGCCCAGCGGAATCGACGGCAACAAGGCGTGGAACTGCTTGAGCGCGGGAATGTGGAACGACTGGACCATGACGGGCTCCTTCTTCCAGGGCGGGCCGTTCACCGCGTCCTGCAGGCGGATTTCGCCGTTGATGCCGCAGCGTCTCATCGCTTCCGCCACCGCCTGCACGAGGCCCGGCTGCCGCTCGGCGTCCTTCAGCTCGATGAGCAGGCCGATGCGGTTGTAATAGCGCAGCAGGACGTCCTCGAGCAGCGGAATCCGCTGTCCGGCGAAGCGAGGAGAGAACCAGGCTCCGGCGTCCAGCCGCTTCAGCTCTTCCGCCGTGCGGAGCGAGGCCCTTCCTTTGCCGCCGGTCGTCCGTTCAAGGTTTTCGTCATGCAGCACGAACGGGATGCCGTCGGCGGACAGCTGGACATCCAGCTCGATGTAATCGGCTCCCTGGCGGACGGCCAGATCGAAAGCCGCCAGCGTGTTCTCCGGCGCATAGGCCGAAGCTCCCCTGTGCGCGAGAATGAGCGGGCGGGCCGGCGCTTGGGCTGAAGCTGTCCGGACCGGAGCCTTCGCTTTGAGGGCGTCTGCGCGCGCAGGCAGCGCTTGCAGAAGAAGCAGCGCCGCGCAAAGGCCGATCCCCATTTTTGCCGCGGCCGGCCCGATTTTCTTCCATCCGCTCCTCATGCCTTATCCCCCCTGGAGTTCCCTTTATGTCTACTATGTCCCAAAAAGGAGTTATTTACCACTGCAAAACAAAGGCCGCTTTTGCGGCAGACGAGATCTGCCCGCAAAAGCGGCCTTACAGACGTTCGAGAGCCGAGACTCCGGCAGTTCGTTCCCTTCAGCCGGGATCCGGAGCAAGGCTTGCAAGCACGTCGGCTGCGTGGCCCTTCACCTTGACGCCACGCCATTCCTTGACGAGACGCCCTTCCTCGTCGATGAGAAAGGTCGACCGGACCACGCCCATATATTCGCGGCCGTACAGCTTCTTGAGCTGCCAGACGCCATAGGCTTCGCAGGCGGCATGCTCCGGATCGGACAGCAGCGGGAACGGAAGCCCGTGCTTGTCCCGGAACCGATGATGGGACTTGACCGGATCCGGGCTGATGCCGAGGACAACCGCCCCTTGGCCGTCGAAATCCGGCCAAGCATCGCGGAAATCGCAAGCCTCCTGCGTGCAGCTCGAGGTCAGATCCTTGGGATAGAAATACAGAATGACCTTTCGGCCGCGATATTGGCTCAGGGTGACGGCCTCCCGTTCCGCTCCTGCAGCGGGCAGCGTGAAATCGGGCGCCGGCTGTCCCGGCGCTGGCGTGGCTGACATGATGTCTCCTCCTCGTTGGGCTCTGGCCCTTTGCGTATGGCAACCGTTCTTTCTGCGGCAAGCCTGCCGCCTCATGGAGGCAGGGAGCTCTCTGCGCTACGAGCCTGCGCCCCGGTATCTCTTGACCCCGTGGTTCCATACGGCCATGCCGACCGTCATGAAGACGATGCCGACAACCGGCGTCAGCAGCGCGAGCTGCGACAATCCGTCCCCATGGTCTCCGAGGAAATACGAGGCCGGGATGACGCCCACGAAGGCGAAAGGGATGAGCCAGGTGAGCAGGAAGCGGATGACTTTATTGTAGATATTGACAGGATAGCGTCCGTAGTTCTGGATATTGAACATCAGCGGCAGAATGCCGGTCGGCGCATCCGAGTAGAACGAGATGGCCGTCAGCGCCGTATAGATGCCTCCGTACACGAGCACCGCCCCCAGCACCAGCACGATCATGACCGGGATGTCCCACCACTCCAGCGGCAAGCCCAGCTTCAGCCAGCAGGAGATCATGATGGCGATGCCCGCCAGAGAGCCGATGAGCGAAGGCGGATCCATATTCTCCAGCGTCACCTGGAACCAGTTGTGGGCGGGACGGGTCAGTACCCGGTCCATCTCGCCTTTGGTAATGTAGCGGTCGCTGAAATTCCACAGATTGAAGAACGTGCCGAAGATTCCGAACGGGACCATGAAAAACCCGTAGACGAAAATGACTTCCGCCTCGCTCCAGCCGCCGAGCGTCGGCGTATGCTGGAAGACGACCAGGATGAAGATGAGGTTGGCCGCCTGGAAGCTGAGATCCGACAGCACCTCGATCCAGAAGTCGGCCCGGTAGGTCAGCTTCGTTTTGGCGTAATTCTTGAAGTAGTCCATCAGCAGCGACAGATAGAAACGCAGCTTCATGTCTCAGCCCCCCTGTACGAACAGCCGGGTTCGCGCGGAACGCCATACGAGCGCGATCGGCAGCAGCAGAATGAGGAACCAGAGCAGCTGCAGGCCCAAGACGCCGCCGATCTCGCTGGCGGGAGTCCTTCCCGTGAACACCGAGCTCGGCAGATAGGTGATCGCCTGGAACGGCAGCCATTTCATGGCGCCCTCCAGCCAGCCGGGAAAAAAGCTGATCGGAACGATGACCCCCGAGAACAGATCGACCGCTACCCTCTTCAGCCGCATCATGCCTTCGCTGCTTTCGACGAAGAACGCCGCCAGGCCGGTCAGGATGTTGATCTGCGAGTTGATCAGGAAGCTGAAGAACAGCATGACGAGATACACCGCCCAGATGCCGGGGTCGGACGGAAGCTTCACCGGGAACAGCAGGCAGGCCAGAGCCATGCCGGGAATCATGAACAGCAGGAAGCGGAAGATGCCTTCCCCGAAGCCCTGCATCATCTTGACGACCAGATAGTTGTAAGGCCGGATCATCTGGATCGCCACGCTCCCGTCGCGGATCTCGTTGCCGATCTCCCGGTCCAGATTATTGAAATAGAACGCTCGGGCCATCCAGGATACGGCGACGTAAGTGGTCATTTGGCTGACCGTGAATCCGCCGAGCGTATCCTGCTGCCCGTAGATGGCCCCCCACAGGAAGTAGTAAGCCCCGATGTTAATCGCATAAATAATGATGCCGCTGTAATAGTTAACGCGGTAAGCAAGCATCATCAGGAAGCGGATCCGGATCAGGTCCAGATAGGCGCTAGCCACGTTTCACCGGCCCCTTCCCTTCCGCCCCTGCGAGGACAGGCGTTCCCGCATCGGGCTCGGACAAGGCGTCCCCGCCGTCACGGTCGCCGGGATCGAGGGCGTCCCGTCCCGCCGGCTGCTGCGGTCCGGCCGCGGCTGCGGATGCCTCCGCCAGCGGCATGGACGGCGATTCGCCGCCCGGAGCCTTCGCTTCTCCGCTGTCTGCCGAAGCTCCGGGCGGCGAGCCTGCCTCGCCGCCTGCGCCGGAGCCGTCCGGGGCATCTACGGCAAGCTCCGCCGCTCTCGCCTTGCCCGGTGACTGGGCATCCCCAGACTGGTAGATTTCGCGCACGATCTCGTCGGTGTTCGTCTCGATGATCTTCATGTCGCGGATTTCCAGGCCGGCGTCGCCGACGACGCGGGCGAGCGCTTCCGACACGTTCACCTCATGCGGCAGCCACATCGAGGCCGTCACTTCGTTGTCCAGCCTCCATTCCACGCCCTCCAGCCCGGAGGTCAGCGCCCGCAGGCGTTCCGCCTGCACCCGGCCTGCGAACTGGAACACGATCTCGCGCCCGCGGCTCCAGCGGCTCTTCAGCTCTTCCAGGCCGCCGTCATAAATAATGCGCCCGTCATCCAGCATGATGACTCTGGAGCAGAGCGCTTCAATATCCTGAAGATCATGGGTCGTAAGCAGGATGGTCGTGCCGTGTTCGCGGTTCATTGTTTTCAGGAAATCCCGGATCTCCGTCTTCACGACGATATCGAGCCCGATCGTAGGCTCGTCCAGGAACAGGATCGACGGATTATGCAGCAGGCTCGCCACGATCTCGCAGCGCATCCGCTGGCCGAGGCTCAGCTTGCGAACGGGACGGTTCAGCAGCTCGCCCAGCTGCAGACGCTCCACCAGCTCATCCAGACGCTTGCGGTAGTCCGCCTCCGGCACCCGGTACACCTTGCGCAGCAGCTGGAACGACTCGACGACGCCGATGTCCCACCACAGCTGGGACCTTTGGCCGAACACGACGCCGATCCCTCCGACAAACTTCTCCCTATCCTTATGCGGCACGTAGCCGTTGACCCTCAAATGGCCGGATGTCGGCACGAGGATGCCGGTCAGCATCTTGATCGTGGTCGATTTTCCAGCCCCGTTCTCTCCGATATATCCACAGATTTCCCCTTGGGGAATCTCGAAGGAGATGTCCTTCACGGCGGCTACCTCGCGGTATTCGCGCTTGAATAGATCCTTGAGGGCCCCGGACAGCCCTTCGCGGTTTTTCTGCACGCGGAACTCCTTGCGCAGATCCCGCACCTCTATAGCCGGCTTCTTGCTCATGCGTAGCTCCTCTCGTAAGGCGACTCGACATTTCCCGGGAAATTGGGAGTGATTTCCTCTCCCGCGGTTAAAACTTGCGTCCAACCGACCCCGGATTTATAATTTTATGATATGTTACGACAGCCGGGGGAAGCAAGCCGGACAGCATTCCCCAGGATCGGCCAGCAGAGCCCATAACCCGGCGGCCGGCTGCATTGGCGCCTTGCTCCAGCGCGTCGGACAGGCTCCAATTGCCGCCCGGGGGTTCAATATCCCGACTTTTCTGCCGATTTGTTCCGTTAGAATCCATTTCAGCCTCAACATGCGAAGGGAGTTACACCGCCGAATGGAAAGCAGAAAAAGTCGGCAGCAGGGCTCATCCAAGCCGAAGCCGCCAAAACGAAAGCGACGGACTTGGTTATGGGTGCTCTTCAGCGTCCTGCTTATTATGGCCGCTGCCATAGCCTATTATATTGTCGACAATGTCAGGGCGCTTGACGAGCTCCAGAAGCCGCCGGACAAGTCCAAATTCACCCAGTTCGAGAACGACGCCTCGCTGGAGCAGCCTCCCGAGTGGGAAGGCAAGGAGCGAGTGAACATCCTGTTCATGGGAGGGGACGGACGCGAGAACAAGAGCCCGAACGAACCGGCCCGCTCCGATTCCATGATGGTGCTGTCGATCGATCCCGTCACGAAGAAAGCCCATCTCTTCTCCCTGCTCCGCGACACGTACGTGAGCATTCCCGGCCACGGCAAGGGCCGCGCCAACGAAGCGATCGTGCAGGGCGGCTACAAGCTGTCGATGCAGATGATCAGCGAACTGACGGGACTTGAGATCCAGTATTATATATACACCGAATTCGAAGGCTTCAAATCGCTTGTCGACGCCATCGGCGGCATCGACATCGATGTCGAGAAGAGGATGAAGTACACCGACAACGCCGACGGCAACCGATACGACATCGACCTGCAGAAGGGCTACCAGCACTTGAACGGCGACCAGGCGCTCCAATACGTCCGGTTCCGCCACGATGCGACGAGCGACTTCACCCGCACCGAGCGCCAGCGCAAGTTCCTCAGCGCCGTCGCCGTCAAGATGCAGGATCTCGGCAACATCACCAAGCTGAGCTCGATCATCCGCAGCGTCAGCCCGTATGTCGAAACGAATCTGTCGTCCGACGACATGTTCAAGCTCGGCCAGCTCGGCTTCGGCCTCCGCAACGCGGGTACCGCCCAGCTGCCGCCTAGCGATCTGCTCGCCGACGAGAAGATCGGCGGCGCATCCGTGCTCACCGTCCGCAACGAAGCCAAGCTTCGCGACTATGTGCAGGAGGTCCTGACGGAGGATGATTCCCAGCCGGAGCCGGCCGCGAATTCCGGCGCGGAAAATGCTTCGAATGCTGGGGCAGGCAGCCCTTAGCAGGTTCAGGCAGTCCGCAGCAAGGAAAAGCAGTCCGGAGCATGGACTAGAAGTCCGCAGCAAGGACAGCAGTCCGGAGCAGGTACAGCAGTCCGGAGCCGGGACAAAGAAGTCCGGAGCAGGTACAGCAGTCCGGAGCCGGGACAACAGTCTGGAGCCGGGACAAAGAAGTCCGCAGCAAGGACAGCAGTCCGCAGCAAGGACAGCAGTCCGCAGCAGGGACAGCAGTCCGGAGCAGGTACAGCTGTCCGGAGCCGGGAGGCTTGCTCTTGCCAACTTCGCCAGCCCGGATAACCTTTTGCCTCCATAGCCGGAGCAACCTTGCCCTGACAGGCTCTCATCCTTGGCCTCCAAGGCCGGAGCAACCTTAGCCCACAAGGCAGCAACCCTGGTCTGCAACGCCGGAAGAGAATATCGGCCCGACCGTCTTAACTGAAGCCTTGACCCGATAGGGCAGGACCATCCCCCGAGGATGCGTCTTGCCCTCCTTTCTTGACGGCTGCGCGGCGGTCAGCTCTCCTGCTCGGCCCGCGTGTTTCCAGCCGGCCCATGCTTGCAGCCCGCTTTCCGCCATACTTCCGTTGCAGCCGGCCGATATTTCCGAATTGTCGATCCGCCCCTACCCCCTTATCCCAACCCTTATCTTCCAGGAGGCCTATCATGTCCCTTTCAACCGATCCCTTCGCCGTCCCCGGCTCTTCCCGAGCCCGCTCCGAGGAGCTGTACGGCGAAGCTCTCCAGCATATCGTCGGCGGCGTCAACAGTCCGAGCCGCTCCTTCAAGGCGGTCGGCGGCGGCGCTCCCGTGTTCATGAAGCGTGCCGAAGGCCCTTATTTCTGGGATGTCGACGGCAATAAATATGTCGATTACCTGTGTGCTTACGGTCCGATCATTACGGGCCACGCCCATCCGCATATTACGGAAGCGATCAGCCGGGCAGCGGCCAACGGCACGCTCTACGGCACGCCGACGGAGCTCGAAATCAAGCTGGCGCGCATGCTGAAGGAAGCCATCCCGTCCATGGACAAGGTCCGCTTCGTCAATTCCGGCACAGAGGCCGTCATGACGACGATCCGCGTCGCCCGGGCCTACACGGGGCGCAACAAGATCATCAAGTTCGCCGGCTGTTACCACGGCCACTCCGATCTCGTACTCGTCGCCGCCGGATCAGGCCCTTCCACGCTTGGCATTCCGGACAGCGCGGGCATTCCGCAGAGCATCGCCAGCGAAGTCGTCACGGTGCCGTTCAATGATATTCCGGCGCTGAAGGCGGCTTTGGAGCGTTGGGGCAGCGAGACGGCCGCCGTCATGGTAGAGCCGATCGTCGGCAACTTCGGCATGGTCATGCCGGAGCCCGGCTTCCTCGAGGAGCTGTGCCGCTTGACGCGCGAAGCCGGAGCTCTCGTCATCTACGACGAGGTCATTACGGCGTTCCGCTTCCACTACGGCAGCGCCCAGACCTTCGCCGCATTCCCGGATTACGCCGCCATCGAGCCGGATCTGACCGCGCTGGGCAAAATCATCGGCGGCGGGCTGCCGATCGGCGCCTATGGCGGCCGCAAAATCATCATGGAGCAGGTCGCTCCGCTCGGCCCCGCCTATCAGGCGGGCACGATGGCCGGCAATCCGGCCTCCATCGCCTCCGGCATCGCCTGCCTGGAGGTTCTGCAGGAGCCCGGCGTCTATGAGCGCATGGACCGTCTAGCCGCAGGGCTGGCAGACGGCCTGGCCGATCTTGCGGCTCGCCACGGCATTCCGCTGACGGTCAACCGGATCCGCGGCGCTTTCTCCACCCACTTCTGCGACCATCCGGTCACGAATTACGACCAGGCGCAGGATACGGACGGCGAGCAGTTCGCCCGCTTCTTCCGCCTCATGCTGGAGCGCGGCATCTGCCTCGCGCCATCCAAGTACGAGGCCTGGTTCCTGACGACGGCGCATGCGGAAGCCGACATCGCCCGGACTCTGGAGGCGGCGGCGGAATCGTTCGCGGCCATGTCGAGCTAGAAGCCCAAGCATGCTGCCCAAAAAAGAGCGGTCTCCGAAAGTCATTTCCGACTTCCGGAACCGCTCTTTTTTAGGTTTATTTGCTCCAAGGGGCTGCATGAGCAGGCTTTAAGGCTCGAAACAAGCCTTATCGGCACTCCTCGGGCTGCATGAGCAGGCTTTAAGGCTCGAAACAAGCCTTATCGGCACTCCTCGGGCTGCATGAGCAGGCTTTAAGGCTCGAAACAGGCCTTATTGCCCTCCTCGGGCTGCATGAGCAGGCTGTAAGGCTCGAAACAGGCCTTATCGGCACTCCTCGGCCTGCATGAGCAGGCTTTAAGGCTCGAAACAAGCCTTATCGACCCTCCTCGGGCTGCATGAGCAGGCTTTAAGGCTCGAAACAAGCCTTATCGGCACTCCTCGGGCTGCATGAGCAGGCTTTAAGGCTCGAAACAAGCCTTATCGGCACTCCTCGGGCTGCATGAGCAGGCTTTAAGGCTCGAAACAAGCCTTATCGGCCCTCCTCGGGCTGCATGAGCAGGCTTTAAGACTCGAAACAGGCCTTATTGGCCCTCCTCCGGCTGCATGAGCAGGCTTTAAGACTCGAAACAGGCCTTATCGGCACTCCTCGGGCTGCATGAGCAGGATTTAAGGCTCGAAACAAGCCTTATCGGCACTCCTCGGGCTGCATGAGCAGGCTTTAAGACTCGAAACAAGCCTTATTGCTCTTAGGGTCAGCCGGATCCGTCCGTATTAAGCATGCTTTCAATACATGAATCAGGAGAGCCCTCGGATTGCGGTGGGTCGGTTCGGAAGAGCACGCATTCATTTTCACGCTCAAATGCTGCGCGGCATCGGCTGAGCTGCCTTGAACCGGATCCATTCCAGAAGCATTTCCCCGCCTTTAGCGGTTGGAAGCGAGCCATTGAGCACGAGATCCGCTTGCCAGCGGGTCGGCTCCACCCAACTATCATGCCGCGGCCGCACCAGCTCCAAATACTCCCTGACCGTCTCCTCCTGCGTATATTTGCCGCTCTTGAACTTCCCGAGCCGGCGGGCCAGCCGCTCGTCGGAAGGGCAATCGACGAAAATCTTATAATCCAGCCTATCCACCAATTCCTTGACGGCAAACAGCAGAAAGCCCTCGATCAGCACAATGTCCTCTTCCTCCAGCGCCTCCCGGAGTTCCCGGCCGACCGCCTCAAGATCCAAAGCGTCCGGATGATTGAAATCCTCATACTCTTGGCCGCTGAGCGGGGCGATCGTCCGGGGACGCAGCTCTCTGTAGAACTTGTCCATATGGATCACTCGGACGCGAAACTCTTCCAGATTCCCTGCCAAATAGCGGCTCAAGGTTGTTTTCCCGCTGCCCGTACCTCCCGCGATGCCGACGCATAACGCCATGTTATCCCCTCCTGCCGATCTGCACCATGACTACCTTCCTTCTTGTCTTTGCTCAACCTATCGCTGCACATCCTGTCGCTGCTCTTCCTCGGAAAATTCATTCTTTCTGCTCCTCATCCTGCTGTCCTATCCTGCTGTCCTATCCTCTTGTCCTATCCTGCTTTCCTATCCTGCTTTCCTAACCTGCTGTCCTGACCTGCTGTCCTATCTCGCTGTCCTATCCTGCTATCCTATCTGCTATCCTATCTGCTATCCTATCCTGCGTCCCTATTCTATAACCCGCCCCTGCTATCCTATCCGGCTAATCCTGTTGTCCTGTTCTATGCTCCGGCCCAGCCATCTCGTCCTTCTGCCGCCTTCCTCATGCTCTTCTGACCTCAGGACCTCCGCCTCGTCTTTCTCTATCCTAAGCCAGAATATCCGCTAAGAATAGAGCTTCTGCAGGCAGCGCAAAAGCCCGTCTGCGCTCGTTCCCCGCAACGTCATGGAGCAGCCGGGATATCAAGGGAGAGGCATATCTGCCGGGCTTGCACATAGGCTACCTAGTAAGGAGGAGGAGACATGATCATACCGCTGAGCATAGCGGCAAGCGCCGCCGCTTTCGTTGTTCTGGTGTTCTTCGTCATCCGCATTCTCAATAAAGGCATGAGCACTCTCACCGAGACCAACCGCACCCTCTCGGAAGTCCGCAACGCCATTCACGGGCTGACCGACGAGTCCAAGAAGCTGATCCATACGGCCAATCTGATTACTGCCGACGTCAAAGGCAAAATCCGTACGGTAGAACCGATCTTCGAATCCGCGCATGATGTCGGAGAAGCGCTTCACAGCGTAACGAAAACCGTCAAGCAGGCAGCCGCCGCGATCGGGGACGTGCTCCACCCTGCGGCGGAGACGGAAGCGCCGAAGAGAAAAGCGATCCAGATCAACTTGAAGTAAAGGGGGAATACGCGATGCCCACGCTTCTTATTCAGCTTTCCTATCTGGTCATATTCATTTGGGCCGTCATCAGCCTCGTCCAGGATCTGCAGCTTCCGCGCAAAGCCTGGCTGCCCATCCTGCTCCATCTGGCGGTAGCCGTCGTCACCTTGAACTGGTTCCTTCACTCCATCAACTATTCGCTTTAGCAGGCAGAACTTCTATGCCCTCAACCATTCACGGCACAAACGAAGGGGCCGGCCCAAAAGCATCCGGCTTTTGGGACAGCCCCTCTTCTCTTAGTGTTCTATTTTTTTCAGCATGATCCAGCCGGGGATGTCCGGGACTTGGCCGAAGGCCTCCTTAGAGTCCGTCATCGGACATCATGATCTTTCCATGAAAGTCCATTCCATCTCCTTCAACTTCCGCCAGCTCTAATACCGGTCCGCAATCGTTCCGAATACGGCGGCTTTCAAGTAAGGCTTCCCGCTCAGCTCCTTGAGATGCTCCGCCGTGCCCGTCACGACGACACCCCATATGCGCACATCGCTCGTCTGGGGAGCCGGCTTGTCCTTGCGCAAATAATCGTAAATCCGCTTGTACTCGCCCTCATACTTTCCCTTCTGGCTGAGACCTGCCTGAATCAGCTCCAGGAAATCCTCTTCCGTCGCCGTATCCGTCTCGGCATCGGGGTGCCGCCCAAAGCCATACACGCCGGCTTCACTGTCCGGAAACGGGCTGACAGAGCTTCCATCCGGCATTTTTTTCGCTTCATACGGGAAGCGGTTGGAGTAGGTGTCCACCCAATACCATACGGGATGGGCATCGGGAGGCAGCATGGCCCCGATTTCCTTGACCGTGTAGGCTTTGTCGAATGAAACGGCAAGCTCGACAAGCTTGTCCGAATCCATGGCCTCCAGCTGAGGAAGCTCGTTCAACGTCCGCGGATAGGAAATGTCAGGGAGATAGAAGAGCATCTCGCGCTCACCCGTCTTGGGATTGTAAGGGCGCATGTAGTCCAGCTTCTCTGCCTTCGTGACCGCATCCGCCAGTCCCAGATTGTACCCTCCCGCCGGCTTGGAGAAATGACCGAGCACATTGTATTCGTAGGGCTCGGCGCCTTGGACGACCGGCACCCCCTCGATCAGCTTGTAGGTCTGGATGTCCAGCTTTCCTGTCAGCAGGCCGAAATCCGCCCGGTAGCCTCCTTCGTACGAGTTGGGTCCGCTGATCTGCTTGAACAGGGAAATATCGCGAAGAGCGTTATCCGAGCTCCTGTACAGCAGCTGAAGATTGGCAACCAGCGCTCCTCCCAAGACGATGACGGCGGCAGACACGGAGATGGCCGCGCTGCGGAGCAGCGATCTCCTTTTCGCCTTGCGCACCAGTCCCGAGAGATCGCCATCCTCCCTCCATCCGCCGTTTTCCTGCCCCGTCCCGCTGCCATCAGGCTCCATTTCGGGATCGTTCTTCTTTTCCTCCGTCATCGTCCATCCCTCCGTACATCTTTTGGAATTGCTTTCGCGCCCGGAACAGATAGGTTTTCACCTTCTCCGAGCGAATGCCGAGCAGACCCGCAATTTCCTGATAGCTGAGGTCCAGCTCGTACTTCATGATCAGCAGCTGCTTATAAACCGGATTCAGCCGGTCCAGCACGCGGTCGATCTCTTCCCGCTTTTCTTTGCGCAGCATGCTCAGCTCCGGGTCTCCTCCGGCATCATCCGCAGGGCTATCCTCATAAGGAACCATGATGCGCTTCTGCCTGCGGCATATATCGTAATAATGATTCAAAGCAACCTTGTACAGCCAGGCTGAAAACTTGTCCGGATGGATGGCGTCCATATGGACAAGCCCCTTGTAGACGGTTTCCTGAACGATATCCTCCGCGAGCGTCCGTTCGGCGCCAAGACGGATCAGATACCCTTGGATTTGCCTTGCTTTCCTGCTGAGCGCTTCGCGCATCCTCTGCTCCACCATGCGCCTCCCTTCCTTGCCCTATAACGGATCGCCATGCCCGCTTGTATACAACGCCGCCTTCGATTCCGACCTTTTTTCTCCCTTGGCCGGCGGCAAAGGCAAAGACAAAAGGCGCAGAGCAGCTTGGCTGCCTTGCGCCTCGGTTTTCTTGACGGAGGACCTATCAGGGATTCATCTATCCGACTCCGGCATGCTATCCGGCCCGCCCGTTGTCCAGCAAGCCGTATTTTTGCTTGACCCGGCCCAATATGTTCAGCCAGATGCCGGAAAACAGCGTCAGGAAGAATACGTTGGAAAGCGCATGCGCGAGATCGAAATAAAAGCTGGCCGCATAGACCGATGCGAAAGCCTGCCAGCTCAGCCGGTCGTAAAAGCCGAGCAGGGACCACAGATTCATGATCCAGCCGAACAGCATGCCCCAGCCGAAGCCGAACGCCGCGCGGCCCCAGCGGCTTGCCATGAAGCGGGTATGCCTCAGCAGGCCTGCTGTGAAGCCGATCATGCCCCAGCCGAACATCTGCCACGGCGTCCACGGGCCCTGGCCGAGCATCAGATTGGAGGCGGCCGCGGCGATGCTTCCGACCAGGAAGCCCGTCTCCGCTCCAAAGACGAGCGCCGCCATGATGACGACGAAAGAGACAGGCTGCACGCTCGGCAGCGCCGCGAACGGCACGCGGCTCACCGCAGCGATGGCTCCGAGCATGGCGATCAGCAGCAGCTCCTCGGCACGCAGCCGCCGGCGCTCGAAGCGGATGAAGAACGGCAGCATGGCCAGCCCGATCATGAGGAGGCTGAGCGGGAGATAGAGCTCCCTCCTCCACAGAACGAGCACGAGCAGCGCGGCGATTCCGCCGAAGCTGAGGACGTACGCTCCTTTGCGCAGAGATCCGCTCATAACGGCACGTCCTCCAGGACGACGGCTTCCGGATAGAGGCTGCCGGCCGCCCGCTGCACGGCAGTCGTATAGAAGTAATTCTCCCGCATGAAAGAGCGGGTCTCCTCGGCCGCCGCCATGCGGCCGTCGAACAGCAGCCCGCAGCGGTCCGCATGGGAAGCGGCGAATTCGACATCATGGCTGACCATCAGGATGGTCGTCCCCCGTCTCCGAAGATCGCCAAGCAGCCCGGCCAGCTTTCCCTTGAAGAGCGGATCAAGCCCCTTGGTCGGCTCGTCGAGCAGCAGCAGCCGGGGCTTGCCGAGCAGCACGAGCAGCAAGGCCAGCTTCTGCTGCTGGCCGCCGCTGAGGTCGAACGGATGGCGGGACTCCAGCCCCTCCAGCCCGAACAGCTCCAGCAGCTCCTGGAGACGGCTCTCCCGCTTGTCCAGGCCGAGCCGCTCCAGCCTGTCGTCCAGCTGCGCTCCGACCGTATCGCGCGTGAAATACAGCAGCGGATTTTGGGCGACATACCCGACCGAGCCCGAGCGGCGTTTCCTGAGCAGGCTCTCGCCTTCCAGCGACAAGCTGCCCCGCAGCGGCTTGATGACCCCCGCGATGACCTGCAGCAGCGTCGACTTGCCGCTGCCGTTGCTGCCGAACAGGGCGAACAGCTCGCCTTCGCGGATGTCCAGATCAAGCCCTCCGAGCACCATGGGCGCATCCTTCTCATAGGCGAAATAAAGTCCTTTGCCCGTAAGCAGCGATTTGCCGGGAGGCGCAGCGGCCGATGCCGGCTTTGCTTCCGCCATGAACGTTTCGCCACGCTGACCGTCCGCCCCGTCAAGCTTGCCTGTCCGCGCCTGCAGCCATCGCTTGCCGTCCCTGACCGTCAGCGGCACAGCTCCGTCTTCCTCGTCTCCTCCGCCCTGCAGATAGAGCCGGGTCGCCGAAGGCAGAAACGCCGCGTAGTCTCCGTCGCCGGAGCGGCCCATCCGGCGGGCGACCTCTCCGGGAGAGCCCGCGTAGGCGACGCGGCCTTCCCTCAGGACGAGAGCCTTCGTCACGAGCGGGAACAGATCCTCGAGCCGATGCTCGCTGATGATGACCGTGATCGACATTTCTTCGTTTATCCGGGCCAGCAGGCCGATGAATTCCCTCGCCGCGATAGGATCCAGCTGCGCCGTCGGCTCGTCGAGCAGCAGCGCCTTCGGACGCAGCGACATGACCGATGCCAGGCTGAGCAGCTGCTTCTGGCCGCCGGACAGCTCATGCACTTGCCGATGCAGCCACTCCTCCATGCCGAAGAACGGCACGAGCTCGCCGATCCGGCGCTGGATCTGCTCCGCCGGGTACCCGAGGTTCTCCATGGCGAAGACAAGCTCCTGCCAGACCGTGTTCATGACAATCTGGCTGTCGGGATGCTGGAACACCATGCCGATCTCTTCCACGGACCGCCGGGCAGGCAGCTCCTCGATCGACGCTCCGCCATAACGGATGCTGCCTTCCATCTTGCCCGCCGGCCGCACCTCGTTCTTCAGCTGGCGCAGCAGCGTCGTCTTGCCGCAGCCGGACGGGCCGCATAGAAGGACGAAATCTCCTTCCTCGATATCGACTGAAACACCCTCCAATATCTGGGCGTCGGCGCCCGCATACCGGAAGCTTACATTCTCGATCTGATAATGCGCCAATGCAGACGCTCCTTTCCGTTCATGACCAGCGGAATCGCCAGAAAGACCGCATAACAGCCCAAATGGACCCATGCCGGGAGCGATCCGTCCAGCGGCTGAAGCCTGGGAAACACTTCGTAGTCGTGGACGCCGTACAGCCGTCCGATGACGACATTGCTCCCGGCAAGCACGATCAGCCAGAGGAAGGCCCAATCCCGCGTTTCCATCCGGTACCGGACGGCGCTGCTGCGCTTGCCGCTCCCGTACCCGCGCGAGCGCATCGAAGCGGCGGATTGCATCGCCTCCTCGAGCGACCAGGCGACAAGGGTGTGCATCGTCTCCATCCCTTCCCGCATCAGCAGCTTCTTGCGCATGCCGGGGTAGATGTAGCCGAATGCCCGCTGAACGGCCCCGATCTGCTTCAGCCTGCGCGTCAGCAGCGGGATGAAGCGGAGCGTCACGGTGACGGCGAACGCCGCCTGGGGCGCTATTGGAGCGGCCAGCAGCAGGAATTTATCCGAGGTGATGACCAGGCTGTACGCAGCGAAAGCGAGCAGGACATTGACCAGGGAAAGGGCGAACAAGGCCCCGTAAACGACGGATTCCTGCGTGACCGGCCGGTCGCGGAAGTAGAACAGGATCGTGACGCCTCTGCTGGAGAACAAGGGATTGGTGACGAGGATGAATAAAGCGAGGATGGCATACACCTTCAAGCCCCGCTTCATGGCCTTTCCGCCGTCGAGAGACAGATGCAGCGTCATGAGCGCCAGCAGCGTCATGAGCGACATGACGGGATCGGTGAACATCATGCAGGAGACGAGCAGCACCAGGAAATAAAGCATCGCCACGGCGGGGTGGAGACCGGCAAACCCGAGCCCCCTAATCATCGGAACCCTTGCCGCTTCCAGCTCCGTCCGAGGCGCCGACATCCTTGCCGTAATCGGTCGTGTATACCCAGCGGACCTCATCGCCCGGCTTGATTTTCGACGTTCCGGCGCTGCGGCTCGAGAAGATGCCGTTCACGCTGAACAGCCAGCCGCTGCCCGCTCCCTCGTCGAATTCATACAGGCTGCCGATCCCGCTCACATAGGCGGCCGCTCCCTTGCCGCTGTAATCGACGACCACTTTCTGGCTTCGCGCGGCTTTTTTCAGCACATCCAGCACCGTATCGCCTTCCTCGGCCTCGACCCGGGTCGACTTGAGAATGACGCCGGTCTTGGCCGAGCCGGCAACCGATATCGTGACGGCTTGATCCTGCGGCGGCTTGGCGGCCGGCGCGGAAGGCTTCGGCTTGGCCGAGGGAGATGCCGCCGGGGCCGCCGGCTTGGGTGAAGGCGATGCCGCGCCGCTTGTCGGCTTCGGCTTCGATGTGCCCGATGCCGCATCTGCCGTCGCCGTCGGCTCGGCCGTAGTTGTCGCCGATTCTGTCGGCGCCGGTTTGGCCGTGCCTGCTTCAGATCCCGGCGGTTGCGGCGGGGGGGCCGCTCCTTCCGCTCCTTCTGCGCCGGACCCGTTCCCGCCCGGCTCAGGCGCAGCCGGCGCGGCCAAGCCCCCCTGTGCCGCCGCTTCCGGTCCGACCGACGGCTGCGCCGCCGCTCCCGGAGACGGCAAGGGACTTCCCGCAGCCTGCCCTTCCGGGGCTTTCGGCGGAACCAACCCCTCTGCCCCCGAAGTCAGCGCCGCATCGGACAGGCCCGCCAGCGAGGCTTCCTGCCGCTCCGCCGGCTTCGCCAGCGGTCCGGCGCCGTACAGCCATGCGGTGCCTGCCAAAATCATTATCGCGGCGATCATGCCGACAGCTTTATTCAAGCCGTTTTTTCCGTTCATGCCCTGAAGCCTCCTCTATGCCCGCGATCTCCCCGGAGCGGACAAGCCAAAAAAGACATCTTTCACGTGAAAGATGTCCGAAAGGGATGCGTTGCCGCAGGCAGGCATGCAGGCAAACAGCCGCTGCCCGCAGCTCTCCCTCCCATCCTCGCGGGAAGCTATGATTCAAGCTTTGCATGGCAGGTCTCCTGGCTTCGCTTCATCGCGCCGCCCTTCCTTCCCATCCCGGCAGGGACAGTGGATGCCTCGGGCAGCCGCTCGGCTTCACAGTGGCGGGACCGCGTCGAATTTCCATCGAACTTCCCTATTAAGCCCGCAGGCGGAAATACCCGCGCAGGCACCATAAAAGCAGCTATGAAATTGTTGAAAGTCATCCCTCATTGTAGCAGACTCCGCCCCAAAACACAGTACCCAGTTTGCGGCTCCCAGCACCGCGGCGGATCGGCAGCGGCTTCCCGGATCATTTCCGCTTGCTTCCTTCAGTACTTGGCGTGCAGCATGATCTCCCGCAACCCCAACGTTCCGGTGTTGCGGTTCTACAACTCCAAGGGCGCCGCGTCCGATCGCTTGGAGAGCCCGGCCCGCCGCGAAAAAAGAAAGACAGCCATGCTCCCGAGCATGACTGTCTTCAACATTTCCGGATGAATCAAGGCTCATCCCGCAGCGTCTGGCTGTAGCTGTCGGACAGCTTCAGCAGCTCAAGGGTGCGGTTGAATTCTTCCTCGGTCGTCTTGCGTCCGCCGGTGTCCTTGCCCACGAGAGGGTAGTTTTTGCCGTCCTCGAACGAATTGCCGGGAACGAACACATCGGAATCCGTAATGACCGAGCCGGTAGGAAGGAAATGCCGCATCGGCAGCATGTTCGGACGTCCCTTGAGATTCAGCAGGTCGGTTCCGAAATGGATCTGGTCCGCCAGCGAAACGCCCGCCAGATTGGCCACGGTCGGCATGATGTCGATCTGTCCGCCCGTCTCGGTAATGACGGAAGGTCCCGTAACGCCTGGAGCGTGAAGGATGAACGGAATGTTGAACATATCGGCATAGCTGTATTCGTGGCCGATCATCGCGTCGATGGACGTCTTTTCATTCTTGTCTAGCGTATAGACGGGCAGGCCTTGATGGTCGCCGTAAAACATGACCATGCTGTTGTCCCACATTCCGCTGCTCTTCATCTCGTCGATGAACTGGCCAAGCGCCTGGTCCGCAAAGTGCTGCGCCTGCAAATAACGGCCAAGCAGCGTGCCGTCCAAGTTGTCCGGCAGGTCCAGCGTCATCTTGGATTCCGGGATATTGTACGGATGGTGGGCGCTCATCGTAATGATCTGAGCATAGAACGGCTTGCCGGATGCGCTCATCTCCTCCAGCTTCGGCATCGTTTTGGCGAAGAGGACGCTGTCCGAGGCGCCGAACGCCACATGGTCGCCGTCTCCGAAATAGCTTTTGTCGTAATAATGCTGCCAACCGAGAGCCGGGTACAGCTCGGAGCGGTTCCAGAACTGGACGTCGTTCGTATGGAAGGTCGCCGTCTCGTAGCCGCTCTTCTGGAGCAGCTTGGGCAGGCTCGGAAGGCCGTTCTTCGGAAGCGCCTGCACCGCAGGCTCATGCGCGGGAACATACAGCGACGTGTTGACCACATACTCGGCGTCGGAGGTCGTGCCGGAGCCCGCAGAGCTGTAGAAGTTCTTGAAGTAGTAATTCTCATCGGCGAGCTTGTTGATGTTCGGCGTAATTTCCTGGCCGTCCACCTTGAGCCCGATCAGGAAGTTCTGGAACGATTCCATCTGGATGATGATGACGTTCTTGCCTTTCGCCGCGCCGAAGGCATCCGGACTCGGGTTGGCGGGGACGCCCTTGAGATCGTCGATCGCCGCCTGGGTGACCGGAACCGTCTCGGTCGCCTGCTTGTCGATGCCGTCCGACAGAAGCGTGTAGAACTCGTAGTTGAGGATGCCCATTTCCTCCGCCTGCTTGCTCTCGTTCATGCTGGCCCGGTTCGGCCAGATATCGAAGACGCAGAGCGCCACGGAAAGGACGAGAATGCCCAGCACCGCGGGCTTCCGGTACGGCAGCAGCCTGCTGGCGACATATCCGGATTTCTTTTTCATCCGCAGGCGCACATGCAGGAACAGCAGGATGACGATGTCGGCGAAGACGAGCAGATAATAAGGATCCATCAAGGAATACGTGCTTTCCCCGACCTCGGTCACTTTGCCCGCCTGGTTGAGCTGATGGTAGGTGACGATGACGCCGTAATACTTGAAGTACATCAGGACCGCGAAATACAGGAAAGTGAACGCCAGATCCGCCAGGGTGTAATACAGCAGCTTGCGCTTGGAAGCCAGCCACTCGATCAGGCAGAATACGGCCCACATGAACGGAATTTCGGTCAGAAGCATGGTCCAGCTTGGGCCGTCTTCAAAGACGATGTACCAGGCCAGAGCGCTCTTGGCGAGCAGAATAAGGGTAAACAGCAAAAAACGGAGGTTGCCCAGCCGTAGAATGATCTTCATTTCGACATGACTTCCTTACCTGTAGAATGATGGAATGAGAACGTGAAATCGGACGGATTCGCATCGGACGCCGCCAACGCCATATATCATACATCCGGTTATTTAAGTAGTCAATTAAATCATGGCTCCTTGCGAGGAATCATTTGGAAATGGTTATAGACCCATAAACTAGGAGGACCGGTCCTGAAACAGGGGGACGGCGGACGGCATGATCCAAGGCGCGAGAGCTGGACCTGCAAGCAGGTGCGGCCGCCTCCCGGCTCGACAGGCCTGCCCCTCCCACCGGCAAACCGGAACGCAAAAAATCCCCGCTCCTCATCGTGAGGCTGCGGGGATTTTCGCGGCTGTTTACTTCTTGGAGGCAAGCCAGTCGGTCAGCGCGGTGATATCCGCGTCGCTGAGCGTTCCTTTGTAGGCCGGCATGCCTCCGCCTCCGTTCTCGATCTGATGGCGGATATTCTCCGCCGACTCGCTGGCGCCGATCTTCTGCAGGTTCGGGCCGACGCCTCCCCCCAGATCAGCCGCATGGCAGCTGATGCAGTTGGACTTGTACACTTCCTCCGCCTGAGCGGTCGTCGTTCCGCCGTTGCCGGCCGGCGTCGATTCGCCGGCGTTCCCTGTCCCGCCGTTGTTCTTGCTGCCTCCGCCGCAGGCGGCAGCCGCAAGCACGAACAGAGCCAGCACGGCCGCGAGAAGCCATTTTTTCTTAGGATCCATCGGTACATGCCTCCTTCAATTATCCTTTCGGATACATGTAGAATCCCCGAATTTTCCTTCCTCATGCTTGTTTTTCGCATGCTGCGATTTCCTTTTGTGCATAAGGCTGCTTCCATTCGGAGAATCTATTCCTGTACCTGGAAACCGCCGAGGCGGAAGCTGCCGTCCTGCCGGCGGCCCGAACCGGTAAAGGAGGTGCTGCCCAATGTCCGCGCAGGAGGAATGGATCCGCCATCTGGAGGAGCTGCGGCGGCGATTGATCGTGGTCGGAGCTTGCTTTGTCACCGCATTTTGCGGCGGCATGTACGCCTCCCCCCATTTGCTGAAGCTGATCCGCTCGCATGCCGGCACAGACGTTCAATGGAATGTGTTCGCCTACACGGATGGACTGTTCGTCTACTTGCGCTGCGCGACGCTGTTCGCCCTCGTGCTCGTGCTGCCGGTCGTTCTGTTCCAGCTGTGGGCTTTCGTGAAGCCCGGGCTCACCGACAGGGAAGCCAAGGGAACGCTGATGTACGTTCCGGCCTCCTTCCTGCTCTTCCTGACGGGACTGGCCTTCAGCTATTGGGTCGTGTTCCCGATGATGCTGGAGTTCATGCAAAAGATGAACCGGACGGTAGGCGCCGTGGAAACGTACGGCATCGACCGCTACTTCTCTTTCCTGTTCAGCGTCGTGTTCCCGCTCGCGCTTGCTTTCGAGATGCCGCTCGTCATTCTGTTCCTCACCCGGATCGGCATGCTGACTCCGGCCAGGCTCAAGCAGACGCGCAAATACGCCTATCTCGGCCTGGCCGTCGTCGGCTCCTGCATCTCGCCGCCGGATTTCGTCTCCCATCTGTCGGTGACGATTCCGCTCGTCGTCCTGTACGAGATCAGCGCGTTCCTGTCCGTCAGGCTCTATAACCGCCGAGCGCAGCCCGTCGCTTCCCCGTGAGGCGCCGAAGGCGCTGCCGGCTGATCTGATCTGAAAAGGAGACCAACATCATGTTCAACAATATCGGCATTTCCGGGCTGGTCATCATTTTCGCCATTGCCCTGATCGTGTTCGGCCCGGCCAAGCTTCCTCAGCTC
This sequence comes from Paenibacillus sp. RUD330, assembly GCF_002243345.2. NCBI lineage: Bacteria > Bacillati > Bacillota > Bacilli > Caryophanales > Paenibacillaceae > Paenibacillus > Paenibacillus sp. RUD330. The sequence continues at coordinate 4,764,703 of NZ_CP022655.2, forward strand.
GGGCGCGCCTTCGGCGATACGCTGCGCGAGTTCCGCAACTCGACCAAAGGAATCGTCGACGACGATGTCATCGAGCCGTCGAAGGAAGAGCGCAAGCAGCTGAACTAGCTTCTTGCTCTGGAGCATTCGAATGGGGCTGTCTCAAGCGCCGCTTCGGCGGGAGACAGCCTCTTTGCTGTGTTTAGGCTGGCCCAGGCTAAGGCTCGTTTCGGTCCTTAATCGGCCTCTGCTGACCGCTGGTAGCACCATTAAGGCCCGTTATGGTCCTTAATCGGCCTCTGCTGACCCCTGGAAGCTCCATTAAGGCTCGTTTCGATCCTTAATCCGCCTCTGCTGACCCCTGGAAGCACCATTAAGGCCCGTTTCGGTCCTTAATCCGCCTCTGCTGACCCCTGGAAGCACTATTAAGGCCCGTTTCGGTCCTTAATCCATCTCTTCAGACCCCTGGAAGCACCATTAAGGCCCGTTTTGGCCCTTAATCCACCTCTTTTGACCCCTGGAAGTACCATTAAGGCTCGTTTCGGTCCTTAATTCGCTTCTGCTGACCGCTGGAAGCACCATTAAGGCTCGTTTCGATCCTTAATCCGCCTCTGCATACCCCCGGAAGCACCATTAAGGCCCGTTTCGGTCCTTAATTCGCTTCTGCTGACCGCTGGAAGCACCATTAAGGCCCGTTTCGGTCCTTAATCCGCCTCTGCTGACCCCCGGAAGCACCATTAAGGCTCGTTTTGCAGCTAGAATAAAAAGTGGACACCAAATAACGGACAGCCAATAATAACCGTAAATGGAGGTGTTCACATGAGTGAGCAACGGCAGCGGTACAATGAAGAATTCAAGAAACAAACCGTGAAGTTCATACAAGAACAGACCAAGTCAGTCCGAGAGATCGCAGAGGAGCTCGACATCCCCAAGAGCACGTTGAATCAATGGCTTTCTCAGTATCGACAATTCGAAACGGAGCCGGTTAACAGCGCGGAACGCATACGCCAGCTTGAACAGCAGCTGAAAGAAAAAGAACGTCGGATCGCCGATGTGGAAGAGGAACTGGCCATTGTAAAAAAAGCCGTGCACATCTTCAGCAAACCACGGAACTGAATTTTCAGTTCATTGAAGACCATCGCTCCGAGTTCCGTCTGGAGAAGATGTGCAGTGTTCTTGAGGTGTCCCGGAGCGGGTATTACAAGTGGCACTGTACAAAGCCTAGTGCTCAAACGCTCCGCAAAGCCCAGCTGCAGGAGCGAATTCGGTTCTTCTTTCACGATGCCCAACAGCGCTACGGTGCACCGAAGATTACGCACATGCTTCACCAGGAAGGGCACCGCATCACCGAACGAACCGTAGGCCTATATATGGCCGAACTTGGTCTCCGCTCTTGTGTCTCCCGCACGTTTAAAGTCACAACAACCGACTCCAGTCATGACCTTGCCATTGCCCCCAACACTCTCAACCAGCAATTTACGGTTGAGAAACCGAACCAGGTTTGGGTCGCTGACATTACCTATATTCCCTGTCGGGAGGGACGACTGTTTCTGGCTAGCGTCATGGATCTCTGTACGCGTGAAATTGTAGGCTGGAAGCTGGCTCCCCATATGAAAACGGATCTTGTGCTCGACGCGCTGAAGATGGCTCACGACGCCAAACGACCTTTGCAGGGACTCTTGCACCACTCGGATCGAGGAAGCCAGTACGCTTCCCACGAATACCGTAGCCAACTAACTCAGTACAACATGAAGGCGAGTATGAGCCGTAGAGGCAACTGTTATGACAACGCCAGCATGGAGTCTTTTCACAGTATTCTGAAGAAAGAATTCATTTACTGTACCCGTTTTAAGACTCGGGAGCAGGCTTACCATGATCTCTACCACTACATTGAGTTTTTCTATAACCGGAAGCGAATCCACGGTTCGCTTGGGTATCTTTCACCTGCTCGTTTTGCAGCTACGTTTAAGCAGATTTCCTAAAGGTGTCCGTTATCGACTATCTACTTTCTTGACGTAGGTCCATTTCGGTCCTTAATCCGCCTCTGCTGACTGCTGGTAGCACCATTAAGACTCGTTTCGGTCCTTAATCCACCTCTGCATACCCCCGGAAGCACCATTAAGGCCCGTTTCGGTCCTTAATCCTCCTCTGCTGACCCCTGGAAGCCCCATTAAGGCTCGTTTCGATCCTTAATCCACCTCTGCATACCCCCGGAAGCACCATTAAGGCTCGTTTCGATCCTTAATCCTCCTCTGCTGACCCCTGGAAGCTCCATTAAGGCTCGTTTCGGTCCTTAATCCGCCTCTGCAGAACGCTGGAATCACCATAAAGGCTCGTTTCGGTCCTTAATCGGCCTCTGCATACCCCCGGAAGCACCATTAAGGCCCGTTTCGGTCCTTAATCGGCCTCTACTGACCGCTGGAAGCACCATTAAGGCCCGTTTTGGCCCTTAATCCACCTCTTTTGACCGCTGGAAGCACCATTAAGGCCCGTTTCCCGCCTTATCCTGCTTTTGCGCGCCGCCACATGCGCAAGAAAAAGGGCCAACCGGATCAGGTTGGCCCTTGAAGCTTTATTTCGCCAGGCTGCCGCCTTTCTTGCGGTATTCCAATATTCCCTCCGCGGCCCGGTAAGCGAGCGCCCCGACCGTGCCGGTCGGATTGTAGCCCGAGTTCATCGGGAACGAGCTTGCGCCCACGACGAACAGATTGTCGACATCCCAGCTTTGGGAGTAGCTGTTCACCGCCGAGGTTTCCGGGGAATCGCCCATCACGACGCCGCCCGTATTATGCGTGGACTGGTAGGTCACGATGTCGTACGGCCCCAGCTCCTTGAGCTGGTCGACATGGCTGGCGCCCATCTCCTTGACGATCTCGGCCGATTTGTTGGCCAGGAACACCGCCAGCTCGCGGTCCTGCTCCTCGAAGTCGAACGTGATGCGCACGAGCGGGTCGCCGAACGTGTCCTTGTAGGTCGGATCGAGATCGAGGAAGTGATGGCGGAACGGCATCGACGACCCTTGGCCTCCGACAGACAGCACCCGGTTCGCGTATTTCAAGGAATTCTTCTTGAATTCGGCACCCCATGCCGGCGTTCCCGAAGGAACCGGGTTGTTCAGGATCGGGCGCTGGCCGGTCTGGCCGATGCTGATGGAGCCGCCATGGATGAACTTCAGGTCGCTGTGGTCGAAGTTGTCCCCGTTGTAGTTGTCGAGATTGACGCCGAGAGCGCCTGCCCCCGCGAAGTTGTTGAATTCCTCGTTCTCGAAAAATCCCGCCGCATTGCCCTTGATGACCTGATAGGCATAGTTGCGGCCGATGACGCCCTTGCCGGTGGCGGAATCGTACGGCTTGCCGATGCCGGACATCAGCATCAGACGCACATTGTTGAACACATAGCTCGTGACGACGACGATGTCCGCCGGCTGCTCGATCTCCTCGCCGGTCGTGACGTCCGTATAGAGCACTCCTGTCGCCTTGCCCCCGGTATGTAGGATTCGGCGGACGTTGGAATGGGTCCGGATTTCGAATTTCCCCGTCTTTTTGGCGACCGGAATGACGGTCACGACAGGATCAGCCTTGGCTCCGTACTCGCAGCCGAACCGCTCGCAATACCCGCAATACTGGCAAGCCGCGCGCGACACTCCGTCCGGATTCGTATAGTTTTCCGACAGATTGGCGGAAGGCTGCATATAGGGATTCAGGTTCAGCTTCTTGGCCGCTTCGATGAATTTCTGCATGGCGGGAGTCTTCTTCATCGGTGGCGTCGGATAAGGATTCGACCGCTTGCCTCCAAGCGGATTCTCCTCGCCGGACAGCCCGATCAGTTTCTCGAACTTGTCGTAGTAAGGCTCCAGTTCGTCGTACGTGATGCCCCAATCCTGCAGCGTCATGCCGTCCGGAATTTTCGCCTTGCCGTAGCGCTCGATCGTCTTCGTCCGGATCTGGAAGTCATAGGGCAGAAAGCGGAACGTCTGTCCGTTCCAGTGCACGCCGGAGCCGCCCAGCCCGTCCCCGAGCAGGAACGAGCCGTACTGCCGCATCGGCAGCGCCCTTACCTGCTCCTTGCTGCGGAAGGTGATCGTTTCCTTGGACAGATCCTGCATCAAATCGTACCGCACGCCGTAGCGAAGCTCGTCATGCACCATGAAGTAGTCTTCGGTTTTGCGCTCTCTTCCGCGCTCCAGCCCGACGACGCCCAGACCCTGCTTGGTCAGCTCGGAGGCGATGATGCCGCCTGCCCAGCCGACTCCGACGATGACGACATCGGTTTTCGGTAATTTCCTTGCCATACTGACAGCTCCTTCCGGCTAATGGGTCGCCATATGCTCCTGCAGGCTTTGCGGAGCGATCTTCGTGAAATCCTTCTCGATGATGCTGGTGTAGCTCATCTGGTTGCCCGGGTAGTTCCTCATCTTCCAGCCGGCCATGTCGGCGTTGCCGCCGTACAGCGGATCGCTGTAGGCGCCCTCGATCGTGTTCGCGCGCAGCATATTGAAGAAGCCGCTGGCCGAGATCGTGGTCAGCTTCACCTCGTCGGCCTGGAACGCGGCCAGCACCTCGTCCTGCTGCGCAGGATCGAGCGAGGCGAAGCCCTTCTGGTATTTCGTCTGGCTGTAATTGTCCATCTCCTGCAGCCCGATGAGATACATGTCCCGCCGGAACAGCCTGCCCTGGTAGCCCTGGACCTTTTCGCCCGCATAGAATGGCGGGGACATGTAGTCGCGGGAGTTGAAGCCGTAATCCCCTGCGAGCTGGTGATCGATGAAGAAGGCGGAGCCCAGCGAAGCGGCCCCGGGCCCATGGTCGTCCTCGGGATAGATCCGCTCCATGGCGGCCTGCACGATCGCGAACTGGGACTGGGTGAAGAACATGAGCGCGCGGTTGAAGTTGCCGGGAACCTTGGCGGCGGTTCCTTCCCCTTCCTTGCCCGTGTTCGCCTCTGCCTTCGGCTTGCGGTTAATGAGGGCGCCTACGGCTCCCCCGACGACAAGTCCTCCAAGCGCATACCCGGAACGAATGAGAAACCGCCTTCTTGACGGCTCCTGTACGGGATCCTTCCGGTCCGCGCCGGAGCCTTGCTGGTCTGTGTCCATGCGGATAGATTCCTCCCTGATTGCAAGATGGTAATGCCCGTATTATTTTCCAAGAAGAAAGCATTATACATTTGGATTCGAAAGGATAACCTATGTGCGCTTGTCAATATGCGGATGGAGGTTGCACCTGATGAAAAAAGCGATACGGTTTGCGGCCGCCGGCGTGCTCGTCGGCAGCATGGCGGCGCTTGGCGCATGCGCGGGCCCGGCCAAAGAAAATGGGAATCAGATGCATGGAGCCGGTCATTCGGCCGTGCGGGGTTTGGAGAGAGCGGGCAAGGATACGGTTAGAGGAGTCGAGATCGCAGGCCGCGACGCGGCCCATTCGGCCCGCAGCGGCACGCGCGCGCTGGAGCGCACGGGAGAGCGGATAACCGGCTACGGCATGGGCGCAGACGGCCACCATCCATACGGAGCTTCCGGGTACGGAATGGCGGACGGCACGACGGAAATTCCAAGCATCGACCGGAACAAAAAAACGACGACTTACGAGCATGCCGGAACGACGCATGGACTCGGCACGTCGACCTACAGCCTCATCGGCAGCTCCGGCCTGCACAGCGGCGGCTTCTCGTCTCATCTGCAGTCTCGCCTCAAGGCCGACGGCATCGAAGGCGTGAAGGTATTCGTGTTCGACGACCACCTCATTCTCGCTTCCTCGAAGCGCGGCATGACGTCCGCAAGCTACGATCCGATGCAGAGGAAGCTGCTGAGCGGAACGGCAGGCTTCAGCGGCCACGGAGCCGAGAACACGAAGTCCGAGGGCACTTACGGCGCCAAAAGCGTCGATTCCAGCAGCCTGGAGCAGGCCAAGGCCAAGCTCAAGGAATACCTCGGCGACCAAGTCGACGTGGACAGCATTGAAAGCTCCCAGGCGATCGAGCTGATCGACAAGCTCCGCAGCCTGCTCGACCAGAACGGCGCTGCCGGAGGCGCTGCGGGAGGCACTGCGGGAGACACTGCGGGAGGTACCGCGGGAGACACGGCTGGAGGTGCCGCGGGAGACGCTGCGGCAGGAACGGGAGAAGGCGCAGCCGGGGAAACGGTGCAGCCGGCTCCCGAGGGAACGCCGGCAAGCGACAAGGCCGGCTCCGGCGCTGTTTCCAACAAGGATGCGGCCAAGGCCGGCGATCTACTCGCCGAGCTGCTGAAGATGGTCGGACAGCAGCAGCGCTGATCGGCATTGCTGCTCATGCAAAAAAAGAAAGGCAGCCGGGACCTTCGTCCGAGGCTGCCTTTCCTTTATTCCATTTCATTCCCTCCGGCTTCCGCTTCCCCGGCTCGATCCGCATACACAGCCATCGCGTTGCGCATGAAGACAGCCAGACCATCGCCGAACTTGTCGATGTTGGCTGTGAACCGCGCATCGTCGACGTACATCCGGCCGAGTCCCCGGAGCATCTCCGGCGTGTACGAGCCGAACGTCTGCAGCATGCGGCACCACTCCCCGATCGCCTCCTGCGCCGGGGCCGAATCAGGCTGCAGATGCCGAACATCCGCCAGCCGGCGATAAACGCCGTTGAAGGCTTCCAGGTCCTGCCCGGTCATGCCCTTCGCTGCCGCCTCCGCTTCGTCCACCTTCCGGTCTCCCCAGCGCTCGCGCACTTCCTTCTCGTAGGGATTGGACGAAAAATCGAATCCTTCAAACCTTTCCTTGCCGCTCATCTTCATCTCTCCTTCGGCATGCCGCAGCGTCTTGTCGACGGTGCGGATCATGGCATCGAGCCTCCTCCGCTTCTCCAGCAGCATATCCCGGTGCAGCCGCAGCGCTTCGGCTTCCGAGAAGCCCGGATCCTGGAGGATGGACTTGATCTGCTTCAAAGGGAATCCGAGCTCGCGAAAAAACAGGATCTGCTGGAGCATGGCGAGATCGCGGTCGGAATACAGACGGTAGCCGGACTCCGTCGCCTCCTCCGGATGAAGCAGGCCGATCTCGTCGTAATGATGCAGCGTGCGCACGCTGATGCCGGCCAGCTCCGCCGCTTCCTTCACCTTGAGCATGTTCGCGTCTCTCCCTTCTGCCTCAGGATAAGGCCTCACGCTGCGTGAGAGTCAACAGCATCTTCCTATGTTATAGTAAGAAAAAGAATACGCGGGGACAAGCCAGCCCGCTTGGCGCCAGACGTTCGGACAAGCCGTTCCGGGCTGGCGTCGGCAGGGCCGCAGGCTCGCCTTTAAGAGTTCCCGGAAAGGCTGTGCGACATGATGATGGCGTTAGGCGGAAGGATTCGAAGAATCACGCTGCTCGGCTCCCTGTCCCTGCTGCTGCTGACCGCTGCTTGCGGCAGCGGAGAAGCGGACAAGGCCGCGCAATCCGGCGGAGAAGGCCATGCCGGGCATGGGGACGGCGAAGTCCACACGGTCAGCGGCGATCTGCAGGAGACGACCGCATCGGCAGAGACGATGCCGAAGTTCCTGGACGGCCAGCCGGAGCAGGTGCGGCTCGTCTATCAGGCTGCCGGCCAGGCGACCGAGCTGCTGTCGGGCATGCCGTGTTATTGCGGCTGCATGGAAAGCTCCGCCGGACATAAGAGCAACATGAACTGCTTCGTCCATGAGGTCAAGGAGGACGGCTCCGTCGTCTGGGACGACCACGGCACCCGCTGCGGCGTCTGCCTGCAGATCGCGGCCCAGTCCATCGGCATGCTTGCCGAAGGCAAGACTCCCGAACAGATCCGCGAGTCTATCGAAGCGCAGTACAAGGCTTCCTGAGCCAGGCTGCCGGATTCATGGCACGATCCGCAAACAAAAAGAGGCTGTCCGGACATTCCCGGGCAGCCTCTTCTCCATTCGCGCGGCATGAACATGGCCTGTCTTGAACCTTTCCGCCCATGAAAATGGATGCCGGGCCTTATTTCAACGTTTTGGCCTTCAGGTTGATATGCGCGCAGTCGGTTCCGTTGATGTTGTTGAAGATGAAGTCGAGCTGGTAATCCCCGCGCACGTAGCTGATCTTCTTCTGCTGCGTCTTGCCCGTCTTGAAAATGACGGATGCGTCCGGCGCTCCCCACTGCTGCACGAGCAGCTTGACCGTTATGCTCCCGATATTCGTCTGGCGCTCCACGTTCGTGCCGAAGTAGCGCATCTCGCGGATTTTGCCCAGCTTGTAGTTGAAGGCGTAGCCGGGATGTCCCATGTCCGCCGTATACACGTCGAACCCGTCCGAGTCCTTCATCGGCACCATTGGCGCTCCGATCGTCTTGACGACGGTCTGGCGGGTGGTCTTTCCGACCGTGAAGGAATTGAAATCAGGGAACTGGCCCTTGAGAGCCGGTTTATAAAAGCTGTTCAGCTTGGCAGCGGCCTGGTCATGCGCCGATACGGCAGCGGTGGAAGCAGCCGCATGGGCGGATGAGAAGGGCAGAGCGGATCCGGCGCTGGCCAGAACCCCGGCGGCGAGAACGGCGAAGGCGGTTTTTTTCGTCCATTGCATGTTCATGATGAAGACCTCCTGTAGATTGGGGTATGGATACCCTTACCCATTTTAGAGATAAACTATTTACCTCGTAATGGATTCATATGTACCCGACGTCCTCGCCCGCCGATATGTTGCGCGGAATCTCACGTTAGGCGGACAGGCAATTTATCCCTCGAATCCTGAATAATCGGCTTGCCCGACAAAAAAAGCCCGGCAGGCTGCCGAGCAGCCTGCCGGACTCTATCCATTCCTTTTCTTCCCGCTCATGAAGCCTCGCTCAGTACGTCCACCAGTTGCCCGACATGACGATCATGGAGAACAGCTTGATGCTGTCTTCATAGTAGCCTTCGGCCGAGCTGCCCGCCGTCTTGGTCCAGACCGAGTTCAGCCAGGCCTGATTGGAGGAGTCGGTCATGGCGCTCACGCCGAACGGGGCGTAGAACGCGCCGCTGTTGTAGCTTCCGGCAACTCCGCCCGTCAGCGTGTATCCATCCTTGATGGAGGATGGATTGCTCGACGTCTTCGACTTGATCCAGCTGTTCATTTTCTTGAGCTGGCTCAGCGCCCGGCTGTCGCCGCTCAGAAGATAGTCGGTCGCGATCCGCCATGGCGTCCGGCAGGAGTTGTAGTTGTAATTGCCGTCCTGGTCGCTCTCCAGGAAGTTCGCCGGAGCCGGCTTGTAGGTGCCGCCGGAGTAGACGACAAAGTCGGGCAGCAAGCCCGTCGTGGAGCTGTTGTTCGCGAAAATCGCATTGATGATGGAATAAGTCTGGTCCGCCACCTGATCCCAGCGGGTATCGCCCGTCGCGGCCTTGAACGCCTTGAGATGGTTCAGCATGAAGTCGGAAGGGCGCGTCGCCGTCGCCTCCGTGCCGCTCGTCGCCCAGTCGCCGAGGCGCAGCGTCCAGCGGGACTGGTTCACGTCGCTCTGCATGATCGCATTGATGACCGACTTGGCCGCGGAGAGATAGTTGATCGTGCCCGAGCTGCCCCACTGGCGGTCGGCCAGCAGCAGCGAGTAGGCGATGTCCATGTCTCCGTCCGTGGCGGAATCCGGGCCTTCGACGTTCTGGAAGCTGCTGTTCTGCTTCCATGCCATGAGCGCGGAATTGTTCACGCTCGGATGGGCTTTGTAATAGGCGTACAGGCCGTCAAAATACGTTTTGGCGCCGCTGTCCGCTCCCGCCATGAGCACCGTCAGGAGCATGCCGTAGCCATGGGCCTCGGATACCGTTTCCCCGGCATCGTTGTATTTCACGTAATACTTGCCGCTGCCCGCCGTCTTCAGGTAATTGCTCTTCCAGGCGCTCCACTTGCTCTGGACGGAGCTGTCCATGGCGCTCTGCGTGACGTTGCTCGGCTTGATGGTGCCCGCCGTATAGGCGGCATGCTGCGGGAACGGCCGGCTTTCCCCGGCGCCGAAGGCGATTCCTGCCGGCAGCATGACGACGCACAGCCCCATGGAGATAAGCGCTTTCATTTTCGGTTGGAACTTTCCTTTTGCCATCCCTTTGATTCCCATTACATGATTCCTCCTCATTCATTTTGTCTTGTCAGCGGTCGACCTCGGTTCCGTGGCGAACTGCCTCTGCGATGCCCGTTTGCCTGCCTCACCTCCTTCAAAAGGGTCCGGCATGGACAGCCCCGGCGCCTGCATGGAAAATGCAGGATCGCCGGAATGCCTCCAGGCCCAATCATGTCTATCCGCCGGTCGGCGGCGACGTCGATTCGCGCACGACCAGCTCCGGCTTCAGCTCGAGCTGCTCCGCTCGTCCGCCTCCGAGCGAAGCGAGCAGCAGCTCCACCGCGCGCCGCCCGATCTCCTCCGCCGGCTGCCGCACCGTCGTCAGCTTCGGCCGGAACTGCGAGGCGATGATCTGGTCGTCGAAGCCGACGACCGACACATCCTGCGGAATGCGGATGCCCGCCGTCTTGAAGGCATCCATCATGCCCAGAGCGGTATAGTCGTCCGCGGCGAACACCGCTGTCGGCAGTCTTCCCGCCGAGATCCATCTGTCGGCCGCTTCCAGCCCCGACGAGATCTGGAACTGGCCCGGCTCGACCGAGAACGGCTCCAAGCCCGCCTCGAGCATCGCCTGCCTGAATCCCCTCTCCCGCTCGCGGCTGCTGAGGAACAGCTCCGGGCCGGCGATATGGGCGATCTCCCGATGCCCGAGCCCGATGAGATGGTTCGTCGCCATCAGCGCCCCGGCGTAGTTGTCCACGACGATGGCCGGCACGGCCGGAGCCGGATGCTGATGATCGACCATCACATAGGGGATGCCCCGCTTCTCCAGCTCCTTGCGATCCTCCTCCTCCCTCATCGGGGAGAGAAGAATGACGCCGTCAACATGCTCTTCCTGGAACAGCAGCGGAGAGCCGGCCGGCTCCTTGTCCGTCGAGACGGACAAGGTGAGGAAGTAGCCGCGTTCGGCAAGCCTCTCGCTGATGACCTTCACGACGGCGTCGAAGAAGGAATCGTCCAGCGTCGAGAGCTTCATTCCGATCAGGCTCGTTTTGCCTTTGGCCAGGCTGCGCGCGGCCGCCTTGGGCCGGTAGTCCAGCTCCCGCATGACCTGCAGCACCTTCTCCCGGTTTTTCTCCCGCACGGAAGGATCATGGTTGAGGACGCGGGAGACGGTGACGACCGAGAGTCCGGATTTTTTGGCGACATCGTAAATGCTTGCTTTCATGATTGCTTCTGGCTCCTTGCGGCGTAGGATGGCCTGCAGGCTGGCGGACCCGGCCCGGCCTACTTGTTGACCCGGCCGAGCAGCTTCTGCAGTTTTTGCTGAAGTCCCGGCAGCACTTCCTCCGGCTTCTTGTCGCCGTTCTCGACGCTCGCCAGCTCGTTGATGAACAGCTCGTTGATTTGGGAATAGTTGTCGATCAGATGGTTATACGATTCAAATCCGTATTTGTATGCGCCCTCGTACACCTGCTTGATCTGCGCCGCATCGATGCCGTCGAAGTGCGCGTAGTACGCCTCCGCCGCCTCCTGGTTGACGGGCGGGTTGCCGCCGGACAAGTCGATGGACTTCTTCTGCACCTCGGTGGATACGAGATACTTGATCCATTCCAGCGCTTCCTTCGGATGCTTGGAATCCTTGAGCACGAACAACGGATCGATATAGAGGACGCTGCGCACCTTCGGATTCGGCCCCTGCGGAACGGCCGCTACGCCGACCTTGAAGTTGAAGTCGCTCGATGCGGCCAAGCTCCACGAGCCGACGACGGACATGCCGATCTTGCCGGAGAGGAACGGATCGCCGAATTGTCCTGCGACGGATTTGCTGAACGCCGGCGAAGGCGAGACATGCTGATCCCAGATGAGGCCGTATATCTTCTTGTAGGCGTCGATAACCTCAGGCTTGTCGAGATTGACCTGGGACGGCTTGCCGCCGTTTGTCCACGTATCGTCCGAGTAGACATTGGCGCCGAAGTATTGAGGGCGCTGGTCCCGCTCCCCGAAGCCGAAGTCGAGGCCGTACTGGGCTTCCGCCAGATTTTTGGAGTCGACCGTCATCGCCTTGGCGTCCTCCACCATTTTATCAAACGTCCAGCTCTTGTCCTCGTAATCCGTCGGCGGATAGGAGAGTCCGGCCTTGTCGAACATATCCTTGTTGTACAGCAGGACGGACACATAGCTGTTCAGCGGAATTCCGTATGTCTTGCCGCCGACCTCGTAAATCTTCATCACGTTGTCCGGAATATGATAGTCGGCAGCCTTGAAGTCCCCGAGATAAGGCGAGAGATCCATCAGCATGCCTTTATTGTAATACTCCATGAATCCGCCGTATCCCCACTGGGAGGTGACGTCAGGCGAATTTTTGGCCGCGATCGCCGACTGCAGCTTGGAATCGAACTGCTCGTAGGGGGCCTTGGTCACCTTGATCTTGATGCCGGGATGCTTGGCTTCAAAGTCTGGAATGAGCTTCTCCACGAACGTGCGGTCCGGGGAATCGATCGTATAATGCGTGATGGTGACCGTATCGCCTCCCGAATTGCCGCTGCCGGAGCAGCCGGACAGGACAACCGTCAGGAGCGCTGCGGCGGCGGCCGATTTGGCGAGTTTTCCTGCAGGCTTGGCTGCGCTGTTGGCGAGCGGACCTGCTTTTTCGGTAGTGTTCATGAGTATCGTCCTCCCTGGATGGCGATAGTTTGGTGATATTGCGGTGAGTCTTGCTGGAAGCCGGAGGCATTTCCAATTGGCGGAAAAAGGGGCGCGGAAGGAAGGGTCTTTTCAATACCTGGATGAGCTGCATCAGCAGGAGCCTCAGCGGACGGGGCACGATGGGCCGGCCGGCAACCTTGCAAGCGCAGTCTACTTGATTCCGGTCAGGACGATTCCTTCCACGAACCTTCGCTGCGCGACGGCGAACAGGAGAATGATCGGCACCGCCGTCAGCATCGATGCGGCCATGAGCAGGTTCCATGGAGCGAGCCGGAACTTGGAGGACATCATCGAGGCGAGGCCGATCGGCAGCGTGAAGTTCTCCTGGGAATCCAGGTAGAGCACCGGCGTGAGCAGGTCGTTCCAGCTGCCGATGAAGGTGAAGATGGCCACTGTCGCCATGGCTGGCCCGGCCAGCGGCAGCGTCAGGTTCCAGAACAGCCGGAATTCGCTGCAGCCGTCGATCCGTCCCGCCTCGTACAGCTCGGAAGGCATCGTGGAGAAGAACTGCTTGAGCAGAAAAATCATGTACGCCGAGCCGAAGAAGTTGGGCAGGATGAGCGGCAGCAGCGAATCGTGAAGGCCGAGCTTCGTGAAGAGCAGGAATTGGGGAATCATGATGGCCGGATAAGGAAGCATCATCGTGCTGAGCACGAGCAGGAAGAGGAAACCGCTGGCCTTGGTCCGGTAACGGGCAAAGCCGAAGGCGACCAGCGCCGAGCTCAGGACGGTGCCGACGACGGCGGATACGGCGACGATGAGGCTGTTCATGTACTGCTGGCCGAACTTGATCTCGCCGTTGCGGAACAGCTCGGCGTAGTTGCCCCAAGCCGGCGCGTCCGGGAGCAGCTGCGGCGGATAGATCAGAAGCTCCTTGCTCGTCTTGAGCGAGGTCGACACCATGAAGGCGAGCGGCGACAGCATCGCCGCGGTGACCAGCAGCAGCAGGATCAGGCTGACGGCCTTGCTCCAGAGCTGCTCTCTTCGTCCGGCGCGGGAGGCAGGCTGGGCCTGCAGGCCGGCGGTTGCGGATGGACTCATGGAATCAGCGGCTCCCTTCGTAGTAGACAAAGCGGTTCGACGCCTTGAGGATGAACCAGGTGATGAGCAGCACGGCTGCGAGCAGGAGCCACGCCATGGCGGATGCGTAGCCGTAGCGGAAGTTTTTGAAAGCGCTTATATAAATGTTGTAGACGTAGAACCAGGTCGTGTAGTTGGGGCCCCCTTGGGTGATGGTGTAGGCCTGCGTGAACACCTGGAACGAATCGATGATGCCGACGATGAGCTGGAACAGGAAGACGGGAGATATCATCGGCAGCGTCACATGCCAGAAGGATCGCAGCCTGCCCGCCCCATCGAGGCGCGCGGCTTCGAGCAGCGAGGCGGGAACGCCCTGGAGCCCCGCGAGGAAGATCAGCATGCCCGCTCCCATTCCCCAGAGCGACATGACGATCAGCGCCCATAGCGCGAACCGCTCGTCGAGCAGCCAAGGAATCGGGTCCATGCCGAACAGGGACAGCACATAGTTGAACGGGCCGGCCTGCGGATTGAAGATCCAGGTGAACAGCAGCGACATGGCGACGCCGGAAATCATGCTCGGGAAGTAGATCGCGGTTCGGAAAAAGCCTTGAAAAGGAACCTTCTGATTGATGAGGATGGCGAGCAGCAAGGACAGGAGCAGAGTGAGCGGGACGCTGATGAACGTGTACTTGAGCGTGACGGAGATGGAATTCCAGAACTGCTCGTCATGGAACAGCTCGCGGAAGTTGCCCAGCCCGACCCATGCCGGGGCGTGGATGACGTCGTAATCGGTGAAGCTGTAGTACAGCGAGGCGAGGATGGGAAGCAAGGTGAGCACCGCAAAGCCGATCAGCCAGGGCGATATGAACGCGTAAAAGGCTCGGCTTTGGGAGGCTCCGATCGTTCTTTTCATCATAGGGACCCTCTCTTCGACAAAAGTTAAAGCGGTTTAACTTTTAAGGCAAAAAAATGGACCGCAGCCGAGGATACCTTCTCCCCGGAGTAGGATCGGGGTACCGGCCAACGAAAGTTAAACCGGTTTAATTATTTGATTGATGTCAGTATATTTCACGCCTGTAATTTTTGTCAATAACCAAAATCGAGGGCGGTTAGGATCGCCCCTCCATTCAGTAGCTTCATTCGACTTGGACGATTCGATCTCAAGGCGTCTGCCACTAAATTTCGCGGCTGTCTTCCAAAGTAGGGGCATGATGGGATACGGATCGGACATACGATCCGCTATTCGGCTCATTTGGACAGATAAGAGGATTTATCGGACATACGTTCCGTTATTTTTCAATTCTTACTCTCATACCGATACAATTTGCAGGAATAACGGATCCTATGTCCGATAGGATTCGAAATCCGTCCATTTCCCCAAAATAACGGATCCTATGTCCGATAAATCGGAAATCGGTCATTTTCTCTCCCGTTCTCCCCAATTTGGCTTCATGCACACAGAGTGCTGCAGGTTTCATACCGCAGCCGCTCAAAATGCTTCATTCCCAACTCTCTGCACGTTTCTTCCTTCCGCTTCCTCCATTTCCGTTGCCTCCCTCACCTCTGCCTCTTGTTGCGCCGTCTGTTTCATTTCTATGACGCTGCCTGCTTCATTCCCTGTGACTGCCTGCTTCATTTCTGTGTTGGCGCCTTCTTTATTCCTTCGGACGCTGCTTGCTTTAATTCCTGTAACTGCCTGCTTCATTCCCTGTGACTGCCTGCTTCATTCCCTGTAACTGCCTGCTTCATTCCCTGTGACTGCCTGCTTCATTCCCTGTGACGCTCCCTGAACCTATGTATGTTCGGTGCGCCCCCACATTCGGCGTTTTTCAAACACATCTTTCATGAGATCCTGCTGCTGGCGGGATCTCTGAATGCCTGCCCTACATTTCTCCGAGCATGTACCTCTGCTAGGCAGCAGGCAAACAAAATGAAAGACATGCCTTTCGGCATGTCTTTCAGGCACGTCTTTCAAGCACGTCTTTCAAGCACGTCTTTCAGGCACGTCTTTCAAGCACGTCTTTCAAGCACGTCTTTCAAGCACGTCTTTCAAGCACGTCTTTCAGGCACGTCTTTCAGGCACGTCTTTCAAGCACGTCTTTCAAGCACGTCTTTCAGGCACGTCTTTCAAGCACGTCTTTCAAGCACGTCTTTCAAGCACGTCTTTCAAGCACGTCTTTCAGGCACGCCTTTCAGGCACGTCTTTCAAGCACTTCTTTCAAGCACGTCTTTCAGGCACGTCTTTCAAGCACGTCTTTCAAGCACGTCTTTCAAGCACGTCTTTCAAGCACGTCTTTCAGGCACGCCTTTCAGGCACGTCTTTCAGGCACATCCTTTATATCACCGAAATCAATCCCAAACAGTCCCAATGCCGCATCTCAAATCTGCTCAAACACAAGGGATTCCAGCCGCAGGGAGGCTCCCCGAGCCTTGACGACAATCCGATGCGCGCCTTCCTCCAGAGCCGGCAGCTCAGCCTCCTGGACGGCTGCGTCCCAGCCTTCTGCCGGAGACAGCTCCGCAAGCGGATGCCCGTCCAGCTCGACCGCCGCCGCTCCGGCCGGATCGAGAGCGATCGCGTGGAGCTTCAGCCGGTACCTCGCTGCTTCGGCCGAATGCGCTTCGTCACCCTTATCCGTCTCCGCAGCCCCGGATCCGCCGCGGACGGTAACGTCATATGCCGCCCATTCGCCATCCTTCAGCTCAAGGCAGAGCCCACCCTCAGTATCCCAGCGATGCCAGCCCGGCTCCGTCGGAGGAAGCTTCGGACGGCCGTCGAGATCGCGGATCTCCATGCCGTCTTCCTTGCGGTAGCCGCTCTCCCATTCCTTGGCGCCCATGCTTCCGAAGCCGATGCCCGCTCCCTCGTAACCGTAATGGATGGCCGGGATGCGGACCGGCAGCCTTCGGAACAACGCGTGTACGACTTCCGGATGATAGCCGCATGCCTCCAGCGGGAGGCCATCCAGGTAAGCGCCCAGAATGGCGCGGGCCTCGGACGCATCCGGCTTCTCTCCGCCGTCCAGATAGGCGCCGAGCTTCTCCCAGCCGGCCGGCTTGGCCACCGAGCATGGGGAATTGACCGTGTCCATCTTCTTCCACGTCCAGAAATTCCAGCTGATGCCGTGGTCCTCGAATAACCGGAACGCTCCAACATACCAGTCCAGGTCGTTCTCCCCGCCCTCTCCCATGAAGATCGGCACATTCCAATCATCGCGGAATTCGAGGTACTTGCGGATGCTTTCCGTATCCGGGTTGTTCCAGTATTTGTGGAACTGATAGAGCACGTTGCCGTCCAGCTTCTCGGTGAAGATCGACCAGTCGGTCGACCAATGGACGCCCTCCAGGATGATCAGATGGCGCTCGTCGACCTCGCGGATGGCGGCGATCATGTCCCGGTACAGCGGCTGGGCTTCTCCGTTGTACTGTCCGTGATACTCCGGCAGCGGCTCGTTCAACAGGTCGTAACCCGCCACGATCCACTCGTCGCGGTAGCGCTCGGCCAGCATGCGCCACATGTCGATGGCCGCCTGCCGATGCTCCGGAGATATGTACAGCTCGGGCAGATCCTTCTCGGAATCGTCGATATTGGCCCCCGTCTGGCCGCCCGGCGCTCCGTGCATGTCCAGAATGACATACAGCTTCCATGTGCGGCACCACCCGATGACGTCATCGAGCAGCTTCAGCGCTTCATCATTGTAGCCTTGGGCATTCCGCTCTCCTTCCAGCAGCATCCTCGCATTGAAGGGAACCCGCACGGAGTTGAATCCTTCCATCGCCATCTGCCGGATATCTGCCTCGGCGGTATAGCGGTCACGGTACGTCCGCCAGAAAGCCACGGACTCCTCTTCCCCGATCAGATCGGACACCATGCGCTCGATGCGCCGCGGCCGGTCGCCGCCCTCGGGCAGCTTCCACATATAGCCCTCCGGCAGCAGCCAGCTTCCGAGCCCTGTTCCGCGCAGGATCAGATCCTCGCCTCTGCCGTTGACCAGCCGCTTTCCTTCCGCCCTTACCCAGCCTTCCACTTCCTGCTGACGGCTCTCCATATCCGGTTCCTCCCTGAGATAACGTAATCGGTTACATTTTCTTGAATCCATTCGGTCCGTTTCGCCTGTTACCCAGCATTTTCAGGAGCGACGGCGAAATAGGTCAACCGCCGCCGCCAGGTCAGGTCCGCCCTGGAATCGTGATTTTCAGGCAAATGCTTCACAAGCTTCAGCTCCTGCCGAGTCAGGAGCGTCCCGCACCATGCGTCAGCTGGCGGCTGCGGTACTCCAGCGGGGTGATGCCCTCCACTTCCTTGAACACCCGCGTGAAATGCTTCACGTTGTCGAAGCCCGACATCGTGCTGATCTCGTACACCTTCCGGTCGGAGCTGCCCAGCAGCTCCTTGGCCTTGGCCAGCCGGAGCCTGCGGAGGTACACCGAGAAGCTCTCCCCCGTATACTCCTTGAATGCCTGGCTGAAATAGGTGTAGTTGAGCGAAATATGATTGGACACCACGGCCATGTTCACGTCGCTGGCGAAATGCTCATGCAAATAATCGACCGCCTTCTGCATATCCTTGCGCTCGCCATGGGCGCCCCGGACGCCGGCGACATACTCGTCGAGGCGCTCCAGCAGCTGCTCCACCAGCCGGTAGTAGTCGTCGAAGCGCTCGAAGTTCTCGATATGGCCCGCCCGGCGGTACAGCCTCAGAATCTCGATGGACTCCTCGCCGTAGTGGCGGAAGACGCTGTCGAACACCTCTTCGTTCAGGACGCGGCTGATTGCCTCCAAATACCCGATCTCGCAGCGGCTCACCGTCCGGATATCCAGAATCTGCTGCAGCAGCCGCTTCATCTCCTGCAGCTTGCCCGTACCGAGAATATTGGACAGTCTTCGGACGGCCTCGACGGGAACCGGGCAGCCCGAGCTTCGGTCGCCAAGCCCGACATACGACAGCAGCTCCGACTCGGGATACAGCAGGAAGTATTTCAAAACCTGCCTGGCCTGGCTGCAGGAACGGCGCAGCTGGGCAATTCCCGAAGCGCGGGAGCTGAGCGCCATCCGGGCCGGAAGCAGCACGTTGCCGGACAGCTGCTCCGACAGCCGCCGCAGCAGTCCCTCGTCGGCCGCCGCAAGGACGAACAGCCCTTCCCGATCCCGGCAGGCCGTCCAACGCTCTTCTCCTCCGAGCGTTTTCACCGCCCTCACGATCAGGGACAGAGCATCGGCCCCGGCTGATTCCGGCATCCTCACCAAAGCCACGGAGAAGCCCGCCTCCAGCCAGCCGAGTCCGGCGCCAAGCAGCCTGCCGCGAATCTCGTCGATGTCCATCCGCTCCTGGGACAGGACGTAGGCAAGCTGTCCGCCGGAATCCTGCTGGCCCGGAGGAGGAGAAGAGGAAGCCGCCGCTTCCCGCTCCCTGCGGCGCTCGGCTTCCTCCTCCAGCCTCCCGAGAGCGGCAAACAGCTCCTCCCGAACGATCGGCTTCAGCAGATATTCCTTCGCCTGATAGCGTATGGCTGCCCGGGCGTAAGGGAAATCGTCGTGTCCGCTCAGGATGATGACTGCCGGAATCGAGGGAAGCTCCTGCATTTTCTCCAGCAGGGCGATGCCGTCCATGACGGGCATGCGGATATCGGTGATCATGATATCGATGCTCTCCCTGCCGAGAAGCTCCAGAGCCTCGCGGCCGTTCTCGGCGAAGAAATACGTGAAGCGGCCCGCAGACTGGCGCTCGATCATGGCCTGCAGGCCGAGCCGGATATTTTTCTCGTCGTCGACGATGAGCAGACTTAGCATCAGATGTTCTCCCCCCGTGTTAGAATCAGTTGCGGCAGCGTCATGACCACCTTCGTAAAGCTGCCCTCGATGCTCTCGATCCGGATGCCGTACTCCCTGCCGTAGCTCATGACGAGCCTATGGTCCACATTCCTCAGCCCGATGCCGCTTCCTTCACGGCCGCCCTTCTGCACGCGGCTCCTCAGCTCCTGATAGTCCGCTTCCTCCATCCGCAGCATGCCCGAGAGCATGCGCAGCTTCTCCTCGGGAATGCCGGCGCCGGAATCGGTCACCTCAATGACGCATTCGTTCATCCGGTTCGCGGCGGATACCGTCACGGTCAGCCGGGAGACGCCCGACTCCCCGTCCATGCCATGCTTGACGGCATTTTCCACGATCGGCTGGAGCGACATCTTGAGCACTTCCTGGTCCATGCATTCCGGCGGAATATCCAGCTTGAGCTCAAGCCGGCCATCATAGCGGACGTTCATGATCGCCATGTAATTCTGGATATGCTGGATCTCGTCCCGCAGCCGCACATGCCCCCTCGTCCATTGGAGGCTGTACCGCATCATGCCGCCGAGCGAGGTCAAGGAATCGGAGATCGTGTACTGGCCTTCGATCTCCGCCAGCATCTTGAGATTCTCCAGCGTGTTGTAGAGAAAATGCGAGTCGATCTGGTTTTTGAGCGAGCGCAGCTCCGCCTCCTTGGAGGCCGCCTGCCGGTTGACCTGGTCGACGATCAGCTCGTTGATCTTCTTCAGCAGCTGCCGGTAGTGATGGCCGAGCTCGCCGACCTCGTCGCTGCCCGTCACGGGCACATCCACGTGGAAGTCGCCGCTGCGCACCTTTTTCATGGAATCCCTCAGGACGCGCAGGCGCTTCAGAATGATCGACTGCATGAAATAGGACAGCAGGCTGAGGACGGCGACGAGCACCACGATCATGATGACGAGGTTGCCGCGCGTTCTCTGGATGTCGGCCAGCGTGTCCGTCCGGTTGACGAGATTGACGAGATGGACGTCCAGCATCGGGATATACGTGTGCAGCGCCAGATAGGATTGGCCTCCCTCCGAGAAGGCCGAGATGGCGTTCGCTTCCGAATCCGTCAGCTTCACATGCTTCAGCAGGCTCTCCGGCGTGTTGCTCCCGTAGATCGGCGCTCCCCTGTCGGTGTACAAAACGCCGTTGCGCCCCACCACCAGCAGCCGCGAGGTCGGATCCTGGACGCTGCCGAACGTCTTGTTGAAGAAGTTCTCCAGCTCCATGCTGACTTCCAGGATGCCGTTGTGGGTCGTATCGTCCGGGTATTTGAATTCCCGGAGAAGGGACACGTACGGAATTTCCACAAAGGGACCGGCAGTCGAATTGGTGAGGACGGAACGGTCCATTTGCAGCTCCCACCAGACCATGCCCTTCTGCTGCTTGACCGTATCGTACCAATACTTGGTTTTGATCCGGCTTTCATTGAGAATGACCGGCCAGAACTCATGCACGTACGGATTGTTGTTGAACAGCCGGATGTTGGCGATGCGCGGGTTGTTGAAGAGGAAATTCTGGAACATGCTGAACGTCTTGGTCTTGAACTCCAGCAGCCAGGCGGTATCCATATCCTCCTGCGTCTGGAGATAGTCGACCATCTCCCGGTTGGACAAGGCCATCTGCCCCGTCCATTCCATCAGCTCCATATTGTTGCGGATATTCGTCTTCTCGATGTCAAGGATGCTCTCGTTCTTCTTGGTCAGCTCCCGAATCGAGTAATCGGACACCCCGTGGAGCGTATACCAGGCGAACAGCACCACCGGCACGATGATGATGAGCACGAATGAAGCGATCAGCTTCACCTGCAGGGGAAGACTGCCCGCGTACTCCCGAACCGTTGCCGTCAACTGCCTTCCCGCTCTCGCCATGCCGCCTTCACATCCTGCCTCATGATGGTACAAGCCCGGTCATCCGCCTCGGAAGGAAGCGGACGGCCAGGCTTGATGGTCAACCTCTATCGGCCGGAGCCGGATGAATCATTTGCCGAAGGATTCAAGCTTTTTCAGGTTGGACTCGAATGCGGATTGACGGTAAGCATCGATCGCTTCCTGTTCGTTGCGGTCCTTCAGGTACTTGTTGAAGATCTCGTCGAATTCGGAATCCGATTTCGCCAGCAGCATCTTCGGCAGCGCTTTGCCCCACGCACGGTTGTTCTTGCTTTGGGCGACGCCTTCCTTGCTCGTAGCGGCCGGGTCGAGATTGTCGTATTCGGCCATGCTGATCGATTTGCCCTTCGTCCAGTCTTCCATCTGCTTGGAAGGCTCGACGCTAGGAGGCACCCACTGCAGGTTCATGTTCGTGTCCATGAGCATCCAGTACGTGAACGAAGCGCCGTATTTCTGGTCGAACGCCGTGCGGTCCTTGTTGAGCAGGTCCAGCACTTCCGGCTTGAACTGGTCTTTGCCGTCGATTGTATCATAGGTGACGCCTTTCTCACCAAGATACATATCTTTATTGCCTTCTTCGCTCATCAGGTAGCTGAGGAAAGCGATGGCGCGTTTCTTGTCCTTGACGTTTTTGGAGATCAGCGTGACCGTCCAGCCGGAGATGCCTGGACCGGACAGCGTCGGCTGCTCGCCGGCTGCGTTCTTCGGTCCGTCCACGGCGATGTAGACCATGTTCGGATCCTTTTGGAACAGCTGCGTGTTCTGCGCCGCGAAGTCTGAGCGCTGGTACAGCATCGCGAAGTAGCGGCCTTGGGCGATCTTTTCTTCCATCTGCGGACGCTTGTCGATGAAGATGTCCTTCGCCAGCAGGCCGTCCTGGTTCGCCTGGCGGAATACTTTCAGCCACTTGAGGTATTCCGGATCCTGGCGGCGGTCATACAGCTTGCCGTCCTTCACCTGAGGAATGGCAAGGAAGTTCTGGAGGTAGGCTTCAAGCGAGTAGTTGCCGGTTTCCGTGAATTCATGCAGGCCGAGCGGAATGAGCGGCTGGCCGTTCACATCCGGGAATTTCTCCTTGGCCATTTTAAGCGCATTCAGGAATCCTTCCGGCGTGCTCATATCCGGCTTGCCGAGCGCCTCGTACATATCCTTGCGGACGGCGAAGGTCTGGTTGGACGTGAAGTTCTCGCCGTATTTCTCGTAGTCGGCCGGGGACGACGATGCGTTCGGGTAGCCGTATACATTGCCGTCGTCCTTCGTATACCAGCCCACCTTGGCCGGGTCGGCGACCTTGAAGAAGTAGGGATCGTATTCCTTCGCCAGCTCGTTGAGCGGCAGCACCAGCTTGCCCTCGATCATCTTGCGGACGCCTTCCTCGTACCAGCCGAGCGTGATGAAGTCAGGCAGCGAGCCGGACGCCATCAGCGTGTTCAGCTTCTCGTTCTCGTTGCCGGCCGGCACGATGAAGTTCAGCTTGACGCCGGTTTTCTTCGTGATGTACTCGGCTGTTGCGTCGCCGCCCCACTTCTTGTTGAACCAGCTGAAGTTCATGTACCAGTCGAACGTGATCGGCGAGGTGTCTTGCTTCCAAGCCGGCTCGTCGCTCGCCGCGGGAGCCGGAGATGTCGATGCTTCCGTATTTGCCGCCGGAGCCGGAGATGCGGCGCCTTCGTTCCCTTTGCTGTTGCTGCCGGCATTATTGCCGCCTCCGGAGCAGGCCGCCACGGAGAAGGTCATGGCGAGCGCCAGAAGCGTCGTTGCCACCTTACGCGTTGTTCCCATTGAAAGTTGCCCCTTTTCTATGGATGATGAGTGCGATCTATATTATCAAACCCGCGCCTGGCGGGAAGGATAATCCTCTTTGCGTCAGCCCTTGATGGAGCCGACCATGAAGCCCTTGACGAAGTATTTCTGCAGGAATGGATACACGCACACGATCGGCGCGGTCGTGACGACCATCGTCGCCAGCTTCAGCGACTGGCTGGTCACGGTCTGCGTGACGCCGCTCGGCATCGCTCCCAGCATCTGGTTGGAGCTGGATTGGGCGACGACGCGATACAGGAACGTCTGAATCGGCTGCAGGTCCATGTTGTTCATGTAGATCATTCCGGTAAAATAATCGTTCCATTGATAAACCCCGTGGAACAGTGCGATCGTGACGACGACAGGCATCGAGACCGGAATGACGACCCGGAAGAAGATCGTGAAGTCGTTGGCTCCGTCCATCTTGGCCGCCTCCTCCAGTCCGGCCGGAATTTCCCGGAAGAAGCTGAGGAAGATGATGAGGTCGAAAAAGCTGAACGCTGCCGGAATGATGTAGACAAGGAAGTTGTCCAGCATGTGGAGATCGCGGATCAGCAGGTAGTACGGAATCAGGCCGCCTCCGAAGAACATCGTGATCGTGCCGATGATCATGTAGATATTGCGGCCGATCAGCTCCCTTCGGCTCACGGCGTAGGCGACCATCGCCGTGAACAGGACGTGGACGGGAACCCCGATCAGCGTCTTGGCCACCGTGACGCCCATGGCGGTCATGATGCCTTGGCTGCGGAAGACCGCTCCGAAGCTGTCCAGGCTGAACTGCCGCGGCCACCAGTAGATGCCTCCTCGCATCGCGTCCGCCCCGTCGTTGAAAGCATTGACGAGGACGTACCAAATGGGATAGAGCGTCAGGAAGCAAATGACGAGCATCAGGAAACCGTTGACGATGCCGAAGGCCGTTTCGCCGGGGGTTTGCCTTTTGAGGGTAAACATGGTTGGCACGGACCTCCTTTAGAACAGCGAGTTGTTGTTGAGCTTCTTGGTGACGAAGTTCGCCCCGACGAGCAGAATGAGAGCGATGACGGACTTGATCAGGTTGACCGCTGTCGAGTAGGAGAAGCGGTTGTCGATCAGGCCGGTCTGGTAGACGTAGTAATCGATTACGGTGCTCGCATCGGCGTTGAGCTGGTTGCGCAGCACGAGAATCTGGTCGAAGTTGGAGTTCAGGACGTTGCCGACCGCCAGGATGAACAGGATCGTGATCGTGCCCATGATGGATGGGAGCGTGATGTTGCGCATCTTCTGGAAGCGCCCCGCTCCGTCGATCGTCGCGGCCTCGTAAAGCTCGGGCGACACGCTGCTGATGGCCGCGAGATAGATGATCGCCGACCAGCCGAGCTCCTTCCAGATATCCGAGACGATGATGATGGACCAGAAATACTTCGGCTCGGCCAGATAAGTTATAGGTGAATCGATTACATTCAATGACAGCAAAATCTTGTTGATGACGCCGACATCGGACAGCCAGGTGGCGAGGATGCCTCCGAGGATGACCCAGCTCAGGAAGTGAGGCAGGTACGTGATCGTCTGCGTCCACTTCTTGAACAGGACGGACCGGACTTCATTCAGCAAGAGCGCAAATACGATCGGGAGCGGAAATCCGATGATCAGCTTGATCAAGCTGATGCCGAGCGTATTCTTGATGACGGTCAGCAGCATGTCGTCGTTCAGGAATTCCTTGAAGTTGTCGAGGCCGACCCAAGGCGCCATCGACATCGGGAAGATGATGTCGTATTCCTTGAACGCGATGATGATTCCGTACATCGGAATGTAGTTGAAAACGACCATCCAGGCGACGCCGAGCAGCGCCATGATCTGCAAATACCTCTGGCTGTACAGCCTTCTCAGCCACTTCTGCCCTCTCCCCATGTCTGCGGCGGTCCTTAAGGACGGGGATTTCACCTGAGCGTCTGACTTCATTGCCTTGCACCTCCGTTAACTGCCCTCATTGTAAGCGCTTCTAGAGGACAAAAACAGGTACCGGATTCTAGATAAGGTTACTATTTTTCAGGTGCGGCTTCGATCGGATTCCCAGCTCCTGCGTCGATTTCCCGCTCGGCTGGAGCGGTCTTCTTTCCGGCAGGATCCGAAAAAAGACATCATTTCGAAACATCTTGCCCATTGTGCATGTTTGCCCTATGGGCAATACTATGAGTAGGCTTTAGTTGTCAATCGGTAAATCCTTGGGAAAGAGAGGTGCGCGCTTAAACAGCAGAACCATGAACAAACTTACCTTGCGTGAACTGAAAAAAGAAGTCACCGCCCACGCGCTGGCCGAAGCGGCTTTCGAGCTTGCCGTGGAGCATGGGCTGGACGGCTTCGTCGTCGACGACATCGCGCGCCGCGCCGGCTACTCCAGAAGAACGTTCGCCAATTATTACACCTGCAAGGAGGAGGCGGTCGTCATGGCGGCCTTCGCCTTCAAGGAGAAGCAGGAGCCGATGGACCTGCTGGAGGCGCTGCCGGAAGGCGCTCACCCGCTGGACGTGCTGTACCGGCTCATGACGATGCGGCTGACGGCAACGCTGATCCGGAGATTGCGCACGCTCGTGGCGCTGTCCAAGCGCTCGCCTTCCCTGGAGCCTTATATCCTCAGCCTTCTGCGCCGCCTGCAGCTGGAGGCGCAGACGACCTTGAACGATATTTCCCGCGGGAGATATCCGGAGGGCTACTCCCATCTTCTCGCCGGGGCCCTGTACGGAGCCGTGCTGCCTCTCATCGACGGAAGCCTCGACGTCCTCCTGCCGGACGAGCCGGAGCCGGCCGATTCCGGAGCCGCAACGTTCGAGCATTACCTGGACACGGCTTTCAGCTACTTGCGCAACGGCTTTTAGTCCGCTTTTCCCCTCAACTCGTTCAATCAAAAAGGAGATCTGCTGCTTATGTCCACATTTCTTTATCGGGCGGGTAAATCCGCCTACGACAAGCCATGGCGGTTCATCCTGAGCTGGGTCGCGATTCTCGGCGTCGTCCTTGCCCTGCTCGGAATCAACGGCATCCACGTCACCTCCGAGATGAAGATCGAAGGCACGGAATCGCAGAAGGTGCTGGATCAGCTGCAAAAAGAGCTGCCGGAAGCCTCCGGCGGACAAGCCAGCGTCGTATTCACCGCTCCAAAAGGCGAACGCCTGGATACGGCGGAGCGTTCGGCCCTGATCCAAAAAGCCGTCGACGACGTGTATCACCTCGACTATGTCATCAATCCCGCCGAGCTGGCTGCGCAGGCGGCGGCAGCCGCCGCGGCGCAAGGCCAGGCCGGAGGCTCTCCCGAGGCTGGCGCCGCGGGCACGGCGGATGCCACGGGCGGACAAAGCCAGGCAGGAGACGCCGCCGCTTCCGGAGCGGCAGGCGGCGGGCATACGCAGAGCGCCGCGCCGTCCTATGGCCCGATGATGGTCGACGGCGCGCCGCTGCCCGGAGTCATGCTTTCCGCCGACGGCAGCGTAGCGATGCTCCAGTTCCAGTTCACCGTGCAGCAGACCTCGCTGCCCAAATCGGTGACGGACAGCGTCATCGCAGCCATCGACACCGTCGAGCAGAACGGCTCCGGCATCACCGCGCTGCCCAGCGACTCGCTGACGGGCAAGCCCGCCATCGGCTCCACGGAAGCCATCGGCGTAGCGGTCGCCGCCGTCGTCCTGCTGATGACGCTCGGCTCGGTCGTCGCCGCAGGACTGCCGCTGCTCTCCGCCCTGCTCGGGGTAGGAATCAGCGTCGGCGCGGCGTTCGCCTTCTCCAAGTTCATTCCGATGACCGACATCACGCCGGTGCTGGCGCTCATGGTCGGCCTGGCCGTCGGCATCGACTACTCGCTGTTCATCGTCAACCGCCAGCGGCGGATGATGCTCGATCAGGGCCTCAGCGCGCGCGAAGCGGCGAGCCGCTCCGTCGGCACGGCCGGCAGCGCGGTCTTCTTTGCCGGCTTGACCGTCATCATCGCCCTCTGCGGCATGCTCGTGATCGGCATCGCCTTCCTGTCCGCGATGGCGCTGGTCGCCGCTGCGACCGTCTTCGTCAACGTCCTGCTCTCCCTGACGCTGCTGCCTGCGCTGCTTGGCCTCATCGGCGAAAAGATCGTCTCGCCCAAGGCGCGGGCAAAAAACGCCGCTTCGTCGAAAAAAAGCCACGGCTTCGCACATCGCTGGGCCACAGGAGTCGTCAAGGCCCGTTGGCTCGTCGTGATCGGAGTCGTGGCCGTGCTCGGCGCTGCCGCGATTCCGGTCGCCAAGATGGAGATGGGCATTCCCTCCGGCGCGACCGCCAATCTCGACACTCCCGTCAGGCAGAGCTACGACGCCATCTCCGACGGCTTCGGCGAAGGCTACAACGGCCCGCTGCTCCTCGTCGCGGAGCCTGCCTCGGAATCCGGCGCCATTACGCCGGAGGGTCTCAACAAGCTGGTCCAAGGGCTTCAAGGCCAGGAGGGCGTCGCTCTCGTCTCGCCGATGGGCATCAACAAGACCGGCGACATCGGCATCATCAGCGTCATCCCGACCACGGGACCGACCGACGCGGCAACCCGGACTCTCGTCCAGGAGCTCCGCGCTCCCGACTCCGCCGTCGCCAAGGAGAACCATGTCACGATCGGCGTCACCGGCTTCACGGCCATCAACATCGACATGTCCTCCAAGCTGGCCGACGTATTCCCGACCTACATCCTCATCATCGTGATTCTGTCGGTGATCATTCTCCTGCTCGTGTTCCGTTCGATCATCGTTCCGATCAAGGCTACGGTCGGCTTCCTGCTCAGCGTGCTCGCCACGTTCGGCATCACCACCGCCGTCTACCAATGGGGCTGGCTCCATTCCATCTTCGGCTTCGACACGGGCGGTCCGCTGCTCAGCTTCATGCCGATCATGGTGACCGGCATCCTGTACGGCCTCGCGATGGACTATCAGGTGTTCCTCGTCAGCTCCATGCGGGAATCGTACGTCCACGGACATAAAGGAACGGACAGCGTCATTCACGGCTATGAGCAGTCCAGCCGCGTCGTCGTGGCGGCCGCCGTCATCATGGTGTCCGTATTCGCCGGCTTCATCTTCGCTCCGGATATCATGATCAAGCAGATCGGCTTCGCCCTCGCGGCAGGCATCCTGATCGACGCCTTCATCATCCGCATGACGCTCGTGCCCGCCGTCATGGCCATCTTCGGAGATGCGGCCTGGAAGCTTCCGAAGTGGCTCGACCGCATGCTGCCGAACCTCGACGTCGAGGGGGACAAGCTGATCGCCCAGCTCAACGCCAAGGAGCAGGCAGCGCATCACGGGACCGTTCAAGGCCAGGATCGCATTTAAGCCGCGAAAAAGACAAAGGCACCTTCTGTAAATAACCAAGGCCGATACTCCTGTGTCGGCCTTGGTTATTTAGGGGGTGCATTTTTTATGGGCTTAAACGATCAGGGCATGAAACGAAACCGCATCACCGGTCTCGGGACGCAAAAAAAAGCCTCCCGGCCGGGAGGCTCATGAGGCATAACCGGTTCGCGCCGGCTGCCGGATCAGGCAGGATGGCTACTTGCGGCTGCCATGCAGGTATTTTTCGGTCAGCACCGCGAGCAGCTCGATGCCGACTTCGTTGTGGCCGCCTTCCGGAATGATGATGTCGGCGTACTTCTTGGACGGCTCGATGAACGCTTCATGCATCGGCTTAACCGTATTGAGATACTGGTCGTGGATGGAGTGGATCGTGCGGCCCCGCTCCTCGATGTCGCGCAGCACGCGGCGCAGGATGCGGACATCCGGGTCGGTGTCGACGAACACCTTGATGTCCAGCAGCTCGCGCAGATGCTCGTCCGAGAGGACATGCAGCCCCTCGATGATGACGATATTGCTCGGCTTCAGCTCGACGGACTTGTCCGTGCGGCGCGCGTGGACCGTGAAGTCGTAGACGGGAGCCTGGGCGCTCAGCCCCTGCTTCAGCGTTTTGAGATTCTCGATGAGCAGCTCGTTGTCGAACGCGAAGGGATGATCGTAGTTGATCTTCTCCCGATCGCTCATGCTGAGTTCCGAGTGATCCTTATAATAGTTGTCCTGCGAGACGAATGTCACTTTGCCCGGTCCCATCCGGTCGATGACGGAGCGGGCGACGGTCGTCTTGCCCGAGCCGGTGCCGCCGGCGATTCCTATGATAAGCATAAAGCTTTGTTACCCCCCAAATTACATGCAATTCCTGTAGTTTAGCACAGCCGGGGGATTTTTTCACCCGTCTCAGTTTCATTCCGTGCTCCCACACGGGGAGCGACACAAGACCGATATTATTGACGATCACCCAAATGATATTTCAATCCACGCTCCCCACACGGGGAGCGACGTCATCTGGCTCCTGTCAGATGCCGTCTATGGCAAATTTCAATCCACGCTCCCCACACGGGGAGCGACGCTGTTCGTTACTCATGGGCTACCCCTCTCAAAAATTTCAATCCACGCTCCCCACACGGGGAGCGACTTCGCCTCTGGCTTTCTGCTGCCCAGAATCAAGATTTCAATCCACGCTCCCCACACGGGGAGCGACACATGGGCAATCGGCGTATACCCTTTTTCCTTTTATTTCAATCCACGCTCCCCACACGGGGAGCGACGTTTCGCTTCTGGACCTTGTAGCCGGTATCCTCTGCATTTCAATCCACGCTCCCCACACGGGGAGCGACTGTCGTTGTAGGCTGCGAGTTCGTCCTTCGGTAGATTTCAATCCACGCTCCCCACACGGGGAGCGACGGCATACTTTTGCCGTTTATGCGTCAAATGGTCATTTCAATCCACGCTCCCCACACGGGGAGCGACTGCCCCATTCCATGTGCTTTTCGATATTCCGGATATTTCAATCCACGCTCCCCACACGGGGAGCGACGCGCCTACGCGATATTCTGGAGCGCGACGTACCGGAATTTCAATCCACGCTCCCCACACGGGGAGCGACTGGACGAGTCAGGGCATCGGTACGGTCGTGTTTCTATTTCAATCCACGCTCCCCACACGGGGAGCGACCGGCACCCGCCGCACCATACCGTAAACTCGCGGATTTCAATCCACGCTCCCCACACGGGGAGCGACCGACTATACCGTTCAACAAGTGCTGAGCGACGATATTTCAATCCACGCTCCCCACACGGGGAGCGACCAGATTTCCGCGCGTTACAAACATTACCATTTTGATTTCAATCCACGCTCCCCACACGGGGAGCGACTGGACGAGTCAGGGCATCGGTACGGTCGTGTTTCTATTTCAATCCACGCTCCCCACACGGGGAGCGACGGATCGGTGCCGCCGCCAGGATCAGTACCGCCGCCAATTTCAATCCACGCTCCCCACACGGGGAGCGACGCTTGTCAATGAGTTTATCTAAGTCCCAATAGGTCTTATTTCAATCCACGCTCCCCACACGGGGAGCGACTTCTTTCCCTTCTTGCGCTTCGGTACTTTCTGATATTTCAATCCACGCTCCCCACACGGGGAGCGACGCGACGATTTCCCCGCGATGGTTCAACGTCTCCAATCTCAATCCACGCTCCCCACACGGGGAGCGACAATCTGGCCGCGCCTCGGTAAGTCTTGTGTTCCTATTTCAATCCACGCTCCCCACACGGGGAGCGACGCGCCAGCAGGGAGAGATCGAGCGCCTACAGCAAGATTTCAATCCACGCTCCCCACACGGGGAGCGACCGAAACATCCGTATCCTTCCAGAGCTTAATTGCGATTTCAATCCACGCTCCCCACACGGGGAGCGACTCCATCTACCAAGCTTTTGGACTGGGCCAAAGGTATTTCAATCCACGCTCCCCACACGGGGAGCGACCCGATCGGCTCCGGCTCTTGCTCTTGCGGATCCGATTTCAATCCACGCTCCCCACATGGGGAGCGACCGAGTGCTTCATCGGCTATGCGTAATGCATCGGCATTTCAATCCACGCTCCCCACACGGGGAGCGACCCGAGTGGTGTTATGCTCGGCTCTCTCCGCCTCTAATTTCAATCCACGCTCCCCACACGGGGAGCGACACTATCTGCGTATGAGCGAAACCTCTACCTCATATTTCAATCCACGCTCCCCACACGGGGAGCGACCATTGTCAATTTCATCTCTGTTCCTCCTTATGGATTTCAATCCACGCTCCCCACACGGGGAGCGACATCTGAGGTGGCAGAGATCAAGACCCGGCACCTTATTTCAATCCACGCTCCCCACACGGGGAGCGACAGACATTTTCAACCTGATCAACAACCTGGACTTCATTTCAATCCACGCTCCCCACACGGGGAGCGACGTGGGAAGCGACCATGTTGTACTCGACGGTGACTTTATTTCAATCCACGCTCCCCACACGGGGAGCGACAGGAGTTGCAAGCAGTCTATCTTTTCTCCAGGCAGATTTCAATCCACGCTCCCCACACGGGGAGCGACCCCGGCTGGCCGGCTTGTCCACAAGCCGGCGTAAATTTCAATCCACGCTCCCCACACGGGGAGCGACTCGCATCGGGTAGCTTGTCCCAGCTAACAACCTTTATTTCAATCCACGCTCCCCACACGGGGAGCGACGCGAAGTTGATTTCAAACGGGAACACCTTTTCGAATTTCAATCCACGCTCCCCACACGGGGAGCGACTGCTTGATCCGCTGGAAGACAGCAATTGCTTCCATTTCAATCCACGCTCCCCACACGGGGAGCGACTTCGCATCGGGTAGCTTGTCCCAGCTAACAACCTTTATTTCAATCCACGCTCCCCACACGGGGAGCGACCTGTTCCGTATGACCCCGAGCAATTTCACAATCAATTTCAATCCACGCTCCCCACACGGGGAGCGACGGAAGGCGCGATCAATGAGGTGCTGAGCGATGACATTTCAATCCACGCTCCCCACACGGGGAGCGACAGCAAAAATCACCTAAAACCATCTAATAAAGGTATGGAAAAAGTTCATTTCGCCTTAAAACAAATAAATACGGTATGCTCCGATACTTGACTACATTTCACTTATCCGAAAATAGATCGTTTTCGACAGTTTTCGAGGTGCGAATCCCCCAAGGTTTTTATGGGAGCTTCCCATTCGCACCAAAGTACTGCTCCTATAGAATTAGCGGACTATCCATATCGTAAGCAGGTTTTGCCCCGATATGCTCAACCTTTGTTTTGTATTTATCGCCTATATTGTAAAATCTCAAGCTGTCTGTTTCGGGGTCAATCAGCTCCTCCAGTTCAAACCGAAGGCGGCGAAATTGGGTCGAATCAACGATACACTCAAACACCGAGTTCTGCACCCGCTGTCCGTAATCCTGGCATTTTTTCGCTACCTGCGAAAGACGCCTGCGTCCATCACTGGTAATGGTACTTACGTCGTAGGTGATCAATACAAGCACTCCGTTGTCCTCCTCCTTTATTTCCAAAGCAAAGGCGGATACTCATCCAGATCCCCCCGAATCGTTCGAGCCAGCAGCAGCGCTTGCGCATAAGGCACCAATCCCCAGGAAATCGATTCGTTCAAATAAGGATGGACGATCTTCTCCTGCTTGCGCTCCTGCCAAGCCTTAAGCACCTTTTTACGGGTTTCGTCGTCCATGAGGACGGCTCCATTTTCTTTACGGGTAAACCCAGCTGCAGAGACGATCTTCTTGTTAATCAATGTCAATACAAAACGATCCGCATAGACGGAACGAAGCTCCTCCATTAAGTCGAGCGCCAATGAAGCCCTTCCCGGACGATCTCGGTGCATAAATCCGACGTAAGCATCCAGTCCTGCCGCCTCAAGGGCAGCCCTCATCTCATTCGCTAACAAAGAATAGGCAAAAGAAAGCAAAGCATTGACGTTATCGAGCGGCGGTCGCTTATTTCTTCCGTGAAAGAAAAAGTCCTCTTTTTGCTGCAAAATAAGCTGGTCAAATACCGAGTTATACTGCACCGCCGCCGAGCCTTCCAGTCCACGAAGCACTTCAAGATCCTCGACTCTCCGGACGAGTCCCATCGTTTCTATTAGAGAGGAGCTGACCCGCTTTAGCTTCTGGACATTCAACCGAAGGGAATGATCACGAGACGCTCGTTCCAACACCCATTTCATATTGTACAGCTTCCCCACGATCATATTGCGAGCCATCCATGCGCTTCGCCGCTCGTCGTCGGAAATGCGATATTGTTCCTTTCTCAACACGACATTTCCTTTCGACTCCCCAACTACGCGTGCCAGGAAACGACCGTTCCTTGTCATAAACGCCAAGTCGATCCCTCGCTCCGCACACGCTCCCATCAAAGCCGGACTAACCCCGGCATATCCAAATGTGCAGACCGCCTCCAGATTGTGAAGAGGATACCGTGCGAGCGGCTGATCATCCAGACGAATGACAATATTCTCTCCATCCTTGGACAGATAGGTATCCGGTGTCGTTACAAACAAGGTATTGAGCAGCTTCTTCATCGAACAGCCCCGCCTTCTTCCTCTTTCAAACGACTATCGATATAGCTTGACGCCGATCGTTTACTCATCAGCTCCGGCAAACAAACGGAATGCATGGAGCAGCTGTCGCAATGAGGACCCGTTTTTACTTTGGGTGTGTGCCTTCGATCGTAGTAACGACGCATTTCATCGATGGAGCTTCTCACCCGCTGACGGTCTGCTTCCGTCACCGTCACTTCGACACGCCGCTTGATCTCATCATAGAAAAAGAAGCCGACCGAAAGCTCACAGGCCAGCATCTCCTCCAAACAGATCAATTGAGTCACAAGCTGGGAAAAATCGGAATCGTTCTTTTTCGGCTTTCCCCGCTTGTACTCGACCGGGTAAGGCTTGTACCTTCCTTCTTCGCCTGCCAGAGTTATTCCGTCCTCTTCGAGCACAAACTCAACGACATCACAGATCCCGGTTATACCCAGCACTCTCGAATGAACCGGCATCGCCCGCACGACCAGCCGATCCCCTCTTTTCTCGCGGGTAAACGGCTGATCCGCCACGCGATGCACATGCTCCCCCTCGATCGTGCGCACATTGTCCACCCATTGCTGCTCAATATGAATCAGTGCCCATTGCCTGCGACAAAAGTTAAAATGCTGGATTCCCGAAAGAAGCAGATAATCTTCTTCCTTATATTCCGGCATATTCTTGCACATCCAGCCCTTCAAGCGGCAGCAAGGCAATTTCATAGTCTTCAACATCTCTAGGCAGCGTCACGCCGTCTTTCAAAGAAATCTGCAAGGAACGGTGCACCTTGGCCGAGGAATATTGACCCAGCTTGGAGTTATGCTCCCACCAATACACACGATGAATCTCCATGCTTCCGTCTGGACGCGCTGATGAAGCATCATTTTCAAACATCGTGACCAGCGCTTCACGGACTTTCAAAGCATCTTCATACGAAAAGCCCGTACGCTCCGCGAGCTGCACGTTAATGCTGCCTTTGAACACATAAACGCCAAAGTCGACGCGATGCTTCATGCCCATCGTGTCCGAGCCTCTTTTATCCGGATCGGAACCTGTCGTAAGATTGACGCTCTTCGTAATTTGCAAGCTGGTAATATCAATGGGCTCCAGGCTTACGGCCGTATGAATGGATACGGGACCGCGAACGCCGATTGAAACCGCATCATTGCCAGGGAAAGCAAACACCTGCCCAAAGCCGCGCACATCAAGCCAGCTTTCGCAGGCAGCCTTGGCAAAAAGCTCGCTATTTTTCTTTTTCCCTTTAATGAATTCCTGCACTTCGGCGTTGCCGTCGACTCGATCCTTGATGCTGCGAAACGAATCCGATCGCCGGTCATCCGATTGCACCAAAATCGCTTCCCCTAGATCCTGTAGACGGTTACGGATTTTCCGCTTCAGGCATACGTCTGAAATTTCTCCTTTGCCATCATAGTTTTGACGCGGCCGGTTGCCGTTAAGAGGGTCCCCGTTCGGATTGGCATTGTGTACAGACAAGACAACGGCAAAATCAATTTTCCGATCCAATGGTTTCATGCGATATCGCTCCTTAATCGGGTTTAGAGTTATTGGAGTGAACAGGTTATGAAGGAGATCCATTTAGACCTCTGTTGTTTCGCTTGTCTCGTCTTCGGTGTATGAATCCATTTTTTTATAGTTGTTCAACTCGTGTCGCTGGCTGTAGTATCCAAGCAGGTACTTTCCGTTTAATGGCTGGTCCGAAAAATCATTCGGATTCATTTTTGTACTGATATCACCGATCAGCTTTTTGTAATAGCCGGCTTTAGGACCAAGCTTGACCAGGTATGGCTGAATCGCCCCATGAATGACGGTCCAGGTTCGCATTGGACGCTGAGCGAAAACATTCATATACCGAATTGCATTGGTAGCCCGTTTCTCCTCCGATCCAAGCTGTCTTCTTTCCAGAACATCCGCCACGGCCAGCATCTGTCCAAACAAATAGCTTCGATCATCCATTTCCTTGTCCACAGCCACTTCGAGCTCCTCCTTGCGATAGGTTTTGTTCACAAGCGCACAAGCGATGCCAAGCGTCTTCTCCCACTCCCATGGTTCCATCGCGACCGGACTCGAGGCTCGGGCAATGACGCTGCGCACAATATCCATCGGTATCGGGGCCCCGTCAAGAATGCAGGGAAGCATGCGCTCAATCAACCCTTTTACAGCCTTGTCGCTCGCCCTAGGGCCATAAGCAGCAAAAGCAATGTCCCTCGTTGCCGGAGCTCCCATTAACAAAAGCGTCCTGCCGTTTTTGCGATAAGGCTGTAGCCAGCAGCAAGATAAATGCCATTCCTCGATTCGCTGCAGAAACTTCTCTTTCTCTACATCGCGGTAGTAGGTCATAGACATTCGCCCAGGGGTTGCCGCATCCAACACCATGATGATGACATCCGAATAGTAGTCGTCCTGGTCATGCCGATAACCGCTGATGGCGAGGCGGACTCGTTTGGCGTACACTGCATGTGTCTCATCCCCTGCATCCGCTTCCTCACGGTCTTCCTCATCGAGCAAATCGTCCGTATCCGCGAAAGGATCGGGCACTTCAAGGCTTTTCGTTCCCCATATGACAAAAACCTTGCCATCAATCGTGAACGATTGCCTTTCAATCAGCCACTTCAGGGCATTATGCGCTTTTTGGGATACCTCATAGCTAACGGCTGCGGCATTTCTGCTTGTCTCGAATCGGCCTCGATAAGTAAATCCAGAGCTGTCATTGGCTGAGATCAGCTTGGACTTGTCACCTGAATGGCGAATGCGGGAAGCATGCTTGTCGGCATATGGAAGCTGTTTTCCCGTTACATAACAGAGCTCCGTATCCAGCAGCTTTGTATTGTAGAAGTCAATAAAAGACTGTTGAACGTCCCGTCTGCGCCACAGCCGCGCTTCCGGCACTCCCGGCATCTCGACGGCAAACCGTACAAATGCGGCGTTCTGGCCGGATGCGATAACCTTAAAGATGTCTGGCTTCTCCACTCCATAAAATTCCGCCAGTTCCGGCGTCCACTTCTCGGCCAGTTGGCCATCTCCATCCAGCCATAACACCTTCGCCCTTATCAGGTCTTCCAGAAGGGTTCCTTTTTGCACGTACTGATACACGCTGCATAAAGTTGGTACAGAAAATGGAGACCCGCTCCATTCCTTCAATTGGTTGACGTAATCTTCATAAGGCGTATACTTGGCAATCGGTGGGCAGTAGCGGCTGTAGTCCCCTGCAACATACATAAGCTTGTCGTGAAGCGGGTAGGGAACAGGAGCGTTTGTACGGCTCGCGGACGCCTCCGTGCAAGGGATAATCGTACTCCCGCTCTCTTTATCCACGACTTTCGCTCTCAAAAAACACCCTTGATCGTCCAAATCGATTTCAATATGTGCAGTCTGTGTCGTATGGGAGAGCGGGAGAAGAGCGTATTCTCGATCGTAGCGATTTTTCTCGAATTGTCCGACATAATCGGCGTGATTGTCGTAGGTTTCGTTCAGCTTGGCCAGCCAGGTCATGCGTCAGCTTCCTCCCTCCGCAAACCATTCCTCGTAAAGCTTGTCCGCCGGCTCCATGTTGCCGGGGCCAAACGGCTTGATGCTTCCTCTGCCCGTCTGACGGGTGAGCGTACATTCTTCGGGACGTTTAAAATGGATAATTCCTCTTTGCATCTTTGCGCGCCATAAACGGGTTTCGAGCTCCTCGCGGCCAGTTTCGTCCGGGTAGCTGATACCGTGCACCATGACCCCAAAATCAAGCTCAGGCATGTCGTCGTAATATCCTTGCCCGGAGCCGAATTCACAAAATTCAACATATCCCTGGCATTCACGGGCGCCGAGGAAAATATCCCTTCTTCCACCGGCGATTACAGCTCTTTTGGCAATATTGTGATGTTTATGTTCGTTGCGGTCATGCGCCAGCTCTTCGCGGTGGGGGTTGAACTCGAAATGGGCACGCACTTGGTATCGAACATCCTTTAAGTAGGTGTAATACGCCAATGTATTCCCGCCGCCATAATCAATAGGCCGCATACCTTTCGACTCCGTTTGGATCGGGTTCATGATCCGGACTTCGTCTATGTACCAAATCAGGGTCGGCTTCCAATAAACCGATTCCGTAATTCCCTTGAGAGCCTGGTAAGTCGGCACGTGATAACTGAACTTCTCCCCGCCGATCTTGGTCAGGGGATCAGTGAACAGCGCATAAGTGCCTGTAAGCTCAAATTCGATTTGATTTCTCAAAAGGAGAGCCTCCTTTTTCATATAATCGCCAACTGGAATTCCCCATTTCCCGCTGGATCTACGCCATACTCTTTCGAATACGCCGTCTCGTTCAACGCCATCACTCGACCTTGAAACAGGTAGTTCAAGTTCCCGCCTTTATCCAGTTTGCGAAGCTCCTGATCATACAGGCTAACCGTGTATGGCTGGGCTTTTCGCAGCCAATCTCCCAGCTCATTCGGCCGCAGCTCTCCGTTTAAAGCCAAAATAATCTCGGATGCATCGTCATTATACGGTACAATAACGGACTTCCCCGTGTTCGAAATCGCCTCGAAATGTCGTTCAACCGTAGCAATTGAACTTCGAGTGTACATCGGCGGGGCTGAATTGTGCTTGTCTTTGTAACGGTTGCATAAGGAACTATTGAGATCCAATAACGGATATAATGCAAAACCCTCCTGAGAAACGGGATAGTCCATCTTTTCCTTGATTTTGTCGTAGTAATAAGAGAAATATAAATCCATCGCTTTTATGGAGAGCAACTGATTATCGAAACATTCGGGCTTGCGCCTGAAATCACCCAGCAACCGTTCCGTCTGCTCCGCTCCAAGCTTGATTTCCGGCAAACTGCGCAAGCTTTCTTCAGCCGATTGAATAATGTACACCTCGCGCAGCGAGTCTTTGCCGTGACGATTGCATCGCCCCGCTGCTTGGGCGATTGAATCCAATCCGGCGAGAGAGCGGATGACGCCTTGAAAACTGATGTCTACGCCTGCCTCGATCAACTGCGTACTGATACAGATGATTCTCTCTTTTCCCCTCAGTGAATTGCGAATGGCATCCAAACTATCTTTGCGATGCGCCGGGCACATAAATGTGCTCAAGTGATAAAGCTTGATAGCTTCCTCGTTCATCCATTCCTGCGCTTTCAGAAAGTCAAAAAGCTTTCGTACTGCCGCCTTTGTATTGAGAATAATCAGCAAGCTGTCGATGTCGGCCATCCGTTCCGAAACGAATGCAGCCAATTGCTCGGTTGTCATTGCCCCTTGGTCCGTAACATCCCGCAGCTCCACTCTTTTAAATTGCTTCATTACTTGATTCGGATTGCAGATCATTTCCGGCTCGGAAGAAAGATGCACATTCCGCCGGACCTGCTGTAGCGCAGGCTGAGTCGCGGTGCAAAGAACAACGGTCGAACCGCATATGCCATGCAGGAAATTGACTGCTCCGTTAAACAACGAGATGCAATGAGAAGGCACAGCCTGCACCTCATCAAAGATTACAACCGCATTGGCCAGCTGATGCAGCCGCCTGGCATTGCGGGAACCTTTGGCATAAAACGTGTTCAGAAATTGAACCATCGTCGTAAATATAATCGGACGATCCCAGGTATCTCGTGCCAGACGCAGCTTTTTCCTCTCCAGGTCATAGGACTGATCTTCGTCTTCCTCATCGGGAGCTTGTTCCGGATCTAGCCACTTCCGCACATCAAAATCTTCCGCCACGTTGGAATGATACTCCAGAATCATATCATCGTTTTGTACGATCTTCCGAAGCTCAGCCACATTCTGCTCGATGATCGTCGTGTAAGGCAAGACATAAACGATCCTTTCCTTACCCGTCTCGATTGCATGACGCAGCGCATAGCGAAAGCTGGCTAGCGTTTTTCCGCCGCCTGTAGGGATAGACAACGTGTAAATGCCGGACGGACGACGAACAGCAAAATCATCGCATTGCTTGGACATCTCATTGCGAAGACGATTAATGGGATGATCGGCATCATCGGCCTGTCGGAAGCTATCCATTTTTTCAAGCAGAGATCGATAGGTCACGGTGAAAAAGGCATAGCTGTCAAAGACAGGATCGTCCTCTTCTTCTTCTTCGAATTGCCGAGTCTTGGTCCGATCCGCATCGATCAGACAACTAAATAGATATTTCACTGTCAACGAGGCGGTAATGGATGGGGGTTTGCAGTTTTTCATGCGCCGAATGAGATGCTGCATCTCTCCCCTGGCCTTTTCAAAGTAAGCGTCCAACTCTGCCTCTCCCATTGTAGAGGAAAGAAATTCTTTAATGGCGTTATCATACCCAGGAAGCTTATCTAGCGGAGTTTCAATTCTTTTGAGAAAAGGAGAGTTTCCTTCCGGATCTAAGTAGTCCTTCAGGCCCCCATGATGAGAAAGGATGCAATTCGCTATCCATTCTGTCGTCCGCTTGTCTGCCTGATCGTCCGTGTTCAAATGAAACCGTTCAAAGAGCCACTTGCCGCCTGCCGTAGAGTGATCCACCGAGCCGCGTCTTGGAGGATCATGGGGGTTGGCAACCGCCGATTCGATATATGTCTTGAATTCAATCGTGTTCTTTCCTACGTCATGAAGCAAGCCCGACAAGCCTGCGAGGTGCTTAGCTCCGATTTTGGCCCCAAGCTTCTCCGCATATTGTTGAACCGCTAGAAGGTGGTCATGGACTGACTCGCGCTGACCGTCCATTTGCCGGATATGAGCTACAAATTCTGGATGATTGGTAAGTTCTGAATTATTCGGCATCCTCTTCCCTCCTAGAAATACAGGACCAAAGCACCTAATTAAAAGTTATTACGAGAACTAAGGTTCGACAATCGCACACACAATCCTTCTTAAATTATGGAAAATATTCCAATAGGGATTTGGATGTGATTTAATCCTGGTTAAGATTGAACATTCCGTTTGGCAATAATAATTTTGTTCCATTATGATAGGGGTGCAATCCTTGTGCGAATGGCAAGCTCCCATAAAAAGCCGGGGAGATTCGCACCTCGAAACTTGTCGAATGAAGTTCAATTTCATAAAAAAGTATTCTCGTCAATCTTTGATACATACCTATTTTGATTGCAAAATTCGCAAAATCAGCCATTCTCATACCTTTCCAGAAAGGTTCGAGGCTGTTTCCGCTGTCGCTCCCCGTATGGGGAGCGTGGATTGAAATGCGTTCTTGGGCCTCAAAAACTATTGAAATGGGTTGTCGCTCCCCGTATGGGGAGCGTGGATTGAAATCCGTCCGTGTGTCCCTTTGGGACAGGCTGACGGTCAGGTCGCTCCCCGTATGGGGAGCGTGGATTGAAATAACACTCTTCAACAGCCTTGACCCCTGACTGTAGTCGCTCCCCGTATGGGGAGCGTGGATTGAAATTGCTGTTGGAACAGAATGATTGCATTTTTGAGGTTTGTCGCTCCCCGTATGGGGAGCGTGGATTGAAATGGCTTGATCGTCCCGAAATTGCGCCGCCTCTTCGTCGCTCCCCGTATGGGGAGCGTGGATTGAAATAAAGGTTGTTAGCTGGGACAAGCTACCCGATGCGGTCGCTCCCCGTATGGGGAGCGTGGATTGAAATCGCAAGGCGCTGCCAGCTACCAATTGGATTTTGTAGGTCGCTCCCCGTATGGGGAGCGTGGATTGAAATCCCCTCTTAGATCGGCAATTCGTAATCTGTCGCCGTCGCTCCCCGTATGGGGAGCGTGGATTGAAATCACGGAAATGCTGGCGAATGCGATTAAGCATGAGTCGCTCCCCGTATGGGGAGCGTGGATTGAAATCGGATCATCCGGGGCTGTCTGCTCCCTCCCTCCGTCGCTCCCCGTATGGGGAGCGTGGATTGAAATGCTCGAAACCAACAATGACACCATCCCGCCAGGGTCGCTCCCCGTATGGGGAGCGTGGATTGAAATTTTTTAATCAATGCGTTCGCTGGGTTGATGGAGAACAGTCGCTCCCCGTATGGGGAGCGTGGATTGAAATGCCCGTATATCCCGATTGAAAAGGCGGATAACGGTCGCTCCCCGTATGGGGAGCGTGGATTGAAATAACATTGACCTGCCTATGACCTACGTCGATGGGGGTCGCTCCCCGTATGGGGAGCGTGGATTGAAATCAGTATCCCCCGAACTCCCCGAACGGGATCGACGTCGCTCCCCGTATGGGGAGCGTGGATTGAAATCGTGGGAATTTGTTGTCTCCGAAATAGAGGAAATCGTCGCTCCCCGTATGGGGAGCGTGGATTGAAATACCCAACAAAAACCCACCAATACGCTATTATCATTGTCGCTCCCCGTATGGGGAGCGTGGATTGAAATGGCAGTTGGTGGCTTATCCGGCTGTGGAAAAGGGTCGCTCCCCGTATGGGGAGCGTGGATTGAAATGGCAGTTGGTGGCTTATCCGGCTGTGGAAAAGGGTCGCTCCCCGTATGGGGAGCGTGGATTGAAATCTCGTTGGTGAAGTCTGCCTCCACATAATGCACGTCGCTCCCCGTATGGGGAGCGTGGATTGAAATTTTCTAAGACCTACAGCGAATTCCTGAACAAAGGCGTCGCTCCCCGTATGGGGAGCGTGGATTGAAATATCCAGACAAATACTTGATTTTGAAAGAAGTGCTGTCGCTCCCCGTATGGGGAGCGTGGATTGAAATACTACACCTTACGTAATACGATTTTGTATGCCTAGTCGCTCCCCGTATGGGGAGCGTGGATTGAAATCGCGTGTCTATGTACAATTCCGTCACGCGCCCGAGTGTCGCTCCCCGTATGGGGAGCGTGGATTGAAATGCCGTCCGGCTCGTGATGCTGATAATGGCATCCGGTCGCTCCCCGTATGGGGAGCGTGGATTGAAATGTTTTTACTCGCAGGCGATGTCATCCAGGGCAGGCCGTCGCTCCCCGTATGGGGAGCGTGGATTGAAATGCCACAGAAAACACACGAACCGCGTCCTGGTCCAAGTCGCTCCCCGTATGGGGAGCGTGGATTGAAATAAGCTCGGCGACCTGATCGTCACGACGCACATCCGTCGCTCCCCGTATGGGGAGCGTGGATTGAAATGGCATTATCGGCGGGGAGCTATTGCAGAAAGGAAGTCGCTCCCCGTATGGGGAGCGTGGATTGAAATCAGCAATGGTAAAGAACATCGCATCCATCCTCGGTCGCTCCCCGTATGGGGAGCGTGGATTGAAATATCGTTACTTGGAGCAAAGGTGGCATCGGCTACCGTCGCTCCCCGTATGGGGAGCGTGGATTGAAATTCCACCAGTTCCCGAAGGGCAAACTCTGCTTTAGTCGCTCCCCGTATGGGGAGCGTGGATTGAAATACATTTTCGGCGGTGACACCGTGACGGAGAAGTTGTCGCT
The DNA here is from genome assembly GCF_002243345.2 of Paenibacillus sp. RUD330. NCBI lineage: Bacteria > Bacillati > Bacillota > Bacilli > Caryophanales > Paenibacillaceae > Paenibacillus > Paenibacillus sp. RUD330. The sequence continues at coordinate 4,807,676 of NZ_CP022655.2, forward strand.
CCCCGTATGGGGAGCGTGGATTGAAATCCATCAAGATACCGAATACCTGAACACCCTCTATCGTCGCTCCCCGTATGGGGAGCGTGGATTGAAATCTACAATCAGCCTTGGTTATTCCCTGGCTGATGTGGGTCGCTCCCCGTATGGGGAGCGTGGATTGAAATAGGCAATGTAATTCGAATAGTTTTATCCGAAAACTCATCGCTCCCCGTATGGGGAGCGTGGATTGAAATCGGAACACGGTTTACCATCCGACGTGTCAAAGCTAGTCGCTCCCCGTATGGGGAGCGTGGATTGAAATAATCCTATCAACGATGAATTGGACCAAATTGAAGCGTCGCTCCCCGTATGGGGAGCGTGGATTGAAATAAAGAGGTGTGTTGAAATGGGTAACGGTATTCCTACGTCGCTCCCCGTATGGGGAGCGTGGATTGAAATAATACAGGTGCCTGCTGATAATGATCGGATGGCTGTCGCTCCCCGTATGGGGAGCGTGGATTGAAATTGCTGTCTTTGTGGTGATACGCTTGTTTTCTGCAGTCGCTCCCCGTATGGGGAGCGTGGATTGAAATTGCTGTCTTTGTGGTGATACGCTTGTTTTCTGCAGTCGCTCCCCGTATGGGGAGCGTGGATTGAAATTTCGAAATGGAAATCTATTCTGATGCAAAGGTCACCGTCGCTCCCCGTATGGGGAGCGTGGATTGAAATGTCCTCATGGGCATTGAGAGCATCCGTCACCTTGAGTCGCTCCCCGTATGGGGAGCGTGGATTGAAATCCGGTCCCCTCTCGATCTACCAAAATTGTGCAGGTCGCTCCCCGTATGGGGAGCGTGGATTGAAATCATTCGTACAGGACGGTTTCACTGGCGCCGACCATGTCGCTCCCCGTATGGGGAGCGTGGATTGAAATTGATAAAGTCCGATGAGGGCAGTTGCCAGATTGACCGTCGCTCCCCGTATGGGGAGCGTGGATTGAAATGCTGCTGGCGTCAATCCAATTCGCTGCGGATTACCGTCGCTCCCCGTATGGGGAGCGTGGATTGAAATCCTGTAATCGTCTTTGATGGTATGGGCCTGCATGTCGCTCCCCGTATGGGGAGCGTGGATTGAAATCTTGCTCCGCTCAGGATCAGAAAGGCTTGCGGGCTGGTCGCTCCCCGTATGGGGAGCGTGGATTGAAATCGAATCGCCGGCTTCGTAAGCGACAAGCGAGAGGGTCGCTCCCCGTATGGGGAGCGTGGATTGAAATAGCCAAATCAACCCCTCCCTTTACCCCGAAATTGCGTCGCTCCCCGTATGGGGAGCGTGGATTGAAATGATTTGTCGAGTGCTGTATCCTTGCTCTCGGTGCATGTCGCTCCCCGTATGGGGAGCGTGGATTGAAATTAATTACAAATATTACTATGCTCCTTACAAGGATCGTCGTTCCCCGTATGGGGAGCGTGGATTGAAATCGGCTCGAAATGATCTGGACGAGCTCAAGACTACGGTCGCTCCCCGTATGGGGAGCGTGGATTGAAATCTACTGCTGCGGAGCGCGGAATTGCCTATGAGAAAGTCGCTCCCCGTATGCGGAGCGTGGATAGAAATGTTTCGTTGACCACGCGGGCGGGCAGCGTTAGAGTCGCTCCCCGCATGGGGAGCGTGGATTGAATGCGTACCCGAAGTCGAGCCCGCGTTTAATCCGGTCGTCGCTCCCCGCATGGGGTGCGTAGATTGAAACAACATCTATGTCACCGAGGGCGGTGTGCTAATGAGTTGCTCTCCGTATGGGAAGGTGAATTGAAACTGATGGCTATTGTCAGAACGGTCCTAAAGCCGGATCACTCTCCGTTTAGGCATATTGCGTTTAAACTGCCCCCACACAAATGACACCATTAAAAAAATCGCTCCCCTTATCAGGGAGCGTGGTTTAAAACTTGAGTGGGTTCGTTAACTAGCTCAATCATCCCTTTACGGAAGTGTTTCACCAAAAAATGTTGCATCCCCGTCACTCCCCGCCCTCGCCCCCATACCTGCTCCGCAGCCGCCGCACCGCATCCATCAGCTCCCGCCCCGCGAGCTTCTCCGCCTGTCCGTACAGCGGCTCCCACAGAGCCATCCACTCCCGCCGCTCCGGCTCCTGCAGGTCGACGATGTTCATCAGGCGGCCGCTCCGCATTTCCGCCAGCTCCTTGCGGCTCATTTCCCGCGCGCTCTCGTTGGCCCAGCCGGTCGTCTCGCGCATCGCCTCCTGGATGATGGCCTGAACGTCGGCCGGCAGGCTTTCCCAGAAGGAGCGGTTCATCAGCACGGCATACCCGAGATAGGCGTGATTGCTGACCGTCATGTATTTTTGCACCTGGTAGAACTTCTTGCTGTAAATATTCGTGATCGTATTCTCCCCGCCGTCGACCCCTCCGCTCTCGTAAGCCTTGTACACGCTGTTGAACGGAATGTCCGAAGTCGAAGCGCCCAGAGCGCGGAACTGGGCATCGACGATCGGGCCCGGTAGGATGCGGAATTTCATGCCGCTGAAATCCTCGGGATGCACAAGGGGCTTGCCGCTCGACGTCATCTGCTTGAACCCGTTGCCCCAGAAGGCGAGGCCGATCATGCCCCGGCTCTCCAGCCGCTTGAACAGCAGCGAGCCGACCTCGCCGCTGAACGCCTCCTCCACCGCCTCTTCCGTGCGGAAGGCGAAGGGCAGGTCCATGACGCTCCACTCCGGCATATGGGTCGATAGATTGGAAAAGGCCGGCGCGATCATCTGCACATCCCCTCGCGCCAGAGCGGCCTGCTCGTCCGGCTCCGTGAACAGCGTTCCGTTCGGAAACAGCTGCACCTGCACCTTGCCGCCCGACTTCTCCTCCACCAAGTCCGCGAACCGCTGCGCGGCGAGCCCTTTGGGCGTATTCTCCGCCACGACGTAGCTGAACTTGATCACATGCCTGCCGCTGAAGCCCATCTGCTCGTCATCCGCCGGCAGAGGACCCGGCAGCTTGTACCCTCCAAGCCAGAATATGGACAGCACGGCCGCTGCCGCCAGCAGCAGCCCGCCGCCCCATAACCTGAATCGCCTTCTGCCCATTCCTCCGCGCCTCCTGTCCTTGCCCTCATGGAGCTCATCCTCATGGACTTCAGCTCCATGTAGAGCCGATCCTCATGGACATCATCTTACCCTACCCGACCGCTTTTGTAGAAGCCCAGGCCCGCTATGCCCGCAGGTTTGCATGCCGCATGCTCTGGTGTATGATGATGGGAAAGCGGCCCAGCCCTATTCCAACCTGCAAGGAGACAGGCCCGAACATGCTCAAGCAGCTTAAAATCAACTGGAAAATCGCGCTGCTCTCCTTCGGCATCGTCCTGTTCGCGCTCATTGCCGGCGGCGGCGTCGCGGTCGGCAGCATCCTCCACCTGCAGGAGGAGGAGCTCGGAAGGCGGCTGCTCGTCACCGCCAGGACGGCGGCCAGCCTTCCGGAGATCGTCGCAGGGCTGGAGGATGAAGCCCGGCAGCCCGAGCTGCGGGAAGCGGCCGAGAAAATCGGCATCATCCATGACGCCACCTATGTGGTGGTCATGGACATGCGGCATAAGCGGCTGGCGCATCCAGTGCCGAATCGGGTCGGCACCTACTCCCGGGGAACCGATGAAGGGCCGGCATTCGCCGAGCACAGCTATGTATCCAAAGCGAAGGGAGAGCTCGGCACCGCGCTGCGCGCCTTCGTCCCGGTCATGGACAGCTCGCATATGCAGATCGGCACCGTTCTCGTAGGGCGCGTCCTCCCCTCGCCACGCGAGGTCATCCTGCCCTTCGCCGGGCAGATCTCCACCATTCTGCTGCTGTCGATGCTGGTCGGACTAGCCGGCTCATGGGCGCTGGCGAGACAAATCAAAAAAGATATGTTCGACATGGAACCGCTGGAGATCGCGCGGCTGCTGGTGGAGCGTGACGCGACGTTCCACGCGATGCATGAGGGCGTCATCGCCATCCACAACGATGAGCGGATCGCCGTCTTCAACGAACGGGCCCGGCAGATTTTCCATATCGGCGGCGAAGTGGTCGGACGGCCCATCCGCGAGGTCCTCCCCGATACACGGCTGCCGGAAATTCTGGAGCTGGATGCTCCGGTCTACCAGCAGGAAATCTTCATCGGCGGCCAGCATATTGTCAGCAACCGCGTTCCGATCCGCGTACAGGGGCATACCGTCGGAGCAGTAGCCATTTTCCAGGATCGGACCGAAGTCGCCAGGATGGCGGAAGAGCTGGCCGGGGTAAAAGCATTCGTAGACACGGTGCGGGTCCAAAACCATGAGTATATGAACCGCCTGCATACGATCGGGGGACTGATCCAGCTCGGACAGGGCGAGCAGGCGCTCGACTACCTGTTCCGCATGTCGGGAGAGCGGGAGGAGCTGAACCGGTTCCTCGGCACCCGGTTTTTCCATGACAGCCTGACAGGCTTGCTGCTCGGCAAGATCAGCCGCGGCCAGGAGCTCGGCATCGACGTGCAGATCGATCCCCACAGCCGGCTGCAGCATTTCCCGGAGCATCTCGACCATCATGACTTCGTCGTCCTGCTCGGCAATCTGATCGAAAATGCCTTCGATTCGCTGGCGGCCGCTCCTGAACCCAGACGCGTGCTCGTCAGCCTGGAGCAGGACGACTAGCAGCTCTCGCTGCTCGTCGAGGACAACGGCTGCGGCATGGACGAGCATGTCCGCCGCCGCATGTTCGAGCGAGGCTTCAGCACCAAGCCCGGCGACGGCCGGGGCATCGGCATGCATCTGATCGCAGGCATCGCCGAGAAGGGCGGCGGAACGATCCAGGTCGAATCCGCGCCCGGAGCAGGCACATCCATCACGCTGTTCTTCCCGATGACGGAGGAGAGACAGCCGGAGAAAGGAAAAGGCGAAAATGAAGACGGTTGAGGTCATCCTGATCGAAGACGATCCCATGGTCCGCGAGGTGAACCGGCAATTCGTGGAATCGGCGGAAGGCTTCCGCGTCGTCGGCACCGCTTCCGGCGGACGGGAAGGCATGGAGCTGATCCGGCGCATGAATCCGGATCTGGTCATTCTCGACATTTACATGCCTGGACTTGACGGCATCCAGACGCTGCGCCAGCTGCGCAGCGAAGGCCATGCAGCCGGAGTCATCGTCATCAGCGCCGCCAACGACCGGGACACGATCCGCTCCATGGTGCAGGGCGGAGCGGACGATTACATCATGAAGCCGTTCAAGGCGGAGCGCGTGCGGGAAGCCCTCCTGCGCTGGCGCCAGCGCAGCGAGCAGCTCGCCGACGGCGGGGAGCTGGATCAAGGCGAGCTGGACCGGTTCCTGCACGGCGCGGGCCTTTCGGCATCAGCCGCCCCTCCTTCCGGGAGCGGAGGCAGCCTTCCCAAAGGGCTGCAAGCGGCTACGCTGGCACAGATTCTCCGCTATCTGGGGCTGCAGCCGGAAGCTGTGTCGGCCGAGAGCGTCGCCGAAAACGTCGGCATCGCCCGGGTGACCGCCAGACGGTATTTGGAGCATCTGGCCAAGAGCGGCCAGGTCACTCTGCAGCTTCAATACGGCCTCGGCCGGCCGGTCAACCTTTATTCTCTGAACAAAACCTGATCGTCATACGAACCGCAGCAAGCGCCGGCTGCGGTTTTTTTTGCATTCCGTCCGGGAGGTGTCGCCTTCGCCGGGCACCTTATCCCTTCATGACCATAAAGACCAAAACAACCATTATGACCGTATGCTAGCGCTTTCAATTGAAAGCGATATCATGAAGAGCAGAACCAATGACATGAATCTTCAGATGCAAAGGATGTGCAGTCCCATGTCCATACCTACAGGCGCTTCAACACCGATCATTCTCCGGCTGGAGCTCAGCCGGGCCACCGCTTCGTTCGCCCAGATCGCTACGGTCATCGGGGATACGGGCGGCGATATCGTCGCGATCGACGTCACGCGCTCGGATTCCGCCTCCACCGTGCGCGACCTCACCGTCAACGTGTACGACCAGAGCCATGCCGACCGGATCGCATCCGCAGTCGGCCAGCTTCCCGGCGTCCGCGTGCTGCAGGTGTCCGACCAGACGTTCCTGCTCCATATCGGAGGCAAGATCGAGACGACGCCCAAAACGCCGATCAAAAACCGCGACGATCTGTCCCGCGTCTACACGCCCGGAGTCGCGAGAGTATGCATGGCCATCCATGAGAAGCCGTCCCGCGCCCATACGCTGACGATCAAGCGCAACACGATCGCGGTCGTCTCCGACGGCTCCGCCGTGCTCGGCCTCGGCAACATCGGGCCGGAAGCCGCGATGCCGGTCATGGAAGGCAAGGCCGTCCTGTTCAAGCAGTTCGCCGGGGTGGATGCTTTCCCGATCTGCCTGAAAACCCAGGATACCGAAGAGATCATCGCGATCGTCAAGGCTCTCTCTCCGACCTTCGGCGGCATCAATCTGGAGGACATCTCCGCTCCGCGCTGCTTCGAGATCGAACGGCGCCTCGCCGAGGAGCTCGATATTCCCGTCTTCCATGACGACCAGCACGGCACGGCCGTCGTGCTGCTGGCCGGACTGCTCAACGCCGTCAAACTCATCGGCAAGACGCTGGAATCGTGCAAAGTCGTCGTATGCGGCATAGGCGCCGCAGGCACCGCCTGCTCCAAGATGCTGATGGCCGCCGGAGTCGGCAACATCATCGGCGTGGACCGCGAGGGCGCCCTTGTCCCCGGCAAGAGCTACGCCAACGAATACTGGCAATGGTATGCCGACAACTCGAACCCTTACCGGCTCGAGGGCAGCCTCTCCGACGTCATCGCGGACGCGGATATCTTCATCGGCGTGTCCGGTCCCGGCGTGCTGAAGACCGACGACTTGCAGAAAATGGCCCCCGACCCGATCGTATTCGCGATGGCGAACCCAACCCCGGAAATTTTGCCGGAGGAGGCCGAGCCTTATGTCCGCGTCATGGCGACGGGCCGCTCCGACTATCCGAACCAGATCAACAACGTGCTCTGCTTCCCGGGCATCTTCCGCGGCATCCTCGACTGCCGCGCCTCCCGCGTGACGGAGGAGATGAAGCTGGCCGCCGCCAAGGCGATCGCTTCTGTCGTGACGGACGAGGAGCTGAACGAGCAGTATATCATTCCGAGCGTGTTCAACCACCAGGTCGTGGAGAAGGTGCGCGAGGCGGTCATCGAAGCCGCATACGCCTCCGGCGTCGCCCGCAAGGAGACCCCCTCCAAGCCGAAAGCCTCGGCTCCAACGCCTATTTGAAGGAAACAATCCGAATCCGATCCTAACAACCGACCCGACCAGAAAGAGGGATTCCGATGAAAATCAACTTCAGAAACCTGACCGTCCAGGTGCTGACCGCTATCGTGATCGGCATCGCCATTGGGTATTTCTTCCCGAGCTTCGGCGCTTCGCTCAAGGTGCTCGCCGACATCTTCATCAAGCTGATCAAGATGGTCATCACACCGATCGTGTTTTTCACGATCGTCATCGGCTTCGCAGGCATGGGCAGCATGAAAAAGATCGGCCGCATCGGCGGCAAGGCGCTGCTCTACTTCGAGCTCGTGACGACCTTCGCCATGGCGATCGGCATCGCCATCGCCTACCTGATCCGTCCCGGCGACCGCGTCGGCCTTGCTGCCGACACCTCCGGCGTCGGCAGCAAGGCCGACGCGGTCGCCGGCTATGCGCAGCAGGCATCCGAAACCTCGCATGGCTTCAAGGACTTCCTGCTCGGCATCATTCCCGACAACGCGATCGCCGCGATGGCGAGCGGCCAGATGCTGCCGGTGCTCTTCTTCTCCGTCCTGTTCGGCCTCGCGCTGTCCATGCTCGGCGACAAGGGCCATCCGGTTACGGAATTTTTCGAGAAGCTGAACGAAATCTTCTTCAAGATCGTCGGCATCATCATGAAGTTCTCTCCGTACGCCGCGGGCGGAGCGATGGCCTATACGATCGGCAAGTTCGGCCTCGGCTCCCTCCTCTCGCTGGGCAAAATGATGCTCGCGACATACATGACGATGTTCCTGTTCATCGTTGTCGTGCTCGGCCTGATCGCCCGCTACTACAAGTTCAGCATCTTCGGCCTGATCCGCCACATCAAGGACGAGATCCTGCTCGTGCTCGGCACCTCCTCCTCGGAGTCCGCCCTGCCGCGCCTCATGAACAAGATGGAGTCCTACGGCTGCTCCAAGCCCGTCGTCGGTCTCGTCGTCCCGACCGGTTATTCCTTCAATCTGGACGGCACCAGCATCTACCTCTCGATGGCGGCGCTCTTCATCGCGCAGGCTTACGGCATCGAGCTGACTCTGCTCCAGATCGCGACCTTCCTCGGCGTGCTCATGCTCACCTCCAAGGGAGCGGCCGGCGTCACCGGCTCCGGCTTCATTACGCTCGCAGCCACCTTGGCCGCCCTGCCCGGCACGCCGATTCCGCTTGAAGGCATCGCGCTGCTGATCGGCGTCGACCGCTTCATGTCGGAGGCGCGCGCCATCACGAATCTGATCGGCAACTCCGTCGCTACCGTCGTCATCGCCAAGAGCGAAAACCAGTTCCAGCCTCTGAAGGAAGCCGGTCCTGAGCTCGACCCTTCGTCCAGCCGCGCCGCCTCTGCCTGAAGCCGGCTCCAGCAGCCGGGCGAAGTCCCTTGCGCGAAAAAACCGCAGCCCCGAGGGCTGCGGTTTTCTGCACGCTTAATTGGACAGATTCTGCACAGCCGGCTTGGACCTTGGCCGCGCGTACAGCGCATAGAAGGCGATGAAGGCGGCCACGGCCACGATCAAGCCCTGGATGGCGAACAGGTAACGGAAGGAAAGCTCGTTCATCAGCTGAGCCATGATCAGATAGATGCCCAGCGAGAGAACGGAGAAGACCGTATTGAAGGTGGAGTGGACCCGTCCCTGGTAAGCCAGCTCGGTCTCCTCCTGCGCCCGGGTGATGAACAGGATGCCTACCTGGAAGAAGGCGCCGATCAGGAAATAAAGAAGCATCGCGACGCCGAGGCCGCCGCTGAAGCCGAACAGGAAGATCGCCAGCGCGATGCCGGCCATCCCTCCGGTCATGACCAGCCGGTTGCCCAGCGCGCGGGCGATCGGAGGCAGGATCAGGTTGCCCGTGACCGCTCCGAGGGCGAAGCTCGCGTCGATGTAGCCGAATCCGGCCGCCCCCACCATCAGCGTATCCTTGGCAAAAGGACCGAGCAGGACGTTGATCGTGTACAGCGACATGCGGATGAAAAAGATCATGGCGTAAAAAATGAGGATCGTATGGCGCCCGCGGATATGGGTCCACCCCTCCTTCATGTCTTCCCAATAGCTCCGGAAGCCGCCGCTGGAGGCCTGTTCGGCTCTCGTCGGACGGACGACGCCCTTGCGGATGAGCAGGATGCAGACCGCCGACACGAGGAAGCTCGCCGCATTGATGCCCATGACGGACACGGCCGACGACAGGCCGACGAGAAGTCCGCCGACGCCCGCTCCGAGAAGCACGCCCGACTGCATGGCGATGGCGTTGGTGGAGTTGGCGTACAGCAGCTTCTGCGGCGGAATGACCTCCCGGATCAGCGACATGGCGGCCGGGGTGTAGATTTCATCTCCCAGCGCGACGAGGAACGTGACCAGATACAGATGCCACGGCTCCAGCATGCCCTGCCACCACAGCAGCGGGATGGCAAGCAAGGCGGCTGCCCGGAAGATATCCATGAGCACAGCGATCCATTTGCGGTCGAAGCGGTCCACGAACACCCCGATGAGGGGGGAGAGGACGACGCCCGGCAGCGAGGTGAAAATAAGGACGTACGCCACCGACGCCGGATTGCCGGTCAGCTGCATGGCGAGCCAGCTGGTCGCGATGAACTGCATTCCGGTACCCAGCATGGAGATCGTATGTCCGATGAAATAGAGCAGGTACGGCCGGAACCGGAAAATCTCCCAGCGTCCTGCGGCGGATGCTTCGTTCATAGCTCCAATCCCCTTCGCGTTATATACTCACGCACGGTTCCCGGCGGCTGACCGGCGGCTGCGGCCGGCTTCCTGCGCCTCGCCGCCCGAAGCAGCACGGCGCACAGCTCCTCGGGAGCGTCGGCAAAATAGAAATGGCCTCCCGGCAGCCTGACCAGCTCGAAGGAGTCCCGGGTCCACCCCTCCCAGCCCGCCGCGGCTTCGGCCTGGACATGAGGATCCTGCATGCCGACGACGGCCGTAATCGGCATGTCCAGCTTGGCCGGGGCGGTCCGGCGATAGGCCCGCACCGCCTCGAGATCGTTCTTCATCGCGGGCAGGACGATCTCCATGACGGCCGGATCGTCGAGCAGCTTTTCATCCAAGCCCCCAAGCCGCCGGAGATAGTCCCTCACCCGCTCTTCGTTCATGGACTCATACGAGGAGCTGGAGCGGGGCGGAGGATGCGCCGAAGCGACGAAGCCTTCGATGAAGCCGAGCCTGGAGCCGTGCCTCTGCAGCATGTCGTAGGCGATCAGCGCCCCCATGCTGTGGCCCAGCAGCAGCGCCGGCTTGTCGTCGCATCCGGAGAGAGCTTCGGCGATCCGATCCCCGTAGGCTTCGATGGTCGAAGCCATCTCTTCCCCGAAGCGGTCCTGCCGGCCGGGATATTGGATCGCGAGGCATTCCAGGCCCGCTCCGCGCAGCTCCCGGCTCAGCTCCCGGTAATAGCTGGCGGAGCCGCCTGCATGTGGCAGCACGATGATGCGGCTCCGGGCGTGCTCCGGCTCGTCGAACCGGCGCAGCCAGCGGCGCCGTTCAGGCCCGTTCATTCCCGCCCGCCCGTACCGCGACGATAGCCTCCGGCTGCGCAAGATCCGCCGAATCGGCAAGCATCTGCTCCGACGCCCGGGCCTCCCGCAGCAGGCCGGGGTCCAGCTCCGCGAAGATGACCTCGGGCTCCGACTCCGAAGCTTCGGCGATCAGGCGCCCGTACGGGTCCCAGACGGCGCTGCCTCCGCAGGCGTCCCAGACGCCGGTCTTCCCGGCGTGGTTGGCCATGACCGCGAAGACGGTGTTGTCCAGCGCTCTGGCCGGGAACCACACCCGGGATTCCTGATAGCCCATGCCCTTGCTGAACAGCGAGCTGACGAGATAGACGTGGCAGCCGGCCTGCGCCAGGAGGCGGGAATGCTCCGGGAATCCGGCGTCGTAGCAGATGCCGAGGCCGATGGTCCAGTCCCCGATCTTCAGCAGGGTCCGCTTGCCGCCGCTCTTGAAGACTCCTTTCTCGCTGTGGAACAGATGGGCCTTATGGGAAACATGGAGATCGGCTCCGGATGAATCGATCACGATTGAAGAGATGTACAGATCATCGCCTTCCCGGGTCGGCGCCCCGACGATGGCGGCGATCCCGTGCTCCCGGCAGGCTTGCCGGATCGGCTCCAGCCGCTCGTCCCCGGGAGAGAGAGCGTAGAGCTCGGGGTCGGTAACGATGATTTCCGGAACGTAGCCGGTCAAATATTTTTCCGGAAAGACCGCCAGCCGCGCGCCTCCGCGGGCGGCTTCGCCGATCATGGCGGTTGCCCGCCGTACGTTCTCCGGGATGTCCCCGGATGCCGCCGCGGCTTGGGCGACGGCGATGCGGAGCGGTTGAAGCGGATAAGAGCTTTCCTTGAGACTCGTCATCGTAGCTGTTCCTCCTCGGTCATGTTCTTGCTCAGGCCTATGATGGACTTCCCGGATTTCCGGCCTCCCGCATAGATGCGGGCAGGCGGGAATCCGGCGGGCGGCAGCTTCAGCGGGGAGCCAGCGGGCGGGAGAAGCTGTCCGCCTCCGCCCGGATGAACGCGGCGACGTCGGACGGCAGCGTCCGGCAGAAATAATGGCCGCCTCCGCCGAATGTCTTCAGCTCGAGGCCGGGCACCCAGCGGCTCCAGCGGCTCCAGCTGGCCTCGAAGCCCGCCGTGGCGGGATCGTCCTGGGCGAATGCGGCGACGGCCGGCGTGCGGAGACAAACCTCGCCCTCCCTGTCCCAGAGGGACAGCAGATAACGGTTCGACTCGATGGAATCATGGGCGAACGACCGGACCAGATGGCGCTCGTAGTCCTCGCCGAGAGTAGACAGCTCGTCCGTCCCGCTCCACTCCGCATGAAGGCCGGCGATATCGGCGAATTCCAGCCGCTCGGCATTGCCGATCGTCTCCAGGATGTCATGGGGCAGGCCGATCGTCTTCGCCGCCAGAACCAGCCTCTTCGGAGGCAGCGAGCGCTCCTCCAGCAGCCGGGTGACCTCCAGAGCGAGAGCCGTGCCGACGCAGTGTCCCCAGAGAATCAGCTCCGTGCGGCCGAGCCTCGAGCCGATCTCGTCCGCAGCCTTGCGGGCAAGCGCATGGAAGTCCGTCAGCGGGCCGCTGCCGGAATGCGGATCATGCCCGGGCAGCTCCAGGGCATACACGGCGATGTCCGCGTCCATGGCCTCGACCGCCTTGGCGGCGGGCAGGAAGTTCAGCGCGTTGCCGCCCGCGTACGGGAAGAAAACGACGCTCCTTGCCGCCTCGGACGATCTGCTGAGGCATTGCAGCAGCTGCGCCGGCGCCTCCTCACTGCCGCCCGCGTCGATGATCTCGAGAGCCAGCTCGCGCAGGATCGACTTCTGCATGATGGTTTTGAGCGGCACCCGCTTGTCCAGCAAGAGGGATACCTTCATCGCGGACAGGGAGCTGCCCCCGATCAGGAAGAAGTCGTCGTCCGCATCCAGCTCCTCCTGCGGACGGCCAAGGACGGCGGACCAGATCTCCTTGACCCTGCCGACAGCGGCCAGGTATTCCGGCTTGCCCTCCTCCTGTCCGGACTCGTCCGTCCGGAATGCGGCCTCGGCCGGCGCGGCCTGGGCCAGTCCGCTTTCCTCGGCTTGTCCGCTCGGCAGCCTGTCGAAGCGGGCGAGCCGAAGGCCGGCTGCCGTCTCGGCATGGGCCTCCTCCGTGCGGTCGACCATGCTCTGGAGGATGTCGATGAACACCTCTCCGAACACGGCCATGTCTTCCACGTCGTATTCCGCCGTGTGGTAGTGCAGGCTGAGCTCCACCTCGTCGGTGTAGAAATGGCGCGAATATTCGATGCGCAGCGGGAATTCCGTGATGGCGGCCGCCCGCACGTCGATCAGATTGAAGCCCGGCAGATCCCGGATGTCCTTCAGGGAGTAGAAATGGGTGAAATTGAACACCGTCTCGAACAGGATGCTGCGGTTTCCTTGATCCTGCTTCACCTGGGCCATCGGATAGCGCCGGTAAGGGAGCGCCGCGGCCTCCGCGTCGTACACGGAGCGGATGAGCCCGCGCCAGCTGCCGCCCTCGTCCAGCACGACCCGGAACGGCATCGTGTTCAGGAACACGCCCAGCGCATCCTCCGCTCCCAGCCGTTCCGGACGGCCGCCGATCTCGTAGCCCGTGAACACGTCGCTGGTCCGCGTCAGCAAGGACTGGAACTTGATATGGGAGGCCAGCAGGATGTCCTTGACCGGCACCATGAGCTCCGCGGCCAGCCGCACGAGCTTGCCGGACAGCCCCTCGGGCAGCTTCACGTCGTGGAAGACGACCTCGTTGCCCCGGCCGGGCCGGGACGGCCTCGCCCGCGGAATGAGGCCGCTCGGAGCCCCGTCCAGCTGCTCCCGCCAGAAGTTGCGGTGAGCCTCGGACTGGATCGCCCGCTGCTCCAGGTAGATGAAGTAGCGGTTATGGTCGTTGCCGCTGATCCGCACGCTGCGCCTGCTCACGCCGTTCTTCAGGTCGAAGTACGTCTGGAACAGATAGGCGTGGACCTTGTTCATGCTCCAGCCGTCCAGGGCGGAATTATGCTGGCTGATGCTGTAGCGGTACAGATCGTCGCTCAGGATATGGATATGCAGCTGGACGAGTCCCGGAGACTCCCACTGAAACGAGCGGTGCTGCTCCTTCCAGAACCAGTCCTCGTACCAGCGCTCCTGCTCCTCCCGCGTGCGGAGGCCGCTCAGGTCGTAGACGTTCAGCGGCAGCCGTTCCGGGTTCTCGTGGACGAGCTGCAGATAGCGGGAGAAGTCCCGCAGATTGTAGCTGGTGCGGAAAATGGGCTGCTCCGCCACAAGGCGGCGGACCGCCTCGCGGAAGACCGGAACGTCGAGCTTGCCGGAAATCAGGTACGAGACGATGTCGTGGTAGTTGTTGTCCCCCTGCATGACGATGCTCTGGTACACGAGTCCCGCCTGCAGCATCGACATCGGATAGGCGTCCTCGATGCCCGCCGGCATGCGGCTGCGGTCCTCCGCCGACACGAGGTCGAATTGTCCGACCTCCCGCTCCGGTTCCTCGCCGTCTCCCCCTTCGCCTGTGCTTTCCAGCAGCCCGCGGATCGTCGGGTTTTTGAACAGCTGCTGGAAGGTGATCTTCCGCCCTTGCTCGTTGGCCAGCGCCAGCACGGTGACGAAGTTGATGGAGTTGCCGCCAAGAGCGAAGAAGTTGTCCTTCACGCCGATGCCTTGAACGCCAAGCACGCTTTCCCAGATGCCCGCCATCCGCAGCTCTTCCTCGGTGGCCGGAGGAATGCGGTCGGGGCTCGGCTCGTCCTGCCGCCCGCGCAGGGCGAGCAGCGCGGCCCGGTCGGCTTTGCCGTTGGGCGTGAGCGGGATGGCATCCACGACGATGATTCCTTCAGGAATCATGTACTTGGGCAAGAGGGCCGCGAGACTCCCGCTCAGCTCCCGCGCCGTGACGGAACGGCTGGCCGGCAGGACGAATCCGTACAGATGCAGCAGGCCGTCTCCCTCGACATGTCCGAGGACGAGAGCATCGCTCACCCCGGGCAGGCTCGTCAGCGCCGCCTCGATTTCTCCCAGCTCGATGCGGAAGCCCCGCACCTTGACCTGCCGGTCGTTGCGGCCCAGATAATCGATGGAGCCGTCCGCCCTCAGCCGCGCCAGGTCGCCCGTCATGTAGACGCGCTCCTCGCCGAGCGACGGCATCGCCACGAACCGCTCCGCCGTCCGCTCGGGATCGCGGATGTAACCCTCCGCTACGCCGACGCCGGCGATGCACAGCTCGCCGACCATGCCGACGGGCCGCTGCCTGCCCAGCCCGTCCACGACGTACAGCCGGAGGTTGTCGATCGGCCGGCCGATCGGCACCGGATGGTCTCCCGGCTGCGTGAGATGGTAGCTGACGTCGACCGTAGCCTCCGTCGGCCCGTAGAGGTTGATCAGCTCGGCCTGTCCGCCCAGGAGGGCATGGAATTTGCCTACATGGTGAGGGCTGAGCGCCTCCCCGCTGCAGAAGACGCGGCGCAGCGACTTCAGCCTCGGCAAGCTTCCCGTGCTCTCGGCGTAATCCAGGAACGCGTTCAGCATGGAGGGGACGAAGTGCAGGGCCGTCGCCGAGCTGCGCTCGATCGCCTCCAGAATCGCCTCGGGATTGGCCTCCTCGTTCGGGGCCAGGAGCGCCACAGAGCAGCCGGCGAGCAGCCACCAGAACAGCTCCCACACCGAGACGTCGAAGGTCGCGGGCGTCTTGTGGAGAATGACGTCGTCCGGGCCGAGCGGATATGCTTTCTGCATCCATTCGATGCGGTTGACGGCGCTGCCGTGGCTCACGCCGACCCCCTTGGGCATGCCGGTCGAGCCGGAGGTGAAAATGACGTAGGCCAGCGACCGTGGAGTCGCCGCCGGTCCGCCTGAAACCGCCGCGACGGACGCCGGCAGGCGATCTAGAGGAAGGACGCTCAGGCCATCCGGAACGAGGCCGGCGTACTTCGCGGAGCAGAGGACGAGCCGGGCTCCGCTCTGGTTCAGGATGCGGCTGTTCCTTTCCTCCGGAGCCTTGGGGTCCAGCGGGAGATAGGCGCGTCCGGCCCGCAGAATGCCGAGAACGCCGACGAGGAATTCCGGCGACCGGTCGGCCAGGATGGCGACAATCTCATCCGAGCTCTCCGCCGCTTCCAGGACGAGGGCGGCGGCTTGCCCCGAGAGGCGCTCCGTCTCCGCATAGGTCAGGACTCCGTCCGGGCCGAGGATGGCGGGACGATCTCTCCGCGCCTCGAAGGACAGCCGGAACAGATCCGTCAGCGCGGCGTCATCCGAATACGGCTGCGCCGTGGCATTCATGCTCTCGCTGACGGAGCGGTCCCAAGAGGTGGACAGCTCCAGCCCGAGCAGGCTCTGCTCCGGGGCGAGCGCAGCCCCTTCCAGCAGCAGAAGCAGCCTGACCGGCAGGCTGCGAACCGTGCCCTCCAAATAACGGGAAGCGTCGCCCGAGACTGTCAGCAGAACATCCGCTTCCCCTTCTCCGGCTGCCGCGAATGCGATGGCCAGAGGCGCAGCCGGCTCGGACAGCCGCTGTCCGCCGGCGCATACCTCGATGGAAGCGGACGGCATCAGCAGGTCGACGGGATAGCGGCCATGCTCCTCCATCCTCTCTCCGGCTTCACGGACCAGCCGGAACAAGTCCCCGAACGTCATTCCGTTCGAGGCCCTCACCCGCAGCGGGAGGCTTGCCCGCTCCCCATCCGGCGAATAATGGAGCAGGAGGTCTTCGGCCACGCCGTTGTAGGCCGAATACACCAAAGCAATGACGGCGGAAGCCAGCATTTCGCCGCGCTCTTCCCCGGCGGCGCCGCATGCTTCGGCCGCTCTGTCCAGCAGCTCCGAAGGCAGGACGCCCGAAGCGCTGAAGCGCTCCCCGGACGGCTGTCCCGAGCCGTGGAAGTCAGCCGGGTAGACGCTCGGGATAGCCTCGGCCAGCTCCCGGGTCCAAAATTCCGCCGAGCGAGGCATGGCGGCGGCCAGCATTTTTTTCTGGCCGGTCGTTCGTTTCGTTTTCATCATCAGAGCCCCATTCCCGTTTTGATCTTCAAGCCATTTGCTTCTGAAGGCAGGCCGCGACCAGATCGGGCATGCTCTCCGCGCCGAAAGCGTACGGATGCGTCAGGAGATCCAGCATGAAGGCGAACATGTCGCCGAGGCTGGACATCGTGTCCGGCTCGAACAGCTCCGACATGTACTCCCACTCCGCCTCCATCTGATCCCCTCCGTCGTAGATTTGCAAATTCAAGGGAAACATTCCTTCCGGCGGGGCTGCGGGCCGGAGGCTTGCCTGCCGGCCGAGCCATTCCGCCTGCATGTCCGCCGCGGTGTGGTAGGCGATCAAGGTCTCGCCCACCGCTCCGCTCGTGCCTTCAGGCTGGAGCAGTCTGCGGATCTCGTCGATCGGGACGTTTCCATGCGGCTGCGAGCGGCGAAGCCGGGCCACGAACTTCTCCCTGTACGCGTCCACCGATTGTCCATGGATCAATTCGGAGCGGACCCACAGCGTTCGGGTCAGCATCGCAGCGACCGTCTCACCCTCCGGAATGGCGTAGTCGCGGACCGGAGTCGCGAATACGACCTCCTGGCCGGAGGTGACGGCATGCAGCGTGGCCGCGTACACCGTGAGCAGACTCTCGAACACGGTCGTTCTCCCGCTCTGCGCCCATGCCCTCAAGGCCGCCGTGCGTTCCTCGCCGATCCGGAAGCGGTGCATGCGGCTCGCCTTGGAATGGCCGGCGGCGTCCACCCGGTCGATCGGAAGCTCCGGCATGCCCCGGAACGCGCGGAGCTCCTCCTTCCAGAACGCCAGCGAGGCGGCGCGGCCGGACTCGCAGGCGGCCTCGGAGGCGAGAACGGCGGAGGCGAATTTCCCCCGGGCGTCCTCCAGAGGCTGCCCGGAATAGAGCCGGCCCACGTCGCGGACAAGGATGCCCAGCGAGTGCCCGTCCACGGCGATATGATGGAAATCCATGAACAGCCATGCCCGTCCGCCCTCCTCCAGGAAGGCGAACCGGAACGGCGGCTGCGCGGCCAGGTCGAAGGGACGGATCAGCTCGTCGAGATCGGGCTTGCCCTGGAGCCGTTCGATGCGGAGCTCCTCCCGCGCTTGAATTCTCTGGAGCATTCTCCCTCCGGACATGAAGTATCTCGTTCTCAGCGCATCATGGCGCAGGACGGCCTGCTCCAGCGCCTCCTCCAAGCGGGCGAGCGAGATGCCGGAATCCAGCTCGAGGAGCAGGGGAGTGTTGTACCGGACAGAGCCCGGATGGAGCTGGAAATCGATGAACAGCGGCTTCTGCTCGTTCAGCAGAGGAAGCTGCGTTTTTCCGCCCGTTCCTTCCCCAAGGGACGTCTCGACGGACAGCCCGTTGGACGACCCGGCAGACGGTCCGGCGGGCTGGCCCCCATCCAATCGTTCCGCCAGAGCGCCAAGCGTCGGATGGGCGAGAATGTCGGCCGCGCTCAGCTTGGCCCCCAGCCTGGCGTTGATATCACGCGCCAGATATACGGCCGTCAGGGAGTCGATGCCAAGCTCGAAGAAGGAGACATCCGGGCCGCTCAGCCGGAAGCCCGTCCGCTTGGAGATGATTGCCGCCAGCGTATCGCAGATGGATGGTTCCGCAGCAGGCGCGGCATCGGCGGCGGAGCCGTCCTCCGGCGGCTCGGCGCGCTCTGCGGCGAACAGCTCCGCGATCGCCTTGGAATCCGTTTTGCCGTTTTTGTTGAGCGGCAGCTCGTCCACAAGGACGATTCTCGACAGAACGAGATGGGACGGCGCCAGCTCGCCGAACAGGCGGCGAAGCTCCTCCCGGCCGGCGGAAACCCCGCGCTTGAGAGTCGCGCAGCAGCAAAGCTCCTTGAGTCCGGCTTCGTTCTCGATCACGCCGGCGACCGCGGATTCCACGATGCCGACCGAGCGGAGAATGGACTCCACCGCCGCCAGCTCGATGCGGTAGCCCCGTATTTTCACCTGGCGGTCCTTGCGCCCCCAATAGTGGTACAGCCCCTCGGCATCCCGGCTCGCCCGGTCGCCGGACCGGTAGATCCGGCCGGCTCCGAAAGGGTTGTCCAGAAAAGCCTCGGCGGTCGCCTCCGGCCGGTTCACATAACCCGCCGCCACTCCGCGTCCTCCGATATGCAGCTCCCCGATCTCTCCGGGCGGCACCGGCTGCCCGTTCTCGTCCAGGATGTGGAATTCGGCATTGCCGATCGGCATTCCCAGCGGAATCGGCTTCTCCGCGAGACCTCTCCCGATGGGGTAGACCGCCGAGAACGTCGTGCATTCCGTCGGCCCGTAGCCGTTGAGCACCTGGAGCTCCGGGCACGCTTCCTGGACCTTGCGCACGGAGGCGGGATGCACGACGTCTCCTCCCACGATCAGGTCGCGGATGCCCCGGAACAGCTCCGGCTTCTGCTCGGCGGCGATCGTAAAGAGCGGAGAGGTCAGCCACATCGTCGTAATGCCGTGCTTGCGGACCGCCCGCTCCATGTAATCGAAGTCCGTCAGCCCTTGCCCCGCCGGAACGATCAGCGTTCCCCCGTTCAGCAGCGCGCCCCAGATCTCGAAGGTGGAGGCGTCGAACGTCGGCGCTCCGGTCTGCAGGATGCGCGTATCGGCGCCAAGCTCCACGAAGCCTCCCTCCAGGACGAGGTTCACGATGTTGTCATGCGTCACCCCGACTCCCTTGGGCATGCCGGTCGTGCCGGAGGTGAACAGGATATAGGCCAGGCTGTCCGGCGAGGCCCCTTCTGAAGCTGCCGCACCTGATGATTCCGCTTCTGGTGATTCCGCTTCTGGTGATTCCGAACCTGACGAATCCGCTTCTGAAGCTGCAGGCGCGGATGCCTGTGCCCGAAGCTGCCCGATGGGAAGGACCGGAATGCCGCTCAAGGATACGTCCCGCCGGGCTATGACCAGTTCCGCCCCGGCGTCCGCCGCCAGCCGCTCGAGATGCGGCTCCGGATCGTCCTCGGACAGCGGCACATAACAGGCGCCCAGCTTGACGGCCGCGAGCATGGCAAGCGCCATGTCGATGCTTTTGCCGAGCAGCAGGCCTACCCGGCTGCCGGCGGATACGCCCCGTGCGGCCAGCCCGGAGGCCAGCCTGCCGGCTTCGGCCCGCAGCTCGGAGTAGGTCATGGAGGCGCCTCCGTCCTCCTCGATTGCCTTATGTCCGGGATAGGCCTCGGCCATCTCGTCGAAGCGACGTCCCAGCGTCGTGGCGATATCGTTATCCCGCATCGATTGTCCGTCCTCCCGTTGCGATCGCTATCGGCGCCAGCGCGGACTTGAGAGCGCGGATATCGCTCGAGAACGACTCATAGTCCGGAGCGGCTCCGTACACGATGCCCATATTGCTTTGAGTGCCGAGCCGGTAGTCGATCGTCTGCCCCGTCTCCTTCGTAATCTCCAGATGCAGGACGCCGTCCATGCTCTCGGCCTCCTCCATTCCGGCCATGCCGCCGAAGAGGAAGCTCTCTCCGGTCGGCGCTGCCAGAAACAGCTGATAGACGATTTCCTCCGGCGCTTCGGGCTCCAATTCGGCAGGCTGCCCGAGCGACAGCTGCAGAGCCGCGCGGACGAGATCGGCGCCCATGGCCCGCTTGACGATCTCCGGCACATAACCGCCCAGACGTCCGTTGACCTCGATGATTTTGGGTCCTTCCGCCGTCAGCTTGATTTCCGTATGGGTAACGCCGTCGGCGACCCCAAGCGCCGCGATCGCCTCGGCTTCGAGATTGAGGATCCGCCGCTCCAGCTCCCGGGAAAAGGGATGCGGAACGAACATGCCCGTCTCGGCGAAATGCTCGGTCAGCGGCAGCTTGGCCGTCACGCATACCTGCCGCGACTCGCCGCCGCGATGGAGAGATTCTACGGAGACATAATCTCCGTAGAAGCGTCCCTGGAAGGCCGGATCGCCCTCCAAATATTCCTCCAGCACATATTCGCAGCCGGCAGGTCCGGCCTCCAGCGCCTCCAGCAGCTCTTGCAGGGAGGTCACCTTCCCGGTCCATTTGCTGCCGGCTCCCGTCCTCGGCTTGAGCACGGCGGGAAACCCGACTTGCCCGGCCGCCGCCTCCGCGTTCCGGCGGTCGACGGCGGCATGGCGGACCGACTGGACGGCGGCCCGGGACAGCAGCGTCCGCTGCCGGTGCTTGTCCGTCAGCGCGGAGAGCGCAGCCGAGGAATGGACGATCAGCCCCAGAGCCTCTCCGAAGCGGGTCGCGGCGGGCAGCTGCAGCTCGCTGAACGTGACGAGGCCTGCCGCCCCTTCCCGGCGCAGCAGGTCGATCACCTCGTCATCGGAGAGCTTCGACCGGTCCGCGACGGCCGCGTGGCCGGCGAGCAGGCCGAGCTGCGCCCTTTCTCTTCCGCCGGCGCCCTCATGCAGGAACAGAAGCCGGCAAATCCCGATGGAGGCGGCTTTTATCGTCAAGGGGGAGGCCGAGCCTTCCCCGTGCAGCACCGCTACAAGCGGCAGATTCGATATCATGGCAGCCTCCTAGACGAGTATTTTTTTGGACATGAATTGGTGCAGGGCGCTCGGCGAGGAATGAATATACAAGTCCCGCAAAGTCAGACTGGAATCGATATCCTTCTTGAGCGCGGACAGCAGCTCGACGGCCAGCAGCGAATTGCCTCCGGATTCGAAGAAAAGGTCGTCGGGACCGACGGCATGCCCCAGCACGCGGCTCCAAATGGAGAGATAGGCGTCCGCGCCGCGGCCGGCCTCCTCGGCCGCTGCCGGTGAAGCTTCCCGCTCCTCCGGCTGGAGAAGTCCCTCCAGCAGCGCTTTATGATCCGCCTTGCCGTTGATGGTGAGCGGAATGCCGTCCACCCGGATCAGCCGGGCCGGCAGCATATACTCCGGCAGCC
The DNA here is from genome assembly GCF_002243345.2 of Paenibacillus sp. RUD330. NCBI lineage: Bacteria > Bacillati > Bacillota > Bacilli > Caryophanales > Paenibacillaceae > Paenibacillus > Paenibacillus sp. RUD330. The sequence continues at coordinate 4,829,312 of NZ_CP022655.2, forward strand.
TGGCTTTGAGCTCCGCACGGATCCGGTCGGCCTGGAGCTGCCCGGACGCCTCGAAGAAAGCCAGAATCTGCTTGTGGGAAGCCTCGCCGCCTTCCCCGTCATGCACGAGCACAGCCGCGTTGCGGACCTGCGGCAGCTGCTCGATGACGGCGCGGATCTCGTCCAGCTCGATCCGGAAGCCCCGGATCTTGACCTGGCTGTCCATTCGGCCCAGGTAGTCGATGCTGCCGTCCGGCCGCATCACGCCGAGATCGCCGCTGCGGTACCAGCGCCGGCCGTTCTCGTCCGTGACGAACCGCTGACGCGTCAGCTCTTCCCGGTTCAGGTAGCCGCTGGAGACGCCTGCGCCTCCGACCCAGATCTCGCCTTCCATGCCGTACCGGCACGGCAAGCCGCCCGGCTCACGGATGGAGATCTCCCATCCCTTCAGCGGCACTCCGACCGACCGGGACAGGAAGCCGGGGTCCTTCTGGAGAACCGTCCGCCAGGTGACATGGACGGTCGTTTCGGTGATGCCGTACATGTTCACCAGCCGGCAGCGGCCGGCGGGATAGCGCTCCTGCCAAGCCGACAGCTTGCGGGAATCCAGCGCCTCGCCGCCGAACACGACGAGCCGGACGGAAGCCAGCCTCGCCTGCTTCTGCTCGCCGTCCGCCTGGACGAGCGCATAGAAGGCCGACGGCGTCTGGTTCAGCACGGTGACGCCCTTGGCCGCCAGCAGGTCGCAGAACTCGTACGGAGACTTCGCGAGCGGCCGCGGAACGACGATGAGATGGCCGCCGGTGAGCAGGCATCCCCACATTTCCCAGACCGAGAAATCGAAGGAGGCGGAATGGAACATTGTCCAGACATCCTTCTCGCTCAGCTTGAACTCGCCTTCGGTCGCCTCGATCAGCGAGACGATGTTCGCCGAGGGCACGAGCACCCCTTTGGGCTGGCCGGAAGTCCCGGATGTGTAGATGACGTAAGCTTCCTTCGGCGCCTCGGCGGGCAAGGCTGCGCCCTCCAGCTCCTCCGCCGCGGCGGAAGCCAGCTCCTCCGGAGACACCCTCCGGACAGGCCGCTCCGAGAGGATTTCCTCCGAGCGCGTGACGATGAGCTCGGCCTCGGAATCCTCGATGACAAAGCGGATCCGCTCGGCCGGATAGCCGGGATCGACCGGAATATAGGTCCCGCCCGCCTTGACGACCGCGACGAGGATGACGACCAGCTCTGCCGTCTGGTCGAGCGATACGATGACTTTAGTTCCCTCCTTTACTCCGTATGAGATGAGCCTTCGGGCCATGAGATCGCTTCGGCGATCCAGATCGGTGTACGTGATCCCTCCTTCTTGGTCGGATACGGCCGGACGGTCCGGCCAGGCGGCGGCGACGGAACGGATTCGGGCCAGCAGCTCTCCCGGCTGCCCCCGGCGTTGCCGCAGGACCGGGACCGGGGATGGAGACGGCTGCGGCTCCGGCAGCGGCAGGCTCCGCCAGCCGCCCTCCGGGGGCTCGGCTCCGGCGAGCAGCCGCTCCAGGCAAAACCGGTAGACCTCGGCGAATTGGGCCAGGACGGCCGGATGGACGACGCTCTCGCTGGCTGCGATGCGGATGGAGCGCAGGACGCCTTGGGACCGGACGGCGCTGAGGGTGACCGGCAGCGGCGGAGCGAGGCACGGGATGAACTCTCCGGCGTGATCCGGCAGGTCGACGTCGAGGATGCCGGCATCGAACCTCGCCGAACGGTCGAAGCTCTCCTCCGCCAGCAGAACCCGCCCGGCTTCGTCGAGAGTGCCCGATGCCGCCTTGCGGAAGCCCGGACCGTTTTCCTCCATATAGATGGAGGCATTTTTGGTGCCGTACCGCTCCAGCGACAGCAGCAAGGCCGCGGCGAGAGTGGAAGGCTCGGCGGCGGAATCGAGTTCCGTCAAAATCCAGCCGTGCGAGTCGGGATATGCCCCCGCGCGGTCCCAGCCCGGCAGTCCCCAGGACGGCTGCCGACCGGCATCCAGCCGGATGCCTCCAGCATCGCCCGGCGAGTAGTCCTCGCTCTCTCCGGCGAGATAGCGGCCTGCCGCGAGCAGCCGCTCCGCCGGCACCGACTCCCGGTCGGCCGCGACGATCAAGTCGGCCTCCCCTTCTCCGCAGGTGACGAGCACGATTCTCATCTTGGCGCTCCGGCCGATCGGGCGCCGCGATTCTCTGCGGAGCCTCTCCTCCCGCTCCTCCGGGGAGCAGGCATGCTCCACCCAGCCTCGGGCGGCGGCGCGGAAGTCCGGACCGGCGTCCTTCAGCAGCAATCGCTCGCTGCGGGCGACCGCGGCCGGATCGTCCAGCCGGATGATCCATACTTGGGTTGCGGCTGCGCGGTCAAGCTCCGCAGCCGGTGCCATCCGTGTGGCGTTCATTATGATTCCCCCTGTCTATTTGGCCGAATATCCGGCATCTACGGCTACTGTCGTTCCCGTGACCCTCTGCGACCCGTCGCTTGCCAGCCAGACCATGGCTTCGGCCACATCCCTCGGCGAGACGACGGTGTTGAGCGCGACGGATTCCAGATCGATCGCCTCCTGGTCGCCCAGCCGGATGCCGAGCGAGTCCGCCACGACCTTGGTCATATGCCCGTCCAATCGCTCGTCGTCGTACACCGGCCCCGGGCAGATGGCGTTGACCCGGATGTTCCGGGGGGCGTAGTCCAGCGCAGCCGACTTGGTCAATCCCACCAGGCCGTGCTTCGAGGCGACATAGCCGGCAAAATGCTTGTAGCCGAGCAGTCCCGCGGTCGACGCGATATTGATGATGCTCCCGTGTCCCTGCTCCAGCATGATCGGAGCGGCCGCCTTGATGACCCTCCATGGACCCGACAGATTGACGTTCAGCAGGATGTCCCATTCCTCGCTCTCGTACAGATGAGCCGCCTTGCCGGCGGGAGCTCCAATGCCGGCGTTGTTGACGACCGCATCGATGCGGCCGAACCGGTCGACCGCCTCCTCCACGAGCTCCCGCACCTCGTCCATCTCGCACAGATCCGCGAGGCGCGCCACTACGCTCGCTCCGGCCTCGCGGCAGCTGCGGGCGGTCGTTTCGAGCTGGTCGGACGAGGACAGCGGATACGGCACGGAATCGATGGGGACGCCGATGTCCGTGAGGACGAGATCGGCGCCCTCCTCGGCGGCCAGAATCGCGCAGGCTCTGCCAATGCCGCGGCCGGCTCCGGTAATGAGTATGACCTTGTCCTTGAGCCTAGACATGTGGTTGCGCGCCCTCCTTGCCGGCCAGCTCGGAAGCCATGACGCCCGCCGCCTGCTCCGGCGTGCCGGTGATGTACATATGCTCGCCCTGCACCTCGACCAGCTTGAAGCCGCCCGTCGTGAAGTCTTCCCACCGCTCCGCCGCTTCCTTGGACACGAACGAATCTCCGGCGGCATACAGAGCCGTAATCGGCGCCTTCAGCATGCGACCCGGCACGGCCGCATAGGTCTCGTCCATCTCGAAGTCGGCCCGAAGCGCCGGCATCAGCAGCTCCCTCAGATCCGGAATGGAAAAAGCGTGATGCGTATAGCCGGTCAGCTTGCCGACCTCCTCCAGGAACCGGTCGTCGTCATAGGACGACATGGAATAGCTCCTCCTGCCGCCGGGAGACGAGGCCGCGCTGACGAACAGCCGGAGCACCGGCACCTTTCCGCCCGTTTCCAGCCGGCTGGCGACCTCGAAGGCCAGCGTCGCGCCGAGGAAGCAGTGGCCGAACAGCGCCGCCGGCCTGCCGTCGCCCTGCGCCTCGATCATCTCGGCGAAATCGTCGGCCGCGTCCTGAATGCGGCGGTAAGGCTCCTCGGCGATCTGGCGCTCCCTTCCCGGCAGCTGGATGGGAACGACCTCGGCGGAACCGCCCAGCAGCTCGTTCCAGCCGTTGTAGAAGCTGGCCCCCGCCCCCGCGAATGGAAAGCAGAAAAGACGGATGTCAGATCTAGTATTTTGTGACATAAATGTATCACCCCTCCAAATTTTGATCTTTTTCATTATAGCTCATTTTTCGGATTCGAATAGTGATTTTTAACGGGAGGATTCGACAAGAAATGTAGGAAGGACGCGGCTTTTCCTCTATTACCCGCGTCGAAACGGGGGGGCTTGCGGCGGGTTTTCCGCCCTGCTTCGGCGTTGTGAGATCTTGCGCCATGCCAGACGACAGGATTCGATAGAGGGCGCGTCGAAGTAGTCGTCGGAAGAGAGAAGATTTCGTAAATGGAAACGGAAGCGAGGATCTGTTGCCATGGTGGAGATTTATGCAGTCGAGATCCCTTCCGGCATGGAAAGCAGCCGGCTGGAGGAGCTTGCGGCCTTGGCCGGACCGGAAAAACGGAAGCGGATTCTCCGCTATCATCGGCAGGAGGACGCGCTCCGTTCGCTGGCGGCCGACCTCCTGGCGCGGACGGTGCTCATGGACAAGTGCGGCCTTGCCGCTGAGGAGATCGAGTTCGCCTGCAGCGAATACGGCAAGCCATTCCTGCGCAGCGGCGGGAGCTGGGCGTTCAACGTCTCCCACGCGGGGAAATGGGCCGTAGGCGCCTTCTCGCAGCGGGCCGAGGTCGGCATCGATGTCGAGGAGATCCTTCCTGCCGCCATGGAGATCGCCGGGTCGTTTTTCGCGCCTGCGGAAGTCGGCTACCTGCAGTCTTGTCCGCCCGACGAGAGGCTGGCGCTTTTCTACGACCTGTGGACGCTCAAGGAAAGCTATGTCAAATTCGTGGGCAAAGGCCTGTCGCTGCCGCTGGATTCGTTCGCCATGCGGATAGGAACGGACCGTTCCATCTCCGTCGACTCGGCTCTGCCCATGGCGGCTCATTTCCGCCAGTACGAGCTCGACCCCGCCTACAAGCTGTCGGTCTGCTCCGGCGTTCCTGACTTCGCCGGCCAGGTTGATGTCGTTTACTTTGCGGAGCTGGAGGAGCGGCTGGGTCGGTGAGGCTGTGCCGGATGGCTGCGCATCCAAAAAAGGGAAGCCCCTGCGGCGGGGCTCCCCTTTTTTTGGTCGCGACAACAAAAAATCCCCGCGGAAGAAATTCCGCGGGGATGATGTTCAGAACAATCAATTCGTGCCGGGCTCCGGCTTCGAGCCGGCTTCGGCCGCGACCACGGCGTCCTGCGCCTGGTTCGTCGTCCGCAGCGGAAGCTCCTTCAGGAAGAACACCAGCACCAGCGAGATGCAGAGCACGCCTGTGCCGGTCGCGAACACAAGCGACAGCGTGTCGCCGAGCGCATCGCGGATACGGTCGATCATCTGGACGAAGATGACCCGCGCCTCTTCCGGAAGGCTCTTTTCGGTCGCTTCAATCAGCGGCCTGTTCATGAGCGTCTGCGGATTCGCGAACTCGACCATCTTCTTGGCGACCTCCGGATCCAGCTTGCTGAGATCCGGCGCATCCGCGGATGTCAGCGCCTGCTTCAGATGGCGGGCCAGGTTGTTGGACATGACCGTTCCCATGACGGCGATGCCGATCGTGCCGCCCAGGTTCCGGAACAGCTGCGAGGAGGCCGTAGCGACGCCAAGCTCCTTGTGGGATACGGCGTTCTGCGTCGCCAGCGAGAATACCGGCATGCCCATCCCGAGGCCGACGCCGAAGATGCACATGCTGAGCACGGCCATCCAGACGCTGTTCATGATGATCATGATGCCCATGCCGAGGATCATGATCGGCACGCCGATCAGCGCGTAGCGCTTGTACTTGCCGCTCTTGGAGATGCGCTGGCCGATCAGGGCGCTGGTGACGACCATGAAGATCGACATCGGCATCGTGACATAACCGGCGTAGGTGGCGGAAATGCCGAGCACGCCCTGGACGAAGAAGCTCAGGTAGATCATCGCACCCATCAGGCCGAAGTTCATGAAGAAGCCGATGATGTTCGATACGGTCACAACGCCGTTCTTGAACAGATGGAGCGGCAGGATCGGGTTTTTGGCATACCGTTCGATGAAGACGAAGATAACCCCCGACAGGATGGCTCCTCCGATCAGGCTGAGAATTTCAGGCGAGCCCCAGTCGTACTTCGTGCCAGCCCAGGAGAAGGCGAGCAGCAGCGGCACGATGGTCGTCGTCATGAACAGGGAACCGAGGTAGTCGACCTTCTCCCCCGGCTTCCGCTCCACTTTCGGGAACAGCATCAGGATCATGACGAAGGCCACGATGCCGAGCGGCAGGAAGATCCAGAACAGCCAGTGCCAATCCATATGATCGACGAGATAGCCGCCGAGCGTCGGGCCGATGACGCTGGAGAAGCCGAATACGGCTGTCATCAGACCCATCCATTTGCTCCGCTCCCGCGGAGGGAACAGGTCGCCTACCGCCATGAAGGCGGTGGACTGGATGATGCCGGCGCCGATGCCTTGGATACCGCGGTAAATGATGAACTGGAACACATCGCTCGAGGTGCCCGTCAGGAACGCCCCGATGATGAACAGCAGGATGCCGATCAGGATGAACGGCTTGCGGCCGAACATATCGGACAGCTTGCCGACGAGAATCGTAGCGATGGTGGACGTCAGCAGGTAGATGTTGATCGTCCAGGTGTAGTAGTCCATTCCGTCCAGGATGGAGATGATTCTCGGCATCGCTGTACTGGTGATGGTCTGGTTGATGGCGGCGAAGAACATGGCCGCCATGACAGCGATCATGATGGATAGCTTCCGCTTGTGGGATAAATGTTCCATGATGTCTCTCTCTTCTCCCTTTTAACTGTAGGTTAGGATTCCGATGTCAGCTTCTCCATCAGCTCCGTAATCGTGACGACTTCCTCCGGCGTCAGCCGCGTGAGATAACGGCCAAGCAATTCGTCCCTCACCCGGTGTCCTTCCTCGAGCGCCTCCCTTCCCCTTGGCGTTATTTCCACCAGAACGGATCTGCGATCGACCGTGTCATGGTGCCGGATCACATAACCGCCGTTCTCGAGGCGGTCGATCATGACCGTGACCGCGCTCGGCTTGACCTCCATCTTCTCCGCGATCGCCGCCAGCTTGCACGGACCCTTGAGCTGGACCTGCCTGAGCATGAACATCTGGGGCAACGTCAGCGGGCTGTCCCTGAAAGCATCCGCCAGGGCGTTCTGGAGCTTGTGCGTGAAGGTCTGTACTGCTTCCTGGAAACGTTTGACCTCTGTCTCCATGATGGCCTCCCCTTGATTAAACAATAATATATTTATACAGTTTAACAATTATAATGTCAAATGAATTTGGATGCCACCTGGACATATCATTCCCAGCCGCCAAAAAAATAAAAAGCCTTTCCTTGGAAAAGGAAAGACTTTCGCCTCCCGGGCTTGGCGCGGGCTGCGCCCACGGCAGCGCTCACTTCTGATGACGGCGCGGACTGCGCCTACGGCAGCCGCTCACTTCTGGTGACGGCGCGGTGCGGCCATCCGCCAGAGCGTCCATTTGATTCCGGCGAACAGCCCCGCGATGCCCGAGAGCACGGCGGCCGCCCCGATCCACAGAGCCGTATTGCCGCCAGCGACGACCAAATAGCTGTCGCCATACTGAAAATCATCCGACACGAAATACACTTCCCTCAACCGGAGCCAAGCGAGATAAGCCAAGCCCGCCGCTCCCACGCCCACAGCGATTGCAGCTCCTTGCCACAGGGCTCTCTTCCAAGAAAACAGCGGCATGAACAACGGCTCCATTCAGGCATCGTGCCCATATAATAGGAATGGAACAAATGCTGTATTACCCGGCCGATGTGGCCGAAAGCCACCGTTCCTCCAGAGATCTGTCTTCATGATATGGCAGCAGATTAAGGAAAAATACGAAAGCGCTCGCTGAACAATACGCAAGCGGCATCGCTCTTTGCCGCTGACGCACAGCGGAGAGTGCATGCCGAAGTCCCTCCTGGGCTCCATATAAGTACGCAAAGAGAAGACCGGAGGCTCATGCCCCCGGTCTTTCTCCATCCCATCGAGGGATGCTTCAGTCATAATCCTTGTGGACCCATTCATCCTCCGGCAGCTCGAAGCCGGGCTCGGAATACCGCTGCTCGAGGAAGGGATCCGCCGTGTTGTGGAAGCCGTTGCGCTCCCAGAAGCCGGGCCTGTCCTCGGTCATGAATTCGAAGCCGCGCAGCCACTTGGCACTCTTCCAGAAGTACAGATGAGGCACGACGAGGCGCAGCGGCCCGCCGTGCTTGGCCGTGAGCGGCTCCCCTGCGAACTTGAAGGCCAGCAGGATGTCGTCGCCCATGAGATCGGCCAGCGGCAGGTTGGTCTCATAGTCATGATCGCCGTAGACCATGACATGGCGGGCATCCGGCGCAGGCTCGATTCCGGCGAGGCTCAGGAAATCCCGGAACAGGACGCCTTCCCACTCGGTGTCCATCTTGGACCAGCGGGTCACACAGTGGATGTCCCGCGTCACGCTGACGCGGGGCAAAGCCTCGAGCTCCGCGAAGCTGAAGCTTCTCTCTCCGCCTGTTACCGCTCCGGCGACCCGCAGATCCCACTTGTCCATGTCATAGACGGGAATCTCTCCCTCGTGGAGAATCGGGAACCGGTCGGTCACCGTCTGCCCCGGAGGCACGCGGTCGCCGTAGCGGGCGTCGGGCTTGATCTTGTTCATGATCGCCGCTGCGTTGCGCTTCAGCCGCTCGGCCTTGCCGCTCTCATACGGTGAGCCCATCACATCAGACACCCATCCGCCTGCGCTGATTGTTCGGCTTCTTGTTCAGCTGACTGCGCAGCTCCTTGGCGCCGCCTTGAGCTCCGCCTGCTTGTCCCTGCTTGCCGACCGCCTGGGCTTGCTTCTTCTGCTGCAGCTTCAGCTTGGCGGCCTCAGCCAGCGTCATCTTCTTCGGCTGCTCGGCCGCTTCCTGGTCCTGGGCCGCTGCCGCGCCTGCTTGCTCGTGTGCTTCCGTCATGTGTATTCCTCCCATGCGAACTGTCATGTTTTCCTGATTGTAGTGTAGCCTATTTTGCCCTTTAAAGCCATGCGCAAAACAAGTTAACAATCGACCGCCAGACGCAAGCGGCAAGGAAATCAGTCCTTGTGGAGACAGCCTCCTTGGAGGTTTTCCCCAGCGAAGACCGTCTATGCTTCCATCAAGCCCTCGTCGATCCGGCAATGTCAGGATTCCGCTCCATGATGGCCGCCGCAATCTCCTCCAGCCTCGGCAAATAGGCCAGCGTCCGCTGCGCCCTCCGCTCCAGATCCGCCTGCGAGCGTATGCCGAGGTCTTCCATAAGCTCGTCGAAATCCGGAGCGAGCGGCTTCAGCAGCTCCGGCGCGTCCGCGGCCAGAATTTTGCGGCAGCGGGCGTACGTGGCGGCGATCCAGAAGGCCGCTTCCCGGTGGTTGCCGGACCGGATCAGCTCCAGGCTGGCTTGGATCGCGATCGGCCTTGCTTCCGGCGTGATGTCGGAGCTGAAGAAGAACGGCGTCCGCGCGGCTGATGCGGCCGCGTCGAAGGTTCGGGAAAGTCCGGCCAGATGGTGCTCGACGCGCGCCTGCCGCAGCTTGGCGCTGCCCAGCTGCTGAAGCAGCTCGTCATAGCAGCCGCTCAGGCCATATTCCTCCAGCACGCCGCGCGCCGCCAAATAGCGCAGCCGGATCGTCGGATTGCGAAGAGCCGCGGTGAGAATGACATGGGCCGCCACTCCAGTCGGGAACAGCCATGCCGTCACGCGGTCATGCCACGGCAGATCGGGCTCCGTCCGGCTCAAGCCGTCCTTCATCCTCTGCAGCGCATCCCGGCAGCGCCGCTCGACCCAGAAGCGTTCCGGGAAGCAACGGACCGCCTCCCGCTGGATGGCGCCAAGCCGTCCCGAAGGATCCGCCGACATCCGCCCGTTGCGGATGCCCCCCGCCAGATGATAGGAGCCGAGCACCTTTTCCACCGAATCCAGCCCGCTCCAGGGCAGATATGTCACTTCCAGCAAAGCTCCTCCATACAGGAACTTCCCGAGCTTGGGGGGCGCCGCCTCTCCTTCCAGCACGACGAACACATCGACATCGGAGCCGGCAGGCAGCTCGGCCTTCTCCGGCATCGATGCCGTCGAGCCGCCCAGATAGGCTCCCACGAATCCTTCTCCGGGCGCCGCCTGCTTCCTGACCCATTCATCCGCCAGCTTCCACGCATCTCCGACAAGCATTCCGTTCGTCCTCCCTTCTTCTCCTGCCGCGCCGCACCGAAGGAGCCTGCCGCATGGATCCGGTATCGAGCCCGGCCGCCAAACAAAGCAGAGCCGGACCTGCCGCATCTTCCGCATGCAAGGTCTGGCTCTTCCTTAGTGAATCCATGCCGCAGAGATCGGCCTTCAGTCGGCCAGCTCCGCCAGCAGCTCCTCATGGATCCGCCCGTTGGTCGCGGCGACGTCGCGCACGCCGAGATGATACGGCGTCCCGTCGATATCGCCGACGGCTCCCCCCGACTCCTGCACGAGCAGAGCGCCCGCCGCGATGTCCCAGCTGTTCAGCCCGATCTCCCAGAAGCCGCTCAGCCGGCCTGCCGCCACATAAGCGAGATGCAGCGCGGCAGAGCCCGAGGAGCGGATGTTGCGCACCTTCGGCGCGATCCTCCGGAGCTGTTCGAGATTGCGCGGCAGCGCCGTCCTGTGCTCGGCCGGGAAGCCGGTGGCGACGAGGCTGCTCCGCAGCGTTTCCTCTCCCGATACGCTCATCCGCTTCCCGTGCACGTAGGCGCCCTTCCCCTTCTCCGCGATGAACAGCTCGTCGGCAGACGGGTCGTAGACGACGCCAAGAATAATCTCTCCCTTGTGCGCCAGCGCGATGGAGACGACGAAAAACGGGTAGCCATGCACGAAGTTCGTCGTTCCGTCCACCGGATCCACGATCCAGAGGTACTCGGCGTCGCGCACGCTCTCAAGAGCTCTGGCCGACGCTTCCGGCCCCGGCTCCACTCCTTCTTCCCCAAGAAACGAATGGGAGGGGAAATTCATCATGATGAGGCTGCGGATCAGCTTCTCCGAGCCTTTATCCACCTCGGTGACGAGATCATGAGGCGACATCTTCTCGTCGAGCCTCTGATAGTTCCCGAGCTTCGTCTTGATCCACTCGCCCGCTTTGGAGGCGCAGTTGATGGCCACGGCGGCAAAGCTTTTGCTCCCGACTACCGGTTCGTTCATCCTGCTCACTTCTTTCTATTTGTCTCTATAGCGAGAATCCTCCGGCTTCAGCCGGTTGTCTACAAGGTATACGATCACCATCCGGATTCTGTTGCAAATGGCGATCCGCTGCAGGGCTCTCCGATTGCGGGCCCGCTCAAAGAGCCGACCAGCCCTGCCAGATAAGCCGTGCGGCCAGCACAAGCAGCGTCGCGCGCAGCAGCCACATGATGCTGCGTCCGCTCATGCGGGTTGCGATCCAGGCGCCGGCCTTGCCTCCCAGCCAGGCCCCCGGAGCGAGGGCGAGCACGAGCAGCCAGTCGATCTCCCCCATGGCGCCATGCACGCCGCTGCCCAGAATGGAGGACAGGAAGATGACGAACATGGACGTCGCCGTCGCCACATGAGGCGGGAAGCGGAACAGAATGACCATGACGGGAACGAACAGCGAGCCTCCCCCGATGCCGAACAGTCCCGACACGAGTCCGACGAGCAAGCCGATTCCGAGCAGCAGCGGCAGGCTGTAGCCGTATTCGTACGTCGCGCCTGTGCCGTCGGTCAGCTTGCGCGAGATCGGCCATTCAATTGTAAGCGGATTCATTCGGTCGCGCAAGATGAGCAGCACGGCCATAAGCAGCATGAACAGGCCGAAGCTGAGCTGAAAGGCGCCTCCATGGAACCGGGAAGTCAGCGCCGAGCCGAGCATCGCTCCCGGGCCGCTGGCGATGAAGAGCATCCACGCGCTGCGGAAATCGACCTTGCGCTGCTTGGCGTACGTCATCGACGATGCCAGCGCGGTCACGATGAGCACGGCAAGCGAAGTGCCGACGGCCGTCGCCTCCGGTATCGGCGCTCCCGTCAGGCGCTCGCCGAGCAGCAGCAGGACAGGCACGATGATGATGCCGCCTCCGAGACCGACAATGCTGCCGAATATGGAAGCGACAACGCCTGTAAGTACGATCAGAACCCATTCAAGCATAGGTATTCCCTCCTTCGGCATCCTGCAGACGCCGCTTGCGCGGCAAGGGCACGGATCCCCCTCCGCCGGAGCGGGTGGCGATTCGTGCCCGTTCCGTGTTCCCCGCCTTCACAAAACCTCGATCGTGCCGCCGTCCAGGACACGGATTCCTTCTCCCGCCGCCTCGAGCCGGCGGAAATGCTCCATGAGCGTCACCAGAGCCTGGTCCTTCGCCTTGGATTCCATCATGCAGTCGAGCAGCTCCACGGAGCCGTTCGCGCCGCGCAGGAATTCCAGCAGCGGGCCCGGCTCCACGAAGTCGGCATGGCCTCTCGGATCGCTGAGGCTCTTCGGACTGGAGACGTGGATCTTCGGCGGCAGGCCTGACGGTCCCCCATCCAGTCCAAGCCGCCGCTGCTCCCGGTTCCAGGTGGCGACGATGCGCGGCCACAGTTCCCCGTAGAACGCTTCCTTCGTCTCGCCGCCGTCGTTGACCGCATGATGATGGATGTCCAGCACGACGGGATTGCCGACCTTCTCGGCGATGTCGAGCGTCTCGCGGACGTTGAACGTCTTGTCGTCGTTCTCCAGCGTCACCCGGCCGCGCAGCCTGGCAGCCTGGGCTCCGAACTGCGCGATGAACCGCTCGGCGGAGACGGGCTTGTCCCCGTATGCGCCGCCCACATGGATATTGCATTTGTATTTCTCGTCCAGCCCCATCTCCTCGAGCATCCGCACATGGTACTCCATGTCCCTGACCGAGCTTCTCAGAACCTCGGGGCGAGGCGTGCTGAACACGCAGAAGTGGTCGGGATGGAAGCTGACCCTCATGCCGGTCTCCCTCGCATAGGCGCCGACTTCGGCGAAGGAAGGAGCCAGAGCGGAGTAGGGATTCCAATCCGCGAGCGCATCATGCGTCGCCAGCGGAATGATTTTCGAGGAGAACCGATAGACGTGGATGCCGGCGTAGCGGTTGTTGCGCATGATGCGCAGGGCGCTGTGCAGATTTTCCTCGGCGATACGCTCCAGCTTGCGCAGCGCCGCCTCCCGATCCTCCAGCTTGGAGAAATTCTTGTAGGTCATGGTGCGAGACGACGAAGCGTTCTCCACCAGCAGGCTCATGGCGACGAAGCCGAAGCGGACAATCATCCCCGGCCGCCGAAAAACATTTCATGGGCGAGCGCCGTCTGCACGCGCGACTCTTCCTCCGTCAGCTTGCGGACGAGCTCCATCTCCACCTGCGTCACTTCCTCGCCCTGGAAGTTGATCTCCGCGATGGAGGCGAGGATCTTCACGATGGCGATCGCCTGGTTGCCGGGCGTGTAGGCGATGACCTTCTGTCCGGCCGGAAATACCCGGAACCCCGATTTCATCATCTTTCCTTTGCCGTATTCCAGAAGCTCGTACAGCTCCTGCTCCGACTTGAACTTGCAGACCGAATTGAATTCCGTTGCGAATCCCATTGTCATCACCCTCCTGATCGTTATTGCGGCAAGCGCGGATGCTTGTCCGGATGCTGCGGATGAAAAAACGAGCTTCCCTCCCGCCAAGGCGAAGGAAGCGCGAATGTGTGCGATGCGTATGGAAAACCGGTCAGCCGCCGTACTCCAGCTTCTGCTTCTCCGCATGGCGGGAAATCGCCAAGCCGATGAGGCTGTCGAGCAGCTCCTTGTAAGGAACGCCCGATTCCTTCCAGAGCAGCGGATACATGCTGTAAGGCGTGAAGCCCGGCATCGTGTTCACTTCGTTGATCAGAATCTTGCCGTCGCTCCTGCGGAGGAAGAAGTCGACGCGGGAGAGGCCGGATCCGTCGATCGCCAGATAAGCCCGGATCGCCATCTCGCGCACCGCTTCGGCCGTCTCTGCCGGAAGATCGGCGGGAATGTGCATGACGGAGGTTCCGTCGACGTACTTGGCGTTGTAATCGTAGAAGTCCGTTCCGCTGACGATCTCGCCGACGACCGATGCGCGCGGGTCGTCATTGCCGAGCACGCCTACTTCGATCTCGCGCCCGTCGATGAATTCCTCGATGACGACCTTGCGGTCGTAGCGCAGCGCGAGCTCGATGGCCGCGATGAGTTCTTCCCGGTTGCGGGCTTTGGAGATGCCGACGCTGCTGCCGAGATTGGCGGGCTTGACGAAGCAAGGATAGCCGAGAGCGACCTCCGTCTCCATGACGAAGAACGCGCGGTCCTTCTCCCACTGGGTCCGGTTGAAGTAGCGGTAGACGCATTGCTCTAAGCCCTCGTGGGCGAACACCTTTTTCATGAAAATCTTGTCCATGCCTACTGCCGAAGCAAGAACACCCGCTCCGACGTAAGGAATATTGGCCATTTCCATCAATCCCTGGACCGTGCCGTCCTCGCCGAACGTTCCGTGCAGCAGCGGGAACATGACGTCGATCGTCCCTCCCGGAGCCCCGGCCGAAGCGGCCGCCGCCTGGATGGCGCCCTCTCCGGCCGCAGCCGTCGCCAGCCCGCCGAATACGGGCGCCAGCGCCATGCCGCCGTCCTCTGCCGGAGACAGCTTCAGCTGCTCGACGCTGTGCGGAGCTTCCAGCAGCACTCCGCCGGAGCGCCATTCGCCTTGGCCCGTAATATAGAAGGGCTGTACCTCGTATTTATCGAAATCGAAGGCGCCCATAACGGCCAGCGCCGTCTGCAGCGATACCTGATGCTCGCCCGACTTGCCTCCGTAGATGAGTCCGACGCGAATTTTGTCTCCCATGTTAGCTCCTCCGGTAACCTTCTTGAATTAGAATGCCAATCGCTGCACGGACCGATGCGGCTCCCGCATCAGAAATAGTCCTGCAGATGATAAAACCGATAGCGCGTCCGGTCCGTCCAGGCGTAGGAATCCTTGTAGTCCCAATAGCGGTGCCGGCTCGGCACGGTGTTGGCGTTGACCAGCGGCATGCCGTCGGCATCGAACGCCGTCACGACTGTCGTATGCTGGAATCGCCCGTCGCCGCTCCAATCGTAGGTGATGACGTCCCCGAGGGACAGCTCCGATGCGCTCTCCACCGTCGTCGCCCGCATGCCCGTGCTGCGCGGGAACGACAGATACAGCTGCAGCGCGTTCGACACCGCCCAGCTGTAGCTCCAGGATTCCTGGCCGCCTGTACGGCCTTTGTACCACCATCCCGATTCTCTTTTACCAGTATAGTTCATCGGTGCTTCGCCTGCAAAGACACATTGCGACACGTAATTCGTGCAGTTGACCTCGAACAGCTCGTAAGCCGGATTCGCTTCGTTCCACCACCGGTCGGCGTAGGCGGCGACCAGCTCGCGCCTGTACTCGACGGCGCGGTCGCGGGTATTCAGACGGGACAGGACGCCATAATTAAGGAAAGGGCGCGCCGCGCCAGGACGCTGGATTCCGCTGCCGCCGCCGTCGCCGTAGGAGCGATGCTCGGCCAGCGCGCTGTCCGCCGCGGCATGGCCGTATCTGGGCCTGCGCTCGCCGACGATCGGCTCCACTCGGGTCAGGCGCCATGCTCCGCCCTCCTCGGCCAGCCACAGGCGCTCCTGCTCCAGACGCTCCTCGGTGTAGGAGCGGCCGCGATGCTCGACATGCCGCTTCACATGCAGCTTCAGGACGACCGACACTTCGGTCGCGGACTCGTTGATCCTCAGCAGCGTCGCCCTCGTCTCGCTCTGCGGCGACAGAATGCCGCGCTCCTCGTCCCTGAGGCGCAGCCGGCGCAGCCGTTCCTCCAGGCGGCGGCGGTGGTCCCTGTCTTCCAGCAAGGCTCCGAGCACCTCATGCCTCCGCTCCACTTCGGCTTCATTGTACCCGTGCACGTATTCCTGCACGGCTCCTCTCCAGCCTTCCAGCGCAGCCTGCCTGCCGGAGGACGGCTGCGAGCGCTGGGCCTCCGATCGTTTGACTCCCCGGGTACCGGTACGCGGCATTCCTTTCCCCATCCCTTCTGGTCGGTATTCGCCCATCATCAAGATGATCTTATGACTGCTCTCCATTAAAATATGCGGACCTATCCCCGGATAGAGCGCTTAAACGCCGTTATCCGGTGTTTCATCGAGAATGCGGCAGATATATATCGAATTTTCAGTCAATATCGCATTTTACAAAACAAGCCCGGCTGGCTTATGATATGATGTACCACTCTATCACCATATTTGCTGAATTCCACGTATCGTGGAAGCGGGGGAACCAATACGCGGGCGTCTGTCGACGCTTGCCGGGGTGAATCCGAGAGGAACAGGCCGGGCTGCCGAAGCCGCGTCTCTTTCCTTTTGGTAGGGCTACTCTCTGGCCCGAATCCGTCAGCTAACCCCGTAAGCGCACAAAGGAGAGATGTCAGGATGTCACTGAAAGACAACCGCGCGGCTTGTTCCGCGCAGGAGGGCTTCATTGCGCCTTCCGTCTGTTCCGCGTCTGCGGTCGAGGCCTTCTTGGCTCCGCCGCCGTTTCCGGGCTTGGACGCGCCGATCGCGCTGGACATGGCGGCCGCGGAGGCTTATTCCCCGGCTGCCGAGACGGCCGGCAGGCCGTCCTTCCGTCCCGAGGCGCTTGAAGAGGAGCCTCCGGCTCCGGGCCGCCGCATCCGCTGCATCGACCTGTTCATCACCCGCACGGGACCGCTCGTCGATCCCGAGCGCGGAGATTACCGCGTCGTGCTGCATCTGTGCTTCGGTTCTTCCATCCGTCAGGCTTCCGTGCTCATTCCTTACGCCAAGGCGCCGAGAAGCTGGGACGCGTGGAGCCGTTGGTTCCAGCCGTTCGTCGGGGTCCGCTCCGACGAGGCGATGTCCGTGCTCTATTACGACGCGGAATGGATCAGCGACCACAGAGACCGCCTGCTGCGCAAGACGCTGGAGCCTTCCTCCCAGGAAGGCACGCTGTTCCCGGCCACCGCTTTCTGGAGACGCAACGCCCTAATCGAAACATCCGACATCCATATCCGGCTGTCTCTGTAGCCGGATGGCGCTCTGTCCTTCATTCCTTCCATAGGCATCCCCTGTCCGCTCTGCGGCCCGGGGATGCCTATTGGCTTTTTGGCGCCCGCAACGGTCATTGGCCGCCTAATCTGATAGAGCCGGCCGTATTCGCGCCCGGCACCGCCGCACGGCGGCGATGCGCCTCCAAGGTTCGGAACAAGTCGCAACGGTCAGGGAAGCCCTTTGATTTCGATCATATTCGGACTTCATGCCCCGGTATCTGTTATAAATTGAATTTGAATGATAATATGAATGATCCAACTGCCTTCCGGAAGCATGACATAGCCCATAAAAAAGACTGCCAGCCGTTAGAACGGCTGGCAGTCTTTCTATTTCACCATCAAGCGTGGCTCAGTTCGAGCTCGTCTTCCTCATCCCGCTCGTAGGATTCCCGATCGAATTCCCCTTCCGATACGGCGACCAGCAGCGTCGACACGGTCGTGCCGGAGGCGTTCAGCGCCGTGCGGCCCATGTCGACCACGGCATCGATCGCAAGCACCAGCCCCAGTCCTTCCAGTGGCAGGCCAAGCGCGGTGAGCACGACGGTCGTCGAGATGGAGGCCGGACCCGGCACCCCGGCGACGCCGATCGACGAGATCATGCTGACCAGCACGATGAGCACGTAATCCGACCAGCCCAGCGGCACGCTGTACACCTGGGCGACGAATACCGCCACGACGGCAGGCCATACGCCGCCGCAGCCGTTCATGTTCATCGTCGCGCCGAGCGGAGCGACGAAGCTGGCGATGCGCGGCGATACGCGCAGCCTCTTGGTGATGACCTCGAGGTTGACCGGCAGCGTCGCGTAGCTGCTGCGAGTCGTGAAGGCGACCGCGAGCGTCGGATAGATTTTGCGGAGGAACTTGAATGGATTCAGCCTCGCGCCGAACGTCACCAGCGCTCCGAAGGTAAGGATGAAGTGCAGCAGCAGCGCGATATACGTCGCGATGATGAGCGTGATAAGCGGCTTGAGCGTCTCTGCGCCGTACTTGGCGGCCATGGAGCCGATCAGCGCGTATACGCCGTACGGAGTCAAGCGGATGATGTACTTGGTCACCTGATTCATGACCTGCTTTAGCGATTCGATGACCTGGCGCACCGGCTCGACCGCTTCCGGCTTGCGGGAGCTGAGATGCACGATCGCCACCGCGACGAAAATGGAGAAGATCAGCACCGGCACGACTTTGCCGTCCGCCATATCCCCGATCGGATTCGACGGAACCAGATTCAGGATGACCTCCGAGAAGGTCGGAATGGCACGCGATTCGTAGCCTTCCGGCACGCTTTGGGCGATGCCCGTTCCCGGGTTCGCGACCAGAGCGACGACAAGCCCGATGAGGGCTGCGATTCCGGTCGTAACCAGGAACAGCAGGATGGTCTTCGTCCCGATCTTGCGCAGCTGCCCGAGATTCGAGATCGAGGTGATGCTGGAAATGACAAGCACGGCGACGAGCGGAATGACGAGCATCTTGATCAGGTTGACGTAGATGGACCCGATCGTGCCGATGCTGGTCGCATCCAGCTCGAGGGCGTTCAGCGTGATGCCGACGGCCAGACCGATTCCGAGCGCGATCAGAACGCGGTAGCCGAAGTTCACGCGGCGCCGCGCCAGCCACACGAGCAGGCCGATGACGACAATAGAGACAAGCAAGCTGATCCAGTTTGTTTGTATGGCATGGATCAGGTTATTATTTGGAACCAAGCAGCTCAACTCCCTTATTCCTATCATGTTACTATGATATAGTATATTAGTTACATCTAAGGTATATGTCAACTACTTTTAACCCCGTGAACTTCTTCCTTATCCTAGAAAGCAAAAAAACGGAGACCTCGAGGTCTCCGATGCTTGAGTGGTCCGTTTGAATTGTCAGGCTCGACATGCTCTCGCGCCAGGACGCAGGAATGGCCCGGGAATCGATCCGGACCGGTGAAGCCCCTTCCGACCGCCCGGCTCCCGCACCGGCGGCGCCGTTGATGAGCGGCCCCTGTTCGATCCGGTCATCCGGACAGCCTGGCTCCTTCCGGTCAGCCGGACAGCATGGCGCCCATGCGCTGAGCCGACTGGATGATGAGAGCGGATTGCTCGGCGATGATCTCCGGCGTGAATCGGGCCGAAGGTCCTGAGACGGACAGCGCGGCCGCCAGCCGGCCCGAGCGGTCGAACACCGGAGCCGACACAGCGGCGGCGCCCGGCTCCCGCTCTTCTTGGCTCGTAGCGTAGCCCATGCGGCGGATTTCCTCCAGCTGCTCGCGGAACGCCGCCGGATCGAGCCCCGGAGGCATCGCCTCGTCGGACATGAGCCGGTCGGCCAAGGAAGGCTCCGCGAAGGCAATCAGCACTTTGCTCGATGCCCCCACATAGAGCGGCAGCCTGAGGCCGACCGGCGCGACCCTGCGGATCGCCTGGTTGCTTTGGACGGCCTGGATGCGGATCCGCTCCCGCCCGTCCTGCACATACAGGCTTACCGTCTCGCCGATCGTGTCGCGAAGCCGCTCCATCTCCGGCAGGCAGATCGCGGCGGGATCGCCGGAGCGCGATATATGCGCGGCGAGCTCCCAGATCTTCATCCCGAGCCGGTATCTCTCCGAGCTGCGGTCGCGCTCCAGGAAGCCCTTGTCCTCCAGCGTCGCCAGCATCCGGTGGACGGTGCTCTTATGGAGGCCGACGCGCTCCGCGATCTCCGTCATCGGCAGATCGGTCTCGGTCGTGAAGCACAGCAAAATATCCAGCGCGCGTTCGACCGCTCGCACATTCGATTTGCCTTCATCGGCACGGGCTGCTTTTGGCTCCACGCTCTTCATCTCCTTCCGGCACCGGATGCGATGCCTCTCTATTCCCGTCTCTGCGCCGGGATACCGCTTATTGGTTCATTCCGAATCCGAAACCTCGTGTCCGGTACGTCAATGTGCCGGAATATGCCGGAGCCAGCCGGATTTAAACGGCTCTGCAGGCGGATGTCCGCTTTGATTGAGAATCATTATCATTATAGAGGAACATTTTCCGTTCGTCTATGCTTTTTAGGCCTATAAGGTTTCACTGAATGAAACCGAGATTCTTCTAGTATAACCGTATTCCCGAATTCCGTAAAGAAACAGGCTCTTCTTCCCCTGGCCTCCGCCGCCGCAGGCTTTCTTTTACAAGCAGATTACAAGACCTTAACAATTCACCGACATCAATTGACAGCCCGGACCAAAGACACATAA
Organism: Paenibacillus sp. RUD330; assembly: GCF_002243345.2. NCBI lineage: Bacteria > Bacillati > Bacillota > Bacilli > Caryophanales > Paenibacillaceae > Paenibacillus > Paenibacillus sp. RUD330. The sequence goes on from NZ_CP022655.2 coordinate 4,849,519, forward strand.
AGTAGTAGTACATCGGATCTATACCGCTTACATTGCAAGGGAGGGGAAGACGATATGAGCAGCACCGCCCTGTCGACGCCGCTTAACCTCGAGGGAAACCGGTCATCCGTCGCTCCCCGCCGGGATACGCGCCGCAACGCGCTGATCGCTTCCGTATCCGCCCTGGCCGCGCTGGCCCTGCTCGCGGCTGCCGCATTCCACGGCTACATCGCCTGGATGGTCGCTTACCCTTATGTGGCTCCGGTCTATTCCAATCCCATGGAAGCCAAGCAGCTGAGCTACAGCGACATCACTTTTCCCAGCCAGAGCGGCCGTACGACGGTGAGCGGCTGGTACATCCCCGCCGGGTCCGGCCATTCCGTCAAGGAAGCGTCCGATCGGACCGTCATCCTCAGCCACGGCTACGGAGCGAACCGGGAGGAAACCTGGGTGCCCATGTATGATTTGGCGAGCCTGCTCAACAGGCTTCATTATAACGTGCTGATGTTCGATTACGGCTATGCCTCCAAGCAATACCGCGCCCCGGCGACGGGAGGCTGGGAGGAGTCGCAGCAGCTGCTCGGCGCCGTCGATTACGCCCGCAGCCACGGCTCCGGCGAGGTGGTCGTGTGGGGATTCAGCATGGGAGCCGGAACCGCGCTCCAAGCCGCGCTGCAAACGAAGGACATCGACGCCATGATCCTCGACAGCACGTTCGTGCCGAGTCCCGACACGCTGTTCGAGAACGTCCGGCAGATCATCGATCTTCCCCGCTTTCCTTCGCTGCCTCTGATCGAGGCTCTCCTGCCGCTCTGGACAGGGGTGGATTTCAACAAGATTCCCGCCGAGAAGGTCATGAGCACCGACTTCACTATTCCCATCTATATGATCCACGGTACGATGGATGTCAAAGCCTCCTACCAATCGGCCGAAACGATCGCGAGCCGGCAGACGAATCCGCTGTCGCGGGAATGGATCGTGAACGGCGGCTATCACGAGATGCTGTACCGCGAGCATCCCAAGGAATATATCCAGCGCGTCGCCTTGTTTCTCAGCCAGGTCAACCAGTCGCTCGAGAACGGGGGCGCGGCCGCCTGATCCCGTTCCCTCGCAACCTCATGTGTCATCCAAGCTTATGGCCGGACCCCGAGGGTCCGGCTTTTTTGGGCTTCAAAAGCTCGAACATAGCTGTCCCCAAGCCCGAATACATCTAGAAGAGGATGGAAACTACATGCTCGAGGGGGCGGTCACATATGCCGGAAGCGGATCGAAGCGCCAGGCAGCTTAAGCTGCTGGAGGGTATCAAGGAATGGAAGATGCAGGAACAAAGCCACGCGGAGCTTATCCGGCTCGTCTCTCCCGGCCTGGAGCCGGCTTACAGGGGACTGCTGCAGCAGTGGGAGCCTCTGTTCCGGCTGACCGGGCAGCAGGCCGAGGAGCTTCTGGGCGAAGAGGCCCGAATGAGCGGAGACGAGCAGAGAAGCGAGGAGGCCGAGCATTCTCTGGCCATGATCGACCGGCGTACCGCAGGCTTGTTGGAGGCATCCGCGCTCCAGACCAGAACCTTTACCGAGCAGCTGGCGCAAATGCTGCAAGCGAGCCTCGCATTGGCTCGGGATCAGGCCGGGCGCTCCGCCGTCGACCATGCGCTGCGGGAAGCCAGCTACCGCCTGGGGAAGGCCGAGGCCTATAGCCAGGCCCGCAGCCAAGCCGACGAAGCCGCCCGCTCCGTCAGCGGCGGCTCGGAGCAGGAGCAGCCGGCCTCGGCTTCCCGCGACGGCGAGCCAGGCAGGCTGTCCGCCAAAGGCTATCCGGCCGAGGAGCTGCAGCAGGTTCCCATCGGTGGCCATGCGCTCCCGCCGCTTCCGTATGCCTATGATGCCCTGGAGCCGTACATCGACGCGAAGACGATGGAAATCCATCACGACAAGCATCATCAGGCTTACGTCACGGATCTCAACAAGGCGGAGAAAGAGCTTCAGGCATCCAGGCAGAACGGAAATTTCGATCTGGTGAAGCACTGGGAGCGCGAGCTGGCTTTCAACGGCGCCGGCCATTATCTGCATACGCTGTTCTGGACCGTCATGTCTCCCCAAGGCGGCGGCCGGCCTGTAGGGGCGATCGGGGATGCCATCGACCATGATTTCGGCGGCTTCGACGCGTTCAAAAAACAGTTCAGCGAGGCGGCCGGCAAGGTCGAGGGCGGCGGCTGGGCGATCCTCGTCTGGAGCCCCCGCAGCCGCAGGCTTGAAATACTGCAGGCGGAGAAGCATCAGAACCTCTCCCAATGGGACGCCATCCCCCTGCTGCCGCTAGATGTCTGGGAGCATGCCTATTACTTGAAGCATCAGAACAAACGTCCCGATTACGTCAAGGACTGGTGGAATGTCGTCAACTGGCCCTATGTGAACCAGCGCTTCGAAAAGGCGGGGACGATCGCCTGGGAGCCATACTGATCAGCGAGCCATGCCCGCCTTTGAACGGATGAACGCACAAAAGAACCCGCTTGCCCAGGCAAGCGGGTTCTGCGTGCTGCTACTGCTTCAGCAGCGAGAGGAATTCGGAACGCAGCGCGCTGCTGGTCCGGAACTCCCCCCGCACGCCGGAGGTGATCGTCTTGCTGCCCGGCTTCTTGACGCCCCGGGAGCACATGCACAGATGCTCGCCCTCCACGACGACCATGACGCCCTGCGGCGACAGCGCATCCATGAGGATGTCGGCGATCTGGGCCGTGATCCGCTCCTGCACCTGCAGCTTGCGGGTGACGGCTTCGACGAGCCGGGCCAGCTTGCTGAGGCCGACGATGTGGCCGTTCGGCAGATAGCCGATGTGGATCTTGCCGAAGAACGGAGCCATATGATGCTCGCACTGGCTGTAGTACACGATATCCTTCACGATGACGAGCTCCTCGTGGTTCTCGTCGAACGTAACGCCGAGCACTTCCGCCGGATTGACCTCGTAGCCGGCGAAGATCTCCTCGTACATCCGCGTCACGCGGGCAGGCGTATCCTGCAGCCCTTCGCGCTCCACGTCCTCTCCGACGAGCCTCAGAATCTCGCGGAGATGATATTCGATCTGCTCCCGATTGCGGGAGACATGGGAATTGCTATAGTCCTTCAAGCCTGCCATAGGCGGGTTTCTTCCCTTCTGGCTTCAGCAGGGGCTTACTTGCGCTTGCCGCCGCGCTGGTTCGGAATGAACTTCTGGTTTTGGGGAGCGCCGGCGCCGCCCTGGTTCTTCATCATCTGCTGGGCGCGCTGCATCTGCTTGCCGTTCAGATTGTAGCCCATCTGCTTGGCCATCTTCTGCAGCATCTCCGGATCGGACTGCATCTTCTCCAGCTGCTTGCGGAGATAGAAGACGCCGATGAAAAATCCGCCGACCCCGCCGACGATAAGGGTAACGATGGGGATGACGTAGTTATACCATTCCATATTGGCTCACCTATCCTTCATGGGTGTTCATAGACTTGTCCATGATAGCATTATCGGGTATCGCGCGCAATCCGGCGACAGGCGCTGCGGACCGTTCAAGAATGCGGCGATGCCGGCTCCTGCCCGGCTTCCGCTGCTTCCGAGGCTGCCAAGGCTTCCGCCGCGGCCGCGGCCCGGCCGATGACATCCCGCGCCTCCGGATCGTCCTCGGCGCCGAGCGCGTCCCGCAGCGCCTGGAGCGCCGCCTCGCCGCCGATGCGGCCGAGCGACCAGGCCGCCGTGCCGCGCAGCACCGGGCGCGGATCGTCGCGCAGCACCTTAATCAGGGCGGGCACGGCGCCCTTCTCGCGGAAGTTGCCGAGCGCGATGACCGCATTGCGCTGGATCGGCTTTTTGCCCCGCCAGGAGGAGGAGTTGGAGCCGTAACGCTCCTTGTACTCGCGGCCCGAGATATTGAGCAGCGGCTCCAGCAGCGGCTTGACCTGCTCCGGGTCTGCCTCGAACTCCGGATGGCGCGTGACGTTGATGCCCTTGTTGACGGGACAGACGATCTGGCAGGTGTCGCAGCCGTACAGCCGGTTGCCGATCTTGCGCATGAGCTCGTCGGAAACCATCTCCTTGGTCTGGGTGACGAAGGACACGCAGCGCTGCGCGTTCAGCTGCCCGGGCCCGACTAACGCGCCCGTCGGGCAGGCGTCGATGCACTTGGTGCAGCTGCCGCAGCTGTCCTCGATCGGGGAATCCGGCTCCAGCGGCAGGTTGGTGATCATCTCCGCAAGGTAGATCCATGTGCCGTGCCTGCGGTTCATGATGAAGCTGTTCTTGCCGCTCCACCCTATCCCTGCGCGCTCTGCGACCGCCCGGTCCGACAGCTCGCCGGTATCGACCATGGACTCCGCCCGCAGCTCCGGCACCCGCTCCCGCAGCCAATCCTCCAGCCGCGCGAGCCGGCTCCGCAGCACCGTGTGATAATCCTCCCCCCAGGAAGAGCGCGACAGGATTCCCCTTCTCGCTCCCGGCTCCGACTTGGGCGGATTGCGCAGCTTGCTTGGATAGCCGACCGAGATCGCGATGATCGACAGCGGCTCGTCGAAGAGGAGGGAAGGATCGGTGCGCCGATCGATGTCCTTGGCCTCGAAGCCCGATTCATACCCGAGCTCCCGGTGCCGGATCAGACGTCCCTTGAGCTCGGCGAACGGCTCGGGCGAAGCGATGCCGATGTCGTCGATGCCGAGGCCGTAGGCGGCTTCCTTCATATCGGCCTTCAGACGGGCCCAGAAGGCCGCGTCCCTGATCGTCTCCTCCATCTTCCTCCCCTCCTTCATCCGTCCGATTCCGGCCCGCCGTTCAGACCTTGCCTGACGCCCTCATCGCCTTGATCGCTCCGACGGCAAGCTCGTCGCAGCGGTTGTTCCATTCGTTGTCGCTATGGCCCTTCACCTTGACGTAGGAAACGTCATGGATGCCCATCAGCTCCCACAGGCGCTGCCACAGCTCCTTGTTCTCGACCGGCTGTCCCTTGCTGTTCTTCCAGCCGTTGCGCAGCCAGCCCTTGATCCAGTTGTTCTGGAAGCAGTTCACCACATACGCCGAGTCGCTGTGCACGGTCGCCTTGCAAGGAACCTTGAGCAGCGACAGCGCTTCGATGACCGCCTGGATCTCCATGCGGTTGTTCGTCGTATGCGGCTCCGCGCCGGATATCTCCTTGCGCTTGTCCCCGTAGAACAAGACGGCTCCCCACCCGCCCGGACCGGGGTTGCCGGAGCAGGCTCCATCCGTATAGATCGATACTTCTTTCATATAAAGGGCCAACTCCTTCTGCTTGATCCTTTCGGCAAAACGCTCCGCCGCTACAGCTTGTCGATATGGCCGGCCGGCCAAAGGACGAACTCCGCCCTGCCCCGGACATCCTCCTCGTCGACGAGCCCGAAGGCGCGGCTGTCCCGGCTGGCCAGCGGCAGGCGGTTGTCTCCCATGACGAACAGCTTGCCCTTGCCGACGGTCAGAGGCGGAAAAACCCCCTCCGTGCGGTCTCCGCCGGCATAGTCTTCCTCCAGCTTCTCCCCGTTCAGGTACAAGCTGCCGTCCCTGATCTCGACCCGATCGCCGGGCAGGCCGACGACGCGCTTGACGAGATAATCGGAGCTCCCGTCCGGCGGCTGCGGATCCCGGATAATCATGACGTCGCCATGATGCGGAGAGGACATCGTCATCGCCATCTTGTTGACCAGCAGCCAATCGCCCTCCGACAAGGTCGGCTCCATCGACTGTCCTTCCACGATCGAAAGGTTGAAGACGAATCGCTGCAGCAAGGCGACCACGGCCAGCGCCAGGACGGCCGTACGGACCAGCCGAAACAGCTCCCTGGCATGCGAGGCTCCGCCTGAGCGCGCCGGATGCCCGTCAACGGCCATGCCGACGCCCTCCGGACCGCTTCCCGCCAGCGGCAGCGCATCCTTCTCCCCGCTCGGCGTCCCTCTCATTCCGCCTCGCCCTCCGCTCCGTTCGCGATGCTCGCCCGCCAGGCTTCGTAATAGGCCTTCACGACCTCGTCCTCGAAAGGAGGCTTGCCTCCGCGGATCCGATGGGTAACTTCCCTCAGCCCTTCGCTTACTTTGGCGTCGACGACAGGCGGATAGCGGTACTCCGCCTTATGCCTCTCGTATTCGTCCCGATCCACGACAGCCAGATCGCCGCCCGCAGTCCGGATCACATCAAGGTCGTAATCGATATACGTCAGCACATCTCCCGTCAAGTACGGCGGCGAGGCCAGATTGCAGTAATAACGGATGCCGAAATCCTCGATCATCGCGACGACGTTGAACCATTTGCCCGGAATAAAAAAAGAGACCGCCGGAACGCGGCTGACCCACATGGATCCGTCCGCTTCCTTGATCGGCGTCTGGTTGTTGAGGAGCACATGCATCCCCTCCGCGGCATGCTGCGGCAGAAGCAGCTCCTGCGGCACGAGCCAGTTCCGCTGCCATTGCCGGTGCAGATGGCCGTCATGCTTGAAGCTTTTGATGTAACAGCGCCGATAGTTGTTCACTTACGCACTCCCTGACATTCACATCTTACTAATAAGAAAAGCACATCCGGACGTCAAAAGCAATTGACGAAGGATATGCCTCGGGATGACGACCATATGGAAAGGAAGAATTGCGGGAAACAAAAGCTTGGTTCTTCGGTTCAGCCAGCTACGATGCTGAGCTTCTGGAACGAATGATAGAAATCGGAAGGCTCGAAGCCCAGGGAGCTGTAAAGCGGCAGTACGGGTTCGTTGTGCTCGTCCGCCGTAACCATGATCTTGGAAACCTTGCGCTGCTCGAACCGGCCGCGGAGGCTGGAAATGAGGCTCTTGGCGATCCCTTGGCCGCGGTGATCCGGATGAACGGCCACACGGTAGTAATAGCCTCGGTTGTTGTCGATCGTTCCGATGATGATGCCCGTCATCTTGTCGCCCGCCGAAGCGATGAGCACAAGATCGCTGTCCCATGAAAGCTGGCGCGTGAGCGCTTCGATTGTCAGCTCGTAACACTCTTCCGACAATACCGACTGCAGCAAGGACGTCACGGCATGGTAGTCTGCCAGCTGGAAAGAACGAAGATGCATGAATGCTTGTCTCCCTTACATTCAATGTCATTGTAAAAGCTAACTCTGATTATACGACAAAAGTTAACGAAATCCAGCCATTTTGCTCAAAAACCTTAATTAAATTTAACATTGCGCTTACATTCTGTTGTAAGCGCTGTCTTACAAGCGCTTACATCATGGTTCGGGAAAAGTTCATGCGGGTAATGGAATAAATATGCTTTTTCGTGAAAGGATAAGATGCGCTGCCGATCTGCAGCCGTCGGGCCCGGACAGGCTCCGGAGCCTCCGGCTTTTGTCCCCCGCAAGACCTCCGTCTCCTTGCCGGAAGCTTGGGCGGCCTGTCCTCGAAGCGATTCCCTCTTTATCGCATCGGATAGAGCGGAATAGCTGCCGACTTTTGAAACTAAAATGTTGATTTATTAGGCCGATTGAGGGATAATGAACTGGAATCGCTACATATTATCTGAGGAGGTAATTGATTATGGCACATGAACTTCCAGCACTTCCGTATGCCAACGACGCTCTGGAGCCGCACATCGATGCGAAGACGATGGAGATCCACCACGACCGTCACCACAACACGTATGTGACCAACCTGAACGCCGCTCTGGAATCCGCTCCCGAACTGGCAAGTAAGTCCCTTGAGGATCTTATCTCCGACCTGAACAGCATTCCTGAGTCCATCCGCACCGCTGTACGCAACAACGGCGGCGGCCATGCGAACCACAGCCTGTTCTGGACGACGATCGGCCCTAACGCCGGCGGCGCGCCTGCGGGCAAGCTGGCAGAAGCGATCGACAGCGAGCTGGGCGGCTTCGAGAAATTCAAGGAAGACTTCGCCAAAGCAGCAACGACGCGCTTCGGCAGCGGCTGGGCTTTCCTCGCAGCCGACAAAGAAGGCAAGCTGAAAGTATACAGCCTTCCAAACCAGGACAGCCCGATCTTCGAAGGCGAAACGCCTCTGCTCGGCCTGGACGTATGGGAGCATGCCTACTACCTGAACTACCAAAACAAACGCCCTGACTACATCAAAGCGTTCTGGAACGTCGTGAACTGGGATGAAGTCGGCAAGCGTTATGAAGCAGCCGTAAAATAATGTTTCCAATGGAAGACCGGGCCCTCGGGCCCGGTCTTTTTTTGTTTTCCGAAATGGGCTTTTTCCTCGCCCATCGCTTACGCTCGGAGACGGAAGGATGTTTGGATCCGGGTCCATAGAGCGTTCGGGACTTTTTTCCACGATTCGCGGAAAGAGGATAGGCATATGCCGCATAGGATAGTGTATTCAAGGCAATGTCCGAAAGGAGCTGCATGTCCGGAATGAATACTTATTATCCTTACCATGCCCCAGCCTATCCGGCCGCTTATCAGCCCGCCTATCAGCCTGTCCAAGCCGGAGGCGACTGCGGCTGCGGCGGAAGCCAGCGCAGCTTCCATTTCGTGCCGGCCGCTCAGCCTGCGCCCGGCATCTTCCCGCCTCTCTCCGGCTACGACCCGGGGATTTTCCCACCGATCCAACGGCCGGATCGCGGAATCTTCCCGCCGATGGGCGGCGGCTTCCCCGGCGGGCCGGGCTTCCCCGGCGGCGGCTTCCCCGGCGGGCCGGGCTTCCCCGGCGGACCCGGCTTCCCCGGCGGGCCGGGCTTCCCCGTACCTTTTGCAGGAGCCGGCGCCCCTGGCGCCAGTCCTGCTGGAACGGCCAACACGCCTGCGCCGGTGACCGTCCGCATTGAAGGCGGCGAATCCTTTCCCTACGTGACGGAGGATTACCAAATTCCATATTATGACGGCATGAGCATTGCCCAGGCTCTAGAATACACCGGTGTCGTCCGAATTTCTCCCGGAGGCGGCGTGCAGTCCGTCGGCGGCGTGCGCAACGACATCTCGGACGATATCCGCATCGGCGACAACGTCCAGTACACCCTTCGTCTGAACGGACGGCAGATACCGCATACCCTGCTTACATTCCCCGTTCACCGGAGAGATGTCATCGGCATCGATTTGATCCACATCGGAACCTGAACGGCCGGCTCCCTCAAGGCTCGCCTTCGATGGATGGAAGCGGCTTTCCGCAGCGGGCGGCAAGCATGCCATGGAGGGATAAACGCGAGTTCGTTCTACTCCTTCTTCTGCTTCCCGTTCCGCCGCCCGCCGAGAGTCGCCAAGCCGCATCCTAAAGAAAAAGGGCAGCCCCCAAGTCATGGACTTTGGGGGCCGCCCTTTATGGATTTAAGCCATGACCTGGCAAATCTGGTTCGTGAACTCCACCGGATCCTCGATCGGCAAGCCCTCGATCAGCAGCGCCTGATTGTAGAGCAGCGAAGTGAACAAGCCCAGCTTGCTCTTGTCGCTCTCATAGGCCTCCTTCAGCGCGCGGAAGACATCGTGGCCGACGTTCAGCTCCAGCACCTTCTGGGCTTTGACGTCGCCGCTGTTCGGCATCGCCTTCAGGATCTTCTCCATCTCGATCGTCACTTCGCCATCCGTGGCGAAGCAGACCGGATGCTTGCGCAGGCGCCTGGAAGCCCGAACGCCGCTGACCTTGTCGCCGAGCAGCGCCTTCATCTCCTCGAAGAGAGCCTTGTTCTCCTCATCGGCCTTCTCTTCCTCGGCGGTCTTCTCGTCCTCTTCGATGCCGAGATCGCCGCTGGAGACGGAGCGGAATTCCTTCTCCTTGTAGCCGGCAAGCATCTTCACGGCGAACTCGTCGATGTCGTCGGTGAAATACAGAATCTCGAAGCCCTTGTCGAGCACGAGCTCGGTCTGCGGGAGCTTCTCGATGCGCTCGGCCGATTCGCCGGAAGCGTAGTAGATATACTTCTGGTCCTCAGGCATGCGGGATACGTATTCAGCCAGTGTGACGAGCGCCTTGTCCTTGGAGGAGGTGAACAGCAGCAGGTCCTGCAGCGCGTCCTTATGCATGCCGTAGTCGCTGTAGACGCCGAATTTCAGCTGGCGGCCGAACGACTTGAAGAACTGCTCGTACTTCCCGCGCTCGTCCTTCAGCATGGTTTGCAGAGCGCCCTTGATCTTCGATTCGATGTTTTTGGCGATCAGCTTCAGCTGGCGGTCATGCTGCAGCATCTCGCGGGAGATGTTGAGCGAGAGGCTCTCGGAGTCCACCATGCCCTTGACGAAGCTGAAGTAGTCGGGAAGCAGGTCGGCGCATTTGTTCATGATCAGCACGCCGCTGGAATACAGCTCCAGCCCCTTCTCGAACTCCTTGGTGTAATAATCGAAAGGAATCGTCTCCGGAATGTACAGGATCGCCTGATAGACGACCGCGCCGTCGGCGCTCACATGCACATGCTTGAGCGGCTTGTCGAAGCCGTAATGCTTCTCGTGGTAGAACGCCTCGTAGTCCTCGGCCGTCAGCTCGCTCTTGTTCTTGCGCCAGATCGGAACCATGCTGTTGACCTGCTGCTCTTCCGTGTACGTCTCGAACTCATCCTCGCTGCCTTCCTTGAGACGGCTGGAGGAAACCTCCATCCGGATCGGATAGCGGATGAAATCGGAGTATTTCTTGATCAGCGCCTTGAGGCGGTAATCGTTCAAATACTCGTCGTAGTTGTCATCCTCGGTATTCGGCTTGATCTCCAAAATGATCTCGGTGCCGACCGAATCCTTGTGCGCGCTCTCGATCGTGTAGCCGTCCGCACCTTCGGAAACCCATTTCCACGCCTCTTGGCCATCCAGCGGCTTGGTGATGACCGTCACGCGGTCGGCGACCATGAAGGCGGAGTAGAAGCCGACGCCGAACTGCCCGATGATGTCGCGGCCGTCCTTTGCTTCGTTTTCCTGCTTGAAGGCGAGGGAGCCGCTCTTCGCGATAATGCCGAGGTGGCTCTCGAGCTCCTCGCGGTTCATGCCGATGCCGGTGTCCCGAATCGTCAGGGTACGCGCAGCCTGGTCGGGAATGATCTGGATGAAGTAGCTGTCCGGATTGAACGTCAGCTTCTCGTCCGTCAGCGCTTTATAGTAGATTTTATCGATGGCGTCACTGCTGTTGGAGATCAGCTCGCGAAGAAAAATTTCCTTTTGGGTGTAGATGGAATTGATCATCATTTCCAAAAGACGTTTGGATTCAGCTTGGAACTGCTTTTTTTCCACTTTGAAATCTCTCCTCTTGGATCGGGTAGATTAGCACTCCGTAATGAAGAGTGCTAAAACTTTATATACCACTCCGGAAATTGGCTTGTCAAGGATTCCCTCTGCTTCTAAGGGAATCCGATGAGACTAGGCGCTCCCCCGTGAACGGCAAGCCGTGAAAAAAGGCCGCAGCAGCGCAGGACGCCGCGTCCCGCTCCTGCAACAGCCCCAGGCTTGTCCTGCCTTGTCCGTACGACCGCTCGGCGCCATGCACCCTGCTCCTGCAGCGGTCTTACAGCCTTGACCGCTCGACCGCTCTGCAGCCATGCGCCCCGCTCCTGCAGCGGTCCCGCACAGCAAGGCTCCCGGCAAGGTCAAATCAGAAGCCAAATCCTTTTCTGCAGCCGGCTCGGACGTCCTGCCGCTCGTTCCGCCGGCGAAGCGGAGAGCCCGATATGGGGCTGCCCGGTTCGAGCTCCAGCCGCTTGCGCCATAGGCAAGGGGCTCCGCAAGCCTACTCCCCGTCTCCGGTCCCCAGCTCCTTGCCCTTGCCGCTGATCAGCTTGAGCTGATCGTTCTCGTATCCGACCTCGTAGGAAACCTCGAAGCTGCGGACGGACGTCTTGCCGTCCTGGCCATGCTCCTCCGCCGTAATGACGGCCTTGACCACGGCGGAGCGCTCCCCGTCCTTGTCGACCTTGAGGCTTTTGATGACGACATTTTTGGTCGGCAGGTAGCCTCGCCGGAAGTCCTCGTAGGGATCCTGCTTCTTCCAGTTGATTCCCAGCAGCGAGTACGCATAGACGTAATCGCCGTTGCTGAGGCTCTCATAGAAACGCGACACAAGGTACCCGGCGTAGTCCGTAATGGATTTCTTGCCGGTCAGGGCATTGGTCGCGCTCCCCGGAACGCCGGGCAGCTCCTTCATCGGCGTCTGCGACCAGCCCTCGGCCGCGGACAGGACATCGGAGATCGGGATGCTGAAGCCGATTTCCCCATCCTGCATTTCCGCCGAGTTGATGCCGAGCACCATTCCCGTCCGCTGGTCGATGAGCGGCCCGCCGCTGTTGCCGGGAGCGATCGAAGCCGAGATCTGAACCATGTTCCGGTAGGTGTACGGCTTCATCGAGAACGTGCGCCCCAGCCCGCTGATGATGCCCGGAGTGACGGTATTCTGCAATCCGAGCGGACTGCCGACGGCCATGATGGCATCCCCGACCTCCACCCGCCCGCTGCGCTCCAGGCGCAGCGGCTCCGTTCCCTCCAGATCCGGCACGCGCACGACGGCAATATCGGTATCCGTGCCGATGCCGATCACCTCTCCCGTCAGCTCGCGGGCATCGGAAGTCGTGACCCTCACCGTTCTCGATCCGGCCACGACGTGGGCGTTGGTGATGATGTCTCCCTTGGCGTTGTACAGAAAGCCGGATCCAAGGCCGCTTTCGCTCTGGATGGTCACGACTTTTTTCTGGATGCGGAAAATAATGTCCTTCAGCGCGGCTGCGTTGCCTGCAGCCGTTCCCTCCGGCGGCGAAACCGCGAGCAGCGGCTCCATCCCCATCTGACGGGGAATGTATCCGTGCAGCGCCAAGGCCGTCCCCGCTCCCGCAAGCAGGACGGCTGCTGCCGCAGCGGCCGCAAGGGGCTTCGTCAGCCTCATGGCGGTCCCTCCTTTCTTATCCACGCGACGGTCAATCGATATACCAGGTCGCGCTAGTGATCGCTACGGACGCCTCGCTCTTGACCGAAGCGTTCTTCTCCGTGAAGGCGGCGCTTCCTCCCGGCTCGATGACCCCTCCGCTCGAAACGGATATCGTGCCGGAGCCGATCTGCACCCCTTCCGAATCCTTCAGCACATAGAAGAGCCGGATGGCGCGGATGCCCCGGGTCGCCTTGCTCTTCAGCCGGCCGGTAATGACCGCGCTGCCTTCCTCGCCGATGGAAGCATGCAGCTCGACGATGTCGAATGCATCCGTCTGATTTTGCCGCTGCTCCAGATTGGCCATCTGCATGGCCGCATTCAGCCGCTTGCGCTCCTGCTCCTCGTATTCTTCCTTCTCCTTGTCGATCCGGGCGGACATATCTTGAAGCTTCGACATGTTCCCCGCATGGCTGATCGTCTCGTCCACAGCGGCGCGGGCGGCAGAGAAGTCCTTCTTCCTCAGCAGCTGCAGCGCCTGGTCGATGCCCATCTCTACCATGCTGTCCAAAATGCGCTGGCGCAGCTCAGGCGCCCCGGGAGCCTGGAGCCCGCGCAGCCTCTGGAGCCTCTCCGCCATTTCCCGGATCGTTCCCAGACCGTCCAGCTCGCTCGATACCTGCTGCACGGCCAGCCTTGCCCCCGCTCCTGCCAGCTTGTCGCGGATGGGATCGAACAGCTCCTCGTGGCGGCTGCTCAGCGTCGCCTGCGCTTGGCGCAGCCCGCTTTCGGCCTTCTCCAGGCTGCCCTGGTCGAGCAGCAGCCCCGCCGCCTTGATATCCTCGTCGAGCTTGGCGGCCTGACGGACGATGTCGATATCCTTGGCAATGCCGGGATTGCCGGGCCGGGAAGCCGCAGCGAGCTCGAGCAGCTCCTCGGCGTTCCGGTACTGCCCGGCCTTCGCTTCTTTTTCCGCCTGCACATGCCAGGAACGCACCTTGGCGTTGACCTTCCCGTCATGGACGAAAACGGCAAGCACAGCCAGAGAGCTGATCAGCAAAGCAGCAGCCGGCAGCATCCATAACCGGAAGTAGCCTGTCGCCGGCGCCCCCTCCGCAGAGACGGCAAGACGCCCGGTCCGAGGCCGCTCCGCCTGCCCGCCTCCTCCATCCGCCTTGCGGCCGGATTCGCCGTCTCGCGACATGCGGTTCCATATCTCCTGGGCATCGCGGTCCTGAAGCGGCTGCGCGCTTGTCCCGGCGCCGGCATCCTTGATTTTTTCCAGCCATTCCGCCCGTTCGAGACGGCGCGCCAAAATGGCCGCCGTATGGAGCGGCTTGCCGCACCGGCTGCAGAACGAGGCTTCGTCGTCCATCGTCGCAAAACCGCAATAAGGACATGCCGTCCGCACGACCCGGCCGCGCTCCCCTTCACTGGTTTCCCTGCTCATCTTCCCAAGCCTCCACCATGTTAACCTGTTCCTATCGGTTTCTCTATCTATTACTAACGGATGAAGTCATGTAAAAGCAATCCAAAACCAAAAAAACCGCCCAGACAACTTCCTGTGCCCCGGACGGTTCATGATTCGGATGACTGCCCCTGCCAGCGCAAGCCTAAAACAACTCCGTCTCCAGCTTGCTTCTCATATAATCCCGTACCGCCTGAGACAGATCCTCGCGCTCCAGCGCCATGTCGATCGTTGCCTGCACAAATCCCAGCTTATCACCGACGTCATGCCGGCGTCCCTGGAATTTAAAGGCATGCATCGGCAGCACGGAATTCAGCTTCTGCAAGCTGTCCGTCAGCTGGATCTCGCCGTTCTTGCCCGGCTCCGCCCTTTCGAGCAGGCGGAATACAGCAGGATCGAGCACGTAGCGCCCGACGACAGCCCAATTGGAAGGCGCTTCGCCGGGAGCCGGCTTCTCCACCAGGTTGCGGATGCGGGGGAACATGCCCTCCCCTTCCAGATCCGCGATGCCGTATTTGTGGGTCTGATCCCACGGAACTTCCATGACCGAGACGACCGAAGACCCGGTTTCCCGGTAGAAGTTCATCATCTCGCCCAGGCATGGCTGCGGCGAGCGCAGGATGTCGTCGCCCAGCAGCACCGCAAAAGGCTCGTTGCCGATGAAGCTGCGGGCGCAGAGCACCGCATGGCCGAGGCCGAGCGGCTCCCGCTGGCGGACGTAGACGATGTCGGCCAGCTTGGAAATGCTGCGGACGACCTTCAGCGTCTCCTCGTCGCCTCTTGCTTCGAGCTCGTTCTCCAGCTCGACCGATTTGTCGAAGTGGTCTTCGATCGCACGCTTGCTGCGGCCGCTGACGATCATGATGCTCTCGATGCCGGATGCGGCGGCTTCTTCCACGATATATTGAATGGCCGGCTTGTCGATGAGCGGCATCATTTCCTTCGGCTGGGCTTTCGTTGCGGGCAGGAAGCGGGTTCCAAGACCTCCTGCGGGTATGATCGCTTTGCGGATATGGGTCAAGTCGGGTCCAACTCCTTCGTCATGATGGGAACATGGCCGGATCCGGCCAAGAAATTGCGGTATGTAACCAGTGCCGATTCCGTTGCTTCCAGTTTACCAATTCTTGTCGAAAGGCGCCAGCGGACGTATGGGAGAGCCGCCAAGGGGCACCATTCAGGTATATGCACAGCGGCGTTCCGCATGATCATAACCGAAAATATAAGCATCGGCAGAGCAAGACGCAAGGCACAGACGATCCGGGTGCAAGTGAAGCAAGCCCGAATCCAGTGAGGATAGGCGTTTGTATACTGTATCCAAACGAAGGCGGGAATAACCGATTCAGCCGCAGCCGAGCAACGGCATCAAACCCGATGTCCCCATCCGGCTGCCCTCGGAATGATTCAGCCCTGAAACAAATCCGTTGTCTTATACTCAAATTTGAATATAATAAGAATGGATCTTAATTTGCAGGTGAAAGAAGGAGTGAATTCCATGTCGGAGACAGGCGCGCGCCAGACCCGATTCGTCGTAGCCGGCCTCATGCTGGCTATTCTGATGTCAGCCATGGACAACACGATCGTCGCTACCGCCATGGGGCGGATCGTCGATGATCTCGGCGGATACGACCAGCTCGTATGGGTGACATCCGCTTATATGATCGCCCTCATGGCAGGCACGCCGATTTTCGGCAAGCTGTCGGACATGTACGGCCGCAAGCGGTTCTTTATTTTCGGCATCATCGTGTTCCTGCTCGGCTCCGCGCTGTGCGGCACGGCGGGCAGCATCACCCAGCTGAGCGTGTACCGGGCCATCCAGGGCATCGGCGGCGGAGCTCTCATGCCGATCGCGTTCACGATCGTATTCGATATTTTCCCTCCGGAGAAGCGCGGCAAGATGTCCGGCCTGTTCGGAGCCGTATTCGGCATCTCGAGCATTTTCGGACCGCTGCTCGGCGCGGTCATCACCGACCACATCGGCTGGGAGTGGGTGTTCTACATTAATATCCCGCTCGGCATTCTCGCTCTGTTCTTCATCGGGTCCTATTACAAGGAATCCCTCTCCCATTCCAAGCAGCGCATCGACTGGGTCGGCGCGTTCACTCTCGTCGGAGCCATCGTCTGTCTCATGTTCGCCCTGGAGCTGGGTGGCCAGAAATACGCTTGGGACTCCGGCATGATTCTCGGCCTGTTCGCCGGATTCGTCGTGTTGCTGGCGGTGTTCCTGTATACGGAAACGAAAGTCGCCGAGCCGATCATCTCGTTCAAAATGTTCCGCAAGCGGCTGTTCGCCAGCAGCGTGCTGACCTCCTTGTTCTACGGCTCGACCTTCATCATCGCCACGATCTACATTCCGATCTTCATCCAAGGCGTGTACGGCGGCTCGGCGACCAACTCCGGCCTGCTGCTCATGCCGATGATGATCGGCTCCGTCGTGGGCAGCCAGGTCGGCGGCTTCCTCACCACCAAGCTGAGCTTCCGCTCCATCATGATGATCTCGGCGGTGTTCTTCCTGGCCGGCGTCGTCTCTCTCGGCTTCATCAGCCCGGATACGGCCCGCTTCGTCGTGACGCTGGAGATGATCCTGCTCGGCTTCGGCGTCGGCTACTCCTTCTCCGTGCTGAACATGGCCGCCATCGACGGCTTCGACATGCGCCAGCGCGGGGCGGCTACCGCCACGACGACGTTCATGCGCTCCCTCGGCATGACGCTCGGCATTACGATCTTCGGCATCATCCAGCGCAACATCTTCACCTCGCGCCTGGAAACCGCATTCGGAGGCAAGGCGCCGATCGGCGGCGGAGGCAAGGCAACCAGCAGTTCCTTACGCCTGAAGGCCGCAAGGAAATTCCCGCCGAAGTGCTGAACAAAATCGAGGCCGCGCTCGCGACTTCCATCTCCCACACCTTCCTGTGGGCTCTTATTCCGGCCGTAGCGGCCGTCGTCATGGTCCTGCTCATGCCGGGCACCCGCATGACGATGACCCGCAAGCCCGAGGCCAAGCAAGAGCTCCGCACGGAGTAGCCCCGGCGTCGACAGCATTCCAAGCCCGCTTGAAAGGTCCCTGAAAAGGGGCCTTTTTTTCATTTCGGCCGCCTTCGGGGAGCAGGCCTTGACAGTCGGCCGGGAGTTCATTATATTTAATACTAGATAATAATTATTATAAATAAGGAGCTGATCCGCATGACCGCCTCATCCGCTGCAGCCGTCCCGTCCGTTGCTCAAGTCCTCAATCTCCAGCTGGCCAATTGGAGCATTCTGTATGTGAAGCTTCACCAGTACCACTGGTATGTCAAAGGCCCCCAATTTTTCACCCTGCACGAGAAATTCCAGGCTCTCTACGAAGAGGCCGCCATTCATGTCGACGAGCTCGCGGAGCGGCTGCTGGCGGTCGGAGGCCGGCCGCTGGCCAGCATGAAAGCTTATCTGGAGACGGCTACCGTCCAGGAAGCGGCCGGCAGCGAATCCGCCATCGCCATGGTCCGGTCGGTCTCGGCCGACTTCAGGAGCATGATCGGCGAGCTCAAGGAAGGAATGGCCGCCGCTCAAAGCCGGCAGGACGAAACGACGGCCGATATGCTGCTGGCCATCCATACGTCGCTGGAGAAGCATGTCTGGATGCTGGATGCCTTCACAGCCGAATAAAGCAAAAAAAGGTTCGCGCAGCCATCTTCAGATGGCTTCCGGACCTTTTCGAGCTTTTCTGCCTGCGCTCTACATGACGATCCTTGCCGGCCGCTTGGTATAGCGGTTCGCATAGCTCGAAGCGCAGTATGCCTCCGGCTTGACGCGGGGCACATAGCTGCCGATCGTCTCCACGCGGGCGATCATCTCCTGGACGTACAGATGGGTCGGATTGAGGCAAGGCTCCGTTCCGGCATCGATGTCGATGAACGTCCGGAGCTCGGCTCCCTGGTAGACGTAAGGCAGAATCAGATCCTCCATCCCGGGCACGATGCGATGCTCCTCCAGATAAGCGGCCATCTCCTGGGAGAGAGAAGTCTCGAAGGCCAGCTTCTCGCGGATCGAAGCCAGCTCTCTGTTCAGCACGAAGGGCCTGTAGCACGCCCAAGCCCCTTTGCCCACCCGTCTTAGAACAAGGCCGGTAATGAATTTGGTATGGCTCGGATGAACCTGGGAGTCCGTTCCGATGGCGAAATGATACGCTGCCCGGGGATCCTCCCTTATGAAAGACATCATCCGCTCGGCGACCTCGCCCAAGGTCAGATGCTGCTCCTTGACGTTGTGAAATCGAAGCCTGTTGCGGCAATCATGGGATTCCGGCTGTCTCTTGGACTTCGTCACGCTAGCTCTCACCCGCCCTCGCTGTCTTACCGTCAGCTTATGCTTGGATAGCCGCGCCTATGAACCGGCCCAAGCAGCAGGCGCTCCTCCGGCCGGGCTGCA